>NZ_CP049867.1:3600000-3900000 GCF_011299595.1 Nocardioides sp. HDW12B | reverse complement strand
ACACGACGTAGGGCACCTCGTCGCCGGTGCTCGCGTCGACCACGGCCCGGTCGCCGATCGGTGAGGTGAGCCGGATCTTCGTCGTCTCGAGGACGCCCTCGTCGGTGCAGTCGCCACCGCTGCGCAGCGTGGTCGCCGCCACGGTGACCTCGGTGCGCGACTCCTCCAGCTCGACCGGGCCCGGCTCGACGCACGAGCCGCCGCTCTCGACGACGACCTCGACGCGGCCACCGTCCATCAGCCGCATGCCGGCGACCCCCGCCGGCTCACCGTCGTCACCGCAGGCGGCCAGGGTGAGCAGCAGCGGAGCGAGGACGAGCAGCCGACGGATCACCCCACCATCCTGCCGGGTCACCCCTCGGGCTCGGCGGGGGCCTTCTCGGCCAGGCCCCACATGAAGACGAAGCATCCGGGGATCCGCGGCGCGCCGGCTCCCCACCGGCCCTGGAACTCGGTCGGGCTGACCCCGACGACCTCGCGGAACCGCCGCGAGAACGTCCCGAGGCTCGTGAAGCCGACGGCGTGGCAGACCTCGGTCACCGACAGACCGGTTGCGCGCAACAGGTCCTGGGCCCGTTCCAGCCGTCGACGCGTGAGGTGCTCGGACGGCGAGACGCCGTACGTCGCGAGGAAGAGGCGCTGGAAGTGGTACTTGCTCATCCCCGCCACCGCGGCCACCGCCGCCAGGTCGAGCGGCTGCGCGTAGTGGGTGTCGATGTGGTCGCGCGCCCGCCGCAGGTGGACCAGCACGTCGCCGGGCGCGCGGCGCACGGGTGCACTCACGTGCTCGGCGCCGCCACGACGTCGGCGGACGTCAGCCACTGGTGGACGAGCGGCACCACGGAGGCGCCCTCGCCGCTGGCCGAGGCAACCCGCTTCATCGACCCCGACCGGATGTCGCCGGCCGCGAAGACGCCGGGCACCGTGGTGGCGAGGTTCTCCGGCGGCAGGCCGTCGGTCCAGTGCTCCTTGGGCACGTCGCGCCCGGTCAGCACGAAGCCGCGCTCGTCGAGCGCGAGGTCCGAGGGCAGCCAGTCGCAGTGCGGCGCCGCACCGAGCAGCAGGAACAGCCCGCGCGCCTCCACCCGCTCGGTGGTGCCGGTGGTGGTGTCGCGCAGGTCCAGCCACTCCAGCCGGTCGGCGCCGCCGCCGTCGACGACCTCGGTGCAGGGTCGGACGGTGATGCGGTCGAGGTAGCGGATCTCGTTGACGAGGTAGGCCGACATCGTCTCGGCCAGCTCGGGGCGCCGGATCACGATGGTGACCGACGCGGCGAACTTGGCCAGGTGGACGGCGGCCTGGCCGGCGGAGTTGCCGCCCCCGACGACGACCGCGTGCTGTCCCTCGAGCTCGCGGGCGGTCGTCATCGCGCTGCCGTAGGTGACGCCGAGACCGGTCATCGCCTCGATGCTCTCCACGCCGAGGCGGCGGTAGCGCACGCCGCTGGCCACGACCACGGCGCGGGCGCGGACCGTGCCGCCCTCGGTGACGAGCAGGTGGGGCTCGCCGTCGCGACCCGGCTCGAGGCGGGTGACGTCCCAGCCGGTGAAGAACCGGCTGCCGAAGCGCAGCGCCTGGTTGCGGGCGCGCTGGGACAGCCGCATGCCGGAGATGCCGCGGGGGAAACCGAGGTAGTTGCGGATCATCGAGCTGGTGCCCGCCTGTCCCCCGACGGCCTCGGCCTCGAGCACCACGGTCGACAGGCCCTCGGAGGCGCCGTACACCGCGGCGGCGAGGCCGGCCGGACCGGCACCGACGACGCAGAGGTCGACGACCTGGTCGACGACGAGCTCGTCGGGGCGTCCGTTCATCGCCACCGCCACGTCGCGGGCGCTTCGCGCGGGGAAGGTGTCGCCCTTGAGCGAGGCCACCCACGGGAACGGTGCGTCGGCCGGGTGGCCCTGGGCGACGAGGTCGTCGTGGATCCGGGCGCCGGCGTCGGAGTCCGGGGCGTGCACGCGGTAGGGCATGCCCATCCGGTCGAGGAAGTCGCGCACGCCCATCGTGACCTGGTCCAGGACCGGCGACACGATGCTGACGCTCTCGACCTCGGGCTTGGCCACTGTCGAGCCCCAGTCGCTGAGCAGCTCGCTCACGGCGTGGTGGAACTCCTCGTCGCGCCGGCCACGCGGCATCAGCAGGTAGGCGTCGTACTTGCCGGTGGCCAGGCCGGGACGCAGCCGCTCGGCGTCGAGGAGGAACCGGGTGTGGTGGGCGACGACCAGACGCCGGGCGGTGGGCACGACGGCGCGCAGGCGGTACATCGCCCTCATCACGTCGGCGTCGGGCAGCTCGGTGTCGGAGACGAGCAGCGCGACGGGGGTGCCGTCGGCGCGCAGGTCGGCCAGCCGCTGCTCGGCACGGTCGGCCGACGGCTCGACGTACAGCTGGTAGTCGCGGGTGTAGCGCCCGAACTCGTCGAGCAGGTGCTCGCCGTGCACGTCCGAGACGATCACGATCGCGGGGTCGTTGCTCATCCGTTCCCTCCCTCGGGGGATGCCGGTTTCCCACGGTATGCCGGATCCCTGGCACTCCCCATGCTCCGGACGCCATGGGGAGTGCCAGTCTGCCTGCATACCGTGGGAAACCAACAGCGCCCTTGGCAGGCGCTGGCAGGCTGGCGGGGTGCCAGAGGGCCACACCATCCACGCGCTGGCCCGCCGGCTCGACGCGGCGTACGCCGACGGGGTGGTCGCGGCGACCTCGCCCCAGGGCCGCTTCACCGAGGGGGCCGCGCTCGTCGACGGGTCGGTGTGGCTCGGCGCCGAGGCGTTCGGCAAGCACCTGCTGGTCGGTCTCGACCTGCCGCGCGAGCTGGCCGGCACCCGGCTGCACGTGCACCTGGGGCTGTTCGGCCGGTTCTCGGTGCGGCAGCACCGCCGCAAGGCGCGACCGGCCCCCGACGACCTGCCGGTCCGCGGCCAGGTCCGGCTGCGGCTCGTCAACGACACCCACGTCGGCGACCTGCGCGGCCCGACCGCCTGCACGCTCGTCGACGCCGACGAGGTCGCCGCCCTGCTGGCCCGCCTCGGTCCGGACCCGCTGCGCGAGGACGCCGACCCCGAGGCGGGCTGGCGCACGATCAGCCGCTCGCGCCGCTCCATCGGCGCGCTGCTCATGGACCAGTCGGTCGTCGCCGGCGTCGGCAACGTCTACCGCGCCGAGGTGCTGCACCGGGCACGCCTCGACCCCTTCACGCCCGGTCGCGACCTCCCCCGTGAGGTGTACGACGAGCTGTGGTCCGACCTGGTGCGGCTCATGGCGGTCGGTGTCGAGGTCGGCAGCATCGTGACGCGCGAGGACGACCTGGAGCGCACGCTGTACTGGGAGGGCCGCGGCCGGTTCCGGGCCAGCTACGAGGTGTACCGCCGAGCGGGGCAGGCGTGCCGGCGCTGCGGCGAGCGGATCAGGTCGGCCGAGATGGTGGCGCGCACGCTCACGTGGTGCCCCGGCTGCCAGGTCGCCCCCTCCTGACCCCGCAAGAGGTCAGTCGTGCAGGCACGAGACGCCACTTGTGCAGGCGCGAGACGCCACTTGTGCAGGCGCGAGACGCCAGTTGTGCAGCCGACGTCCGCGGACGAGGACCCTCAGAGCGCAGCGAGCCGCCGCAGGATCTCGGACTGCTCGGCCGGGTTGGAGGTCAGCGCCAACGCCGCCCGCAGCTCGGTCTCGGCCTCCTCGCTGCGCCCGAGGAGGGCCAGCAGGTGACCACGGGCCAGCCGCCAGGGGTGGTAGTCGGCCAACGGCTGGAGGTCGAGCTCGAGCAGCCCGGTCTCGGGGCCGGCGAGCTCGGCCAGCGCGACGGCCCGGTTGGTCGCCACCACCGGTGACGGCGCGATCGCCAGCAGCTGGTCGTAGAGCGCGACGACCTGGCGCCAGTCGGTCGCGGCGGCCGTCGCGGCCGAGGTGTGGACGGCGTTGATCGCGGCCTGGATCTGCAGCGGTCCGGGCTGGTTGCGCGCCAGCAGGCGCCGCACGATCGCGTGCCCCTCTTCGACGAGCTCCCGGTCCCAGCGCGAGCGGTCCTGGTCGGCCAGCAGCACGATCGACCCCTCGACGACCCGCGCCGGCCGCCGCGCCTGGGTGAGCAGCATCAGCGCCAGCAGCCCCTGCGACTCCGGGTCGTCCGGGACGAGGGCGACCAGCATCCGCCCCAGCCGGACCGCCTCGGCGGCCAGGTCGTCGCGCACCGGGTCGGTCGAGCCCAGGTGGCCCTCGTTGAAGACGAGGTAGACGACGGTCCGCACCCCCGCCACCCGCGCCGGCAGGTCCGCAGCCGCCGGGATCGTGAAGGGCAGGTTCGTCGCGGCGATCTTGCGCTTGGCCCGGGTGATGCGTTGGGCCACCGTGCGCTCCGGGGTCAGCAGCGCACGCCCGATCTCAGGCATCGTCAGCCCGGCCACCAGCCGCAGCGTCAGCGCGACCCGTACGTCGGGCGCCAGCGCCGGGTGGCAGCACATGAACAGCAGCCGGAGCCGGTCGTCGTCGACGACCCCCAGCGGCAGGGCGTCGGAGCGGGAGGCCTCGTCCATCCGGTCCGCCTCCCTCTCGCGCTGGGGTCGCGACTGCTCGCGCCGGAGCCGGTCCAGCGCACGCCGTACGGCGGTGGTGGTCAGCCACCCGCCCGGGTTCGGGGGTACGCCGTCGCGCCGCCACGTCTCCACGGCCGTCACGACCGCCTCGCCGGCGGCGTCCTCGGCGAGCCCGACGTCACCGAAGCGACGGACCAGCGAGCCGACGACCCGGGCGTGCTCGGCGCGAACCGCCTCGGCGATCGCGGCGTCGAGCACCGGGTCGACCTCCGGGCCGTTCCCCGGGTCGACCTCCGAGTCGCTGCCCGAGGAGCTCACTCGCCCTGGAAGGGCCGCACCTCGACGGCGTGGACGCAGGCCTTGGAGGCCTTCGTCGCCCAGGCGTGCGCCTCGTCGAGGTCGGCGGCCTGGATCACCCAGAAGCCGCCGAGGTACTCCTTGGTCTCGGCGTAGGGCCCGTCGGTCACGACCGTCTCGGCGCCGACGGCGTCGACCGTGGTGGCGGCGCCGATCGGCTGGAGCCCGCCGGCGAAGACCCAGGCGCCCTGGGCCTGGAGCTCGGTGTTGAAGGCGTCGACGGCACCGAAGACGGCCTCGATGTCGGTGCCCTCGGGGACCGCGTTGTCCTCACCGTGGATGACGGACAGCAGGTACTCGCTCATGATCGGCTCCTCTCGTTCGGGGCGCCCCCGTGGCGCCCTCACCCACTCCACGCACGGGAGCGACCGGCTGCGACACCGGATGAGGAGAAATCTCAGCAGAGCCCTCCGAGGAGGCTCAGGCGCCCCCGCCGATGAGCGACTTCATGGTCTCGATCTCGGCGCTCTGGCTGTCCTTGATGTCCTCGGCCAGGGCGACCGCCTCGGGGTTCTCACCCTCCGCGATCTCGGTCTCGGCCATCGCGACGGCGCCCTTGTGGTGGGCGAGCATCAGCGCGAGCCAGACGTCCTGGAAGGCCTGGTCGGGGGCGTTCTCGAGCTGGCGCATCGACATCGCGGACATCATCCCCTCCATGCCGTCCATCCCCTCCATGCTCTCCATGTCCTTGGCGGTCATGGAGTCGACGTCGGGGACGTCCTCGCCCCAGGTCTCCAGCCAGCCGGTGAGGGTCTCGATCTCGGGCTGCTGCGCCTCGGCGATGGCGGACGCCAGCTCCTCGACCTCCGGGTCGAGCGGACGGCCGTCGGCCATGTCGACCATCTCAAGGGCCTGGGCGTGGTGCGGGATCATGCCGGCGGCGAAGTCGACGTCGGCGGTGTTGTGCTCCGAGGACACCTCGGAAGCGGTGTTCTCGGCGTCCCCGGTGCCGCTCCCGTCCTCCGTCGCGCTGCCGCATCCCGCGAGGGTGAGGGCGGCGACGGCGGTCGCGGCCGTCATGACCTGGGTGAGTGTGCGCATGGGGAAGGCCTCCTGGGTCGGTGCTGCCTCCACTGTAGGCGGGCCATCCACCGAACCCCATCCGTCACACGCGTCACAGCGTGCTGGGGGTGCCGGTTTCACCAGGTACCTAGTGAAACCGGCGCTTCCCGAGCGTTGCATCACTCGGGAAGCGCCGGTTTCGCTGGGGAAGGTAGGCCGACCCCGGTCCGCTCAGCGGACCCAGCGCCCAGACGGCCGACCACTCTCGGCCAGGATGGTCCGGCACCCGCTGTCCCGACCGAGGGAGTGCCCATGCCCATCACCGACGTGCCGGGGAAGGCGCGTGCGTTGTACGACGCGCGGCGGACCCGAACCCAGATCCCGCCGTTCACCGACGAGGACCCCACGCTCGGGATGGCCGACGGCTACGCCGTGCAGAAGGACCTGGTCGAGCTGATACTCGGCGACGGGGACACGATCATCGGTTACAAGGTCGGGCTGACGTCGAAGCCGATGCAGAAGATGATCGGCGTCGACTCCCCCGACTACGGCCCGGTGCTCGGCTCGACGCTGTACGCCGACCGCGGCGAGGTGTCGATGAGCGACTTCATCCAGCCCAAGATGGAGGCCGAGATCGTCGCCGTCATGGGCGCGGAGCTGCGCGGTCCGGGCGTGAGCGTGCTCGACGCGGCGCGGGCGGTGGCCGGGGTGTGCGCGGCGGTGGAGATCGTCGACTCGCGCTTCGAGGACTGGCGGATCAAGCTCGCCGACACCGTCGCCGACCTGGCCTCCAACGGCGCGGCCGCGGTCAGCAGCCGGGTGGTGCCGCTGTCGGAGGTCGACACCCGGCTGATCGGGATGACGCTGACGCGCAACGGCGAGCTGGTGGACACCGGCGCCGGGGCGGCCGCTCTCGGCGACCCGCTGGCGGTGGTGGCGTGGCTGGCGAACACGCTGGGGGAGAACGGGATCGCGCTGGAGCCCGGGCACCTGGTGATGACCGGGGCGCTGCACGCGGCCGTGCCCATGAACGCCGGAGACGTCTTCCGGGCCGACTTCGACCGGCTGGGTCCGGTCACGTTGAGAGTGGTGGACTGATGTCGACAGCCAGCGACCTGCTGACCTCGGCCCGGCTCGAGCGCCAGGCGATCCCCCAGCTCTCGGACACGATCTCCCTCGACCTGCCGGCGGCGTACGCCGTACAGCGCGAGCAGCGCGCGGGGCGTGGCGACGTCATCGGCTGGAAGCTCGGCGTGACGTCGCGGGCGAAGCAGAAGCAGGTCGGGGTCGACTCCCCCATCCGCGGCTTCCTGGCGACCGACCACGCCCTCGAGCTCGGCGAGCCGCTGGTGGCGGCCGAGCACATCAACCCGCGCTGCGAGCCGGAGATCGTCTTCGTGATGGGCCGCGACCTGTCGGGCGCGCACTGCACGGCGACCGAGGTGCTGGCCGCGACGGCCGGTGTGGCCGTGGGGATCGAGGTGCTGGACTCGCGCTACACCGACTACCGCTTCACGATGCCGGACGTGGTGGCCGACAACGCCTCGGCGAGGCGGTACGTCGTGGGGCCGACCGTGCCGCTGGACGGGATCAACCTGGCGCTCGTCGGGGTCGTCCTCGAGCAGAACGGCGACGTGGTCGCGACGGCGTCCGGGGCGGCGTCGCTGGGCCACCCGGCCGCAGCGGTCGCCTGGCTCGTGCGGTCGTTGGCCGAGGAGGGCGAGGGCCTGCGGGCCGGCGACGTCATCCTGTCCGGCGGCCTGACCGCGGCGACCCCGGTGAAGGCCGGCGACGTCGTCGCCGTGTCCATCGACCGCATCGGCACCGTCGAGCTCCCCGTCCGTTGATCGAGCTCGTCGAGATCCCACTGGGCGAGCAGGGAGCGCCAGCGACCGTCGTCGAGACCTGGTGACCCGTGAATGACCCCCGCCCCACCGAGCTCGTCCCCCTGGACGAGCCAGCTGGCCGCGACCGCTGGCTCCTGACGCACCACAGCAACCAGTACATCGTCTGGCGCCACGACGACCAGCTCCTCGTTACCGCCGCGATGTGCCCCCACAAGGCCCTCCCCCTTCTCGAGGGCGTCATCCGCCGCGGCGCGATCGTCTGCCCCGAGCACTGGTACGCCTTCGAGCTCGGCACCGGCCGTTGCCGCGCCAGCCTCGCCGCCGCTCAGCAGTACGAGCTGACCCACTACCCCGTCGAGTACGTCGACGGGGTCGCCCACGCGCGACTCCCGGTGGGTCAGCCGATGACCCTGGTGGAGCGCCTCCGCGCCCACGCCCGCGGCGCGCTTTGACGCTCACCGCGCCATCGCGGCCACCTGCTCGACGTCGGAGCGTGCGTCCCCGAGTGACGTGTGCCTGACCCGCTCGTTGAGCCCTCGGACACATCCTCACGAGGGAGACACCGTGCAGCTGCGCAGAGCCATCGCCGTACTTCTCACCGGGTCGGTCGCGGCCTCGCTCGCGCTCGCCGGCGTGACGCCGGGGTCGCCCGCGCCCCAGGCCGTCGCCGCCGAGTCCGACCAGGTCTACGAGGTCCGCTACGTGCCGACGGTGGGCGATGCCGTGATCCGGGTCGAGATCTGGCGCGACGCGTCGTACGACGCTGCCAAGCAGCCCGTGATCCTGACGTACTCGCCGTACAACTCCCTCGCCGAGCCCGAGACCGCGCGCGACTCGGTCGGCGAGACCTTCGTGCCGGAGGGCTACGCCCGCGCGGTCGCTGACGTGCTGGGCACGCGCGGCTCGACCGGGTGCTGGGACTACGGCGGCCCGAAGGAGCAGCAGTCCGGCGTCGACGTCGTGAAGTGGCTCGCCGACCGGACGTGGTCGAACGGCAAGGTCGCGATGATCGGTGGCTCCTACAACGGCACGACCGCGTCGATGGTCGCCGCCCGCGGCGCCGACGTCCCCGAGCTGAAGGCGATCGTGCCGATCGCCGCGATCAGCCGGTGGTACGGCTACGCCTACGGCAACGGTGTGCGCTACTTCCTCAACTCGCAGGAGCCCACCGACGAGGGCTTCGACACCCCGCTCGCCTTCGACCTCGGCTTCGGCAAGACGGTCGCGGCCGACCCGATGGGGCAGACCTTCGCCGACACGATCCGCGACCGGGCGGCGGAGTGCGGGGCGGTGGAGCACACCGAGGAGGGCTACTCCCGCAACCCCGACTACGACGGCTTCTGGCGCCAGCGCGACTACCGCAAGGACGCGCGCAACTTCCGCGCGGCCGTGCTGCTGGCGCACGGGTGGCAGGACTACAACGTCAAGCAGGAGGAGGGCACCGAGCTCTTCCGCCGGATCCCCGTCGACCGTCCCGCAACGCGCGCGGTCGAGGGCGTGCCGTTCAAGCTCGCCTACCTGACCCAGGGCACGCACGGCGGCGCCACGGACGGCCCGCAGTGGGACGGCCTGCTGGAGCGGTTCTTCGCGCGGACGCTGAAGGGTGAGCGGACGGGTATCGCCGGCGAGGGCCCGGTCATCACCCAGGGCCGCACGAGCAGCGGCGACGGCGCGTTCACGACGGCGGCGGGCTACCCGCTGCCGAGCACCCAGAGCACGCGGCTCTGGCTGCAGGACGGTCGGCTCGCCGGCGCCGCGCCGCGGTCCGGCCGGGTCGCGTCGTACGTCGAGACGGGGACGTCAGTGGAGGAAGCTCCGCTGGTCAACGGGTTGAGCTACGCGTCGAAGCCGCTGGCGCGGGCTACCCGACTGGTCGGCTCCGCGGTCTTGCGCGCGAAGGTGCGGGTCTCGAGCGAGACGATGCACCTGACGCCGGTGCTGGTCGACGTCGCGCCGGACGGGACCGAGCGCACCATCGAGCGTGGGTTCCTGCACGTCGACTACCGCAAGGGGCTGGGCTCAGCAGACCCTGCCACCGGGCGCTGGCTGGACGCGTCGGTGCGTCTGCTGCCGCAGGACTACACCGTGGCTGCCGGTCACCGGATCGGGCTGCGGGTTCAGAGCTCCAACACGGTCTGGGCGGTGCCGGGGAACCCCGGCACGGTCGACATTGCCGAGGGAGCCGCGGGGCGGCTCGTGGGAGGCTCCTCGCTCGTGATCCCGACCATCGGCAGCCAGGCCCGCTTCCGCTGATCGCGGAACCACTCGAGCACGCGAGGCGCCCGCTCAGTCGCTTCGTTACGCCATGACTCGCCCGACTGCGACCGTGAGGCCCGTCCCTTCGCGCCGTCACTAGTTCGGGTGGTCGCGTCTCACGAAGTAGATGGTGGCCTCTTGCGTGTAGTTGTGAACGACTGTGTGACTGCCGTCCCAGTGCGGAGTCACGTCCGATGTCTTGATCGCCTTGCGCAGGCGCATGTCTGTCTGCCGCCAACCCTGCAGCTCGACTTCTCGGAGGGTGGGCCAGTGACTGCCGTCGTCAACTCGCAGGGTGACAGCAAAGCCTCTGTCTCCTCGCTCGTAGGCGCGCTGCGCGCGCCCCTCGTCCGTGCTCGTCTGGAAGGCGAGCTTCTCTGCGAGTCTGCGCTGCTCGGCGCGTTGCCCCCGAGCTTTCGGGTGGAGGGTCAACCACGTTGCGGCTGCAAAGAGAATCGCTGCCAGGGCGACCAGCGCGATTCCTCCCAGTAGGTAGGGAAGCCGCTGGTCGTACGGCACCTCGCGAGTCGACTTCCACCACAGGTGTCCTGAAGTCTCCGACTCCTCGCCGAACGCCATGATCAACAGAACTGCGAAGAGAAAGCACATCGTTGCGCCAAGCAGCAGGTACTTCACTACCGCTCTCTGATGCTGGGCCGGGATTCTCAGCAGGAGGTGCATTCTCTTTACCTTCGAGGTTGCGATGGAAACTGAGCTACACGTGGCTCGCTCTCACCGTAATGCTGGCGGCACCGTGCCACCTCGCCTTGTCAACAGCGGACCAGAAGCCCAAATCGAGCCGGGCACGCCCATAGAAGGTGCCTGTATCAGCCCGTTCTCGATGAGCTCGGCTCGCGGAAGCAGCGCGCCAAGCCAGTCAGCCCCGTGGGCGAGGGTTCTTCGTCCGCGCGGTGGCCGGCTCCTTGAGCGGGTCCTCGGGCCAGGCGTGCTTGGGATACCGCCCCCGGAGGTCAGCCCGGACGCCCGGGTAGCCGTTGACCCAGAAGGACTCCAGGTCTGCCGTGACGGCTGCTGGGCGCCGTGCAGGTGAGAGCAGGTGCAGCAGGAGGGGGACGCGACCGTCGGCGAGGGCCGGCGCTGCGGTCCAGCCGAAGACCTCTTGCAGTCGTACGGCGAGCACGGGCTGCTCGGCGGAGTAGTCGATCCGCACGTTCGACCCGCTGGGGACCTGCACCCGCTCCGGTGCCAGCTCGTCGAGCCTTCCCGCTTGCGGCCACGGCAGCGTCGCGCGCAGCGCGGCAGCCACGTCGATGCGACGAAGGTGAGCCGCCGAGCGGACCCGCGCCAGCTGCGGCCCGAGCCACGACTCGAGGTTCTGCGTCAGTGCCTCGTCGCTCACGTCGGGCCACGGGTCACCGAGCGCGCGGTGCAGGAAGTCGAGACGTGCACGTAGCGCCGTCGCCGCGTCGGTCCAGGGGAGGAGACCGATCCCCTCGCTCGCCAACGCCTCCCGGATCGCGTCGGTCACCGCCTCCACCGGCGATCGGCGAGCGGGACGGAGGCGAGCTCGATCGCGCCCAGCATCGTGCGTCGGCGGGCGAGCACCCGCCCTCCGGTCCAGGTCACCTCGTCCACCTCCCGCCACTGGGCGGCCGCCACCTCGAGCGCCAGGTCCTCGGTGAGCGGGGCGGCCGATCGGATCCGGGCCTCACGCGCCCCGGTACGCCGCTCCGCGTCACCGACCGCCAGCCACTCCAGACCGACCAGCGGACCCGTAGCACGCGGGTCGAGCGCCGCACCCGTCCCGGACGTCATCAGGTAGCTCGAGCCACCGGAACGCTTGCGCGCGATCCGGTCCGGGTGCGCCAGACCCACGACCAGCCCCACGGCCACGTCTTCGGTGAGGGCCCAAGCGTGCGCCGCCTCTTTCCGGTCGCCGGCGGCGCCGTACTTCTCCGCGATCTTCTCCAGCCGGGTGACCTGGCTGCGCCACGCGCCCGCCGACCTGCTGCCGCGCAACGACCGGAGACCAGCCACGAGGTCGCCGCCGGGAGCGCGCACGTCCTCGCTCAGCATCGCGACCACCTCTGCGGCCCGCCGGGCTCCGACAAGCTCGGCGCCGTCGATGAGGGCGCGCGCCAGCCGGGGATCGACCGGCACGTCAGCGATCACCCGACCCCGTGGGGTGGCTCTTCCGTCCTCCGTCATCGCCCCCAGGTCCACCAGGACATCCCGGGCGGCTGCCAGCGCGTGGGCCGGCGGCTGGTCGAGCAGGGCCAGGTCACCCATGTCGCCTCCCCAGCACGCCACCTCAACGGCGAAGGCCGTGAGATCGGCGGTGGCGATCTCGGGCTCGGGGTGGGCGGCCAGGTGCGCGTGCTCCGCCTCGGACCAGCAACGCAGCACGGCACCCGGCCCCAGCCGTCCGGCCCGTCCCGCCCGCTGCTCGGCCGCCGCTCGGCTCACCGCGACCGTGACGAGGGACGCCAGTCCACGACGGTGGTCGGTGCGCGGCTCGCGCGAGAACCCGGCGTCCACCACGACCCGCACCCCGGGCACCGTCAGCGACGACTCGGCGACAGCGGTCGAGACGATCACCCGTCGACGCGGGCCCTCACTGAGCACACGGTCCTGCTCGGCGCCGGAAAGGCGTCCGTGCAGGGCGTGCACCGAGGCGTCCACGCCAGCCAGGCGCCGTACGGTCGCCTCGACCTCCGCGACCCCCGGCACGAAGACCAGGACGTCACCCTCGTGCTCAGCCAGCGCACATCGTACGGTCGCGGCGACGTGGTCGTGGAAGGCCGGGGTGATCCCGCGGTCGTCGGTGCGGCGCAACCCCGCAGGCAACGGGCACCAGACCGCCTGCACCGGATGCAGTGCACCGGGGACGCGGATGACCGGAGCGCCCCGGGGATCGTCGGGACCATCAGGCTCGTCGGCCCCACCGAGCAGCGCGGCCGTCCGCTCGGCCTCGATGGTGGCCGACATCGCCACCAGCGACAGGTCCTCGCGCAGGTTGGCCCGGATGTCGACCAGCAGTGCCAGAGTCAGGTCGGCGTCGAGGTGGCGCTCGTGCACCTCGTCGAGCACGACGGCCCCGACGCCGGCCAGCTCGGGATCGTGCTGGATCCGCCGGAGCAGCAGACCGGTCGTGACCACCTCGACACGCGTACGTCGACCGGTGCGCCGCTCTCCGCGCACGGAGAACCCGACCGTCTCCCCGACGGGCTCGCCCAGCAGGTGCGCCAGCCGGCGGGCAGCCGCACGGGCGGCGATGCGGTTGGGCTGCGTGACGACAACCCGTCCGGCGACGACATCGGCGACCGCGGGTGGGACCAAGGTCGTCTTGCCGGTGCCCGGCGGTGCCTGGACCACCGCGACTCCGCGGTCGCGAAGCACCTGGTCGAGAGCGGCCAGGCCAGCGGTGACCGGGAGGTCCGGCGGCGCGGCGAGCAGGCTGCGCAGCGGGTCGGACACTCCAGCAGTGTGCCTCAGGTGCGTCAGCGGACGAGACTGTTGACGCTTGCCCACGTGCCTACCTCCGAGAAGGTTCGACCGGGCTCCGCGGGTCAGCGTCGGCGCGGGATGTCCGCTCACTGCACCGATGCACAGGTATCGGACGACCGGACACTCAGGTTGCGCGAGATAGCGTTCCCGAAGTGACCTTGAACCACGTGAGACGCGGAAGCGGCACCCCATTGTTGCTGGTGCACGGTCTGGGGGCGGGGTGGAGATCTTGGCTTCCGATCATGGATGCGCTGGCGGAGCGCCGTGAGGTGATCGCCGTGGACCTGCCGGGATTCGGTGAGACGCCGCCGTTGCCCGGCGAGGTCTCGATCGCGACCTTGACCGACTCCGTCGCGGACTTCATCCGTGAGCAGGGGTTGGACGGGGTCGCAACCGCCGGGCAGTCGATGGGCGGTCGGATAGTCCTTGAGCTCGCGCGGCGAGGGGTTGGTGGCGACACCGTGGCGCTCGACCCGGGCGGCTTCTGGAGCGACCGCGAGCGTCAGGTCTTCAGCGCCACGTTGCGGCCATCGATCGCCTTGGTCCGCGCGATGCGGGCCACCTTGCCGACTCTGCTCGACACCCGAGCAGGCAGAACCGTGCTGTTGGCGCAACTGTCGGCGCGGCCCTGGGCGCTCTCGCGTGACACCGTTCTGCCCGATGTGCGGGGGCTGGCCGACGCGCCTTCGACCGGCGCGGCGATGGACGCTCTGACCAAGGGACCCAAGCAGCAAGGCGCTCCGGCAGGCACGGTGCCTGGTCGGGTCACGATCGGTTGGGGTCGGCGCGATTTGGTGACCGTGCCGGGGCAGGCCGGCCGCGCAACGGAGTTGTTCCCCGACGCGGTTCTGCACTGGTTCGAGCGGTGCGGTCACTTCCCGCAGTGGGACGCCCCGGACGAGGCTGCGCGACTGATCTTGGACGGCACCGGCTAGGAACGATCGCTCGCCCTCCCGGCGCCGCACTGGGGGCATCAGCGCGACGCTGCGAGAACCGGCGGATCGGGTCGAGGCTCTGAGTTGGCACCTCGGTCGTGGGCTGTCCAGTGCCCCGGAAGGGTGGGCTCCGCTGACGCTCGGCTGCACGCCGCCAGGTGGCGGCAAGCCGCGCCGCTGCATTCGCGGCGGAATGACGCACAACCGAAGGCCCAATCACTTCGCAGCCCCCGAGGTTTGGCGTCTTCTGCGGAGGGCGCGGGTGGCGATCAGGAGCCACTACTCGGCTCCTCCAGTGGCGGTGTTGGGTGCGTCTTGTTCGGAGGACGCCAGCGCGCGTGCCACGGGTGTACACGGCTCGCACCCACCGCGCTATGTGGAGCGGCCACGACGTTGGTAGCGGCGCCGCCGGTTCGAGCGAAGAAATGGGACCTTTAGGGGCCAACGTGCGCGTGCATGAGCGAGGGTTGCCGGAGACAGGGGTCATCTTGCAACGAGGGGACTGGGCGAATGGCCAGGCAAGACTTCGAGATCAGATACGACCGCGTCGTCACAGGAGAGTTCCTGAGCCATTTCCTGGGGGGTGGGGTAGCGGCATCACTGGCGCCGATGGCCCGTGATGCGGCATTTCCGCTCGATCTGCAGTTTCGGAAGGATGCGAAGACCGGTCGGCAATGGGCAACCGTTTATGCCGGCCTCACCGCGGTTCTGAACGTCGAGGATCGGTCACGAGGATTTCGGCTCAGCGCCCACGACACTTGGAGCAAGAAGTCGAAGTACGGTTTCGATCAGCACTGGAGGTCCGACCTCTCCAAGGACGAGCTTGCGAGCGCGTGGACCGACGTCGAGCTCTACCTCGAGCGGGTCATCCCAGCGGCGACCAAGTCGCACGGAGTCACCGAGGGGGCAGTGCAGGCGGCGGTCAGCATGTCACGGGACAAGTCATGGGTCATGCTCGACCGTGAGGTCGTCACGAGCTTCCGCGACCAGGACACCAGGAAGAGGATCCTCACCCGGTGTTACGAGCCCATCGTGGCCGCGCTCCCGTCGGACATCCCAGGGGTGACCCCAAAGAAGTTCGGCCCGGAGTGCGACCTGCTGGCCTTGCGCCCCGACACGGGCCAGCTGGTCGCCATCGAGGTCAAACCTTACGACGGCGCCGGTATCGCATGGGTCGCCGCACAGGCGACGATGTATGCCCGTCTGCTCAATGAGTGGATCGCCGCAGATGACCGGGCGGAGGACATCGTGCGAGGGACAGTCCAGCAGCGGCAGAAGCTCGGCCTGTTCGACGCGCCGTTTCTGGTGGATTTGAGCCTGCCGGTCGCGCCGGTGGTCGCGCTCCAGCGCGGGGCAGGGCAGAAGCAGAAAGAGCGCATGATCGCCGTGCGCGATGCCCTGCCGTACGCCGCCCTCGGGCTGCCACCTGTCGAGATCCTTGAGGTCTCCATCACCGGCAACCTCACTCCTCTCGCGTGACGCAACGACCAATCGCACTGTAGATCGGCACCCATGGTTGTCGGTGGTCGCGCCTAGATTGAACTCGATGAACTACACAGCTCGAGAACGACAGCGCGCGGCCCGCTGGAAGGCCACATCGACCACTCTGCCCGAGAGTGCCCGCATCCCGGCTCCATACGTGACGAAGTCCGGTCGGTCGGACGGAACGCCGTACCCCTTCTGTCTGCCCGCCCGGCACTCTGCTCTATCGCTGCTGCCGGAGGCGCGCGACCTGGCCTTGACGATGTTCGCGGAGCTGGGCATCCCCTGGCACGCCGGCGTCGACGGATCCGGCGGTGGGCCAAGCAACCATCTGCTGTCCTCGCAGGTCCAGTGCGTCAACGCTCTCGCCCCAATGGTGCGAGACCCCGCCCGGGTCATCGCGGCCTTCGGGCAGCACCTCGACATCGCCGAGGTCCTCGAGATAGAGCCGGGCCGGCACCTGACGTTCGAGTACATCGGGCCGACCGACTTCTTCGGGGAGAGTCCCAGCGGTGACCGTGTGCGTGGCGCCCACTGCACGAGCGTCGACGCCGCCTTCTGCTATCGCACCACCGAGGGGCAGGTCGAACTCGCTCTCGTCGAGTGGAAGTACACCGAGTCGTACCGCAAACGCCGGCCGGAGGCCAAGAGGGACGAGGTCCGCGCCAGACGATACGCCGCGTTCGTTGCTGACCCCGAGGGTCCGGTCCGCGACGACGTACTCGACTTCGGACTGCTCCTCGACGAGCCGCTCTACCAACTGGTGCGTCAGCAACTCCTCGCCCACGAGCTCGAGAAGGCGAGCGCCGAGGGAGCTTCCACGGTCCGGGTCCTGCATGTCCTGTCTCCGGCCAACGTCGCATACCAAGGGTCGCTGCCGCGGGCCGAGCAGCGAGCCATCGGTGGCACCGTATCGGAGGTGTGGCAGCGGCTGCTGCGCTCGCCGTATCGCTTCCTTACTGTCGACCCCCGGGTCTTCCACGACCCCGAGGTCACCTCGCGGGAGTACGCCCTGCGCTACGCCGACGACGTGTACTTCGACCAGGCCGACCTCGTCGCCGGACTCGAACTTGCCGCCGTTAGTGACCTCGAGGACCTCCTCTACGCCGAGGAGGACTTCGACGGGGACGTCGTTGCGAGCGCCGACGGGGTCGAGCTGATCCTCGGCCGCGTTGGCACCCTCCTTGGGTACCCCTTTCGGGAACAAGAACTCCGTACGCTCGCCCGCGAGCTCGCATCCTGACCGTTGAACGCCAGGAGCTGACAAGGGCTCCTGGACCTCCGAGACCCTGCGCTGCACTGGAGAACTCGCGGGGGTGTGACGCAACCCGGCACGTGCGCGCGGCAACGGAGTCGCGCCGCGAGTGCGCACTCGCGAACTGCACCTATCGAGGCTGGCGCCAGCGCTACACGACTGGGGCGGAACGATAACCGCGCAGTGTCGACGCCCAGTTCTAGTCTGACTACATGATTCGAGCCGTCTCCGCCAACCTTGGGCGACGCATTGCCGCGGCAAGATGGGCGCGAGACATCCTCGGGTCGAGGGCCAATCACGCCGTCGACCTCGTCTTTCTCCAGGAGGTGCCCCTCAGCGTGGATTGGGCGGCGGTCGGTGATCAGGCGGGTTTCGACATGGCGACAGAGCCCGATTCCAACTACCGCGTGCGGAGTGTCCTCTTGTGGCGCAGGGGCGCGGTGACCGGTGAGGCCTTCCCTCTGCCCACGGCGGGGTACCACGGTTCGTACCTGGCTGCGGCGCGGTTAGACCTGCCGGTCGTTGGCGAGACGGTTGCGGTCTCCGTGCACGCCAGCCCGACGGTCGTCGCAGCGGAGTACCTCAAACAGTGGGTCCACACGGCCGCTCCGATTCCTGAGCCTCGGGCCTCAGCAGCACCGGGTGAACTGTGGGACTCGGACTTCGTGCTCGCCACTCTGGCTCAGCTCGCCCGCCGGGGGCTTGTCCTAGCCGCCGGGGACTTCAATGAATGCCTGGCTTGGGACACCACGCATCACGGCGCGTGGGGTGAGGAGTACTTCGCACGGGTCGCTGACTCCGGACTGGTCTCACTCACCCACCGCGACGAGGCGGGCGAGAAGCAGACCGCCTTCACACACGACGGCTTGGCTTACCAGCTGGACCATGTGCTGGCTTCAGCAAGCGTCGCAGACCAAGTTGCGCATGCCCCTCGCGTGGACGCCACTTGGTCCCGCGAGCGCGTGATCGCGGGAGAGCTATCGGACCATTCGCCGCTGTGGTTCGAGATCGGGTGAGCGGCCAGCTCGCGGCGAAGTGACGCGAGTGCCTCCCGCTGCTCCACGTGACCTGTCATGAGCGAGGAAGACCAACCACACCTACGCTGGGCCGGTGCGATCCGTGGATCTGGTTGAGAATAAGTTGCGCGAGGCCGACTACTTCCTCGGGCGCATGGGCGAAGCTGGCTTCAACGTTTGGGCTTTCCAATGTGACTTCACTGCCTTCCTAGCGTCTGCGCGCAGCGTCACGTTCACCATGCAAGCCGTTATGTCCGGCCACGGTGAGTGGGACGACTGGTACGAAGAGAGGCGCAACCGCCTCCTGGCCGGCCCAAGGGGCCGGTTCATGGTCAACATGCGCAACATCACGCAGAAGGTGGGCGATGTCGGTCTCAACTCCGGGGTGGGAGGTCCCGGTCAACGAGCTCAGCAGTTCTTTCCCAAATCGCTTACGGCGAAGTTGTCGTCCCGAGAGCAAGACCTCGACGCCTTCGCGCTTTCCGAGCGACATATGGGTGTGCTGGTTCGACTAGTTCAAGAGTGGTTGTACGACTTCCGAGCCATGTGGGGAGTCGAGGTACCAGTGGTGTGGTCCGGTTCCATCGATGAACTTGAAGCTGGCCTTGGCTTCCCAGCTGGATGGACGACGGACATCGTGGACGATGCGAGTGGGGAAGAGGTTCTCTTGTTGAGCAGCCCCGGCGAGTTTTTTCCCAATATCGACGACCTCGCCGCGCGCTACCCGCTAATCCCCGACGCCTGATCGCCCTGGTGGCTGAGCACTGCACGCCCTGGGCGCGAACGCGGCGTTATCTCGCGCAATCATGCGCTTAGGAAGACGCTGTCCCCGGCCCGTGGCAAAGTCCGCCCCATGGACCCGCAATGGATTGGAACGGTCAGCACATTGGCGGGCGTGCTGGTAGCCGGGGGACTAGGACTGGTTCGGGACGTCCGTGCCGAGAGGAGACAACTTGCGCGCGACGAGTCTCAACGACGCCACGAGATAGACGAGGCACGTTTCGAGAGCCGACGGGACGCCTACGTCGGTTTCGCTGCCGCGTGCCAGACGGCGATCAACGAGACGGACCAATATGACTTCGACCATCAGGGCGAGCTGCCTGGAGATCACGGCCATGAAGGGCCGCTGAAGCGGGTCATCGGCGCCCTCGACTTGGTACTCATCATTGGGCCGAAGGAAGCCGCAGATGCTGCTCTCGAGGCCTCGAAGCACCTACATGGCTGGGCCTTCACTTCAGGGTCGCGGCAGCAAGCAGTTGATGCGGTTGACGAGTTCCAGGCTCTCGCGAGACGTCTCCTTAAGTTGGACCCTGCCTGAAGGCTGGCGCGAGCGCCTAGCGGCGGAATGGGCTAGGTCGGACGGCTCCCGATTAGCGCAGCTGGTCGACCAGATATCGAAGCGGGACGCGAAATAGCGACTGCGGGCGCCGCTTCCCCAGCCGGCACCCGCAGTCGTCGAGCTAAGTCACCCGTTCTCGGTAACTGTGGTCGAGGGAGAACGCTGCGCGTGCCCCTTCGTCACGTACCGGCCGCTGATGGCGGAGCGGTACGCCTTGCCGGTGCTCTTGTTGCCTCCGGACTCGGCGACGGTCGTACGCGGACTCCGCGTCGCCGTTCCCTTGGTGACGTAGCGCCCGGTCCTCGCGGATCGGTACGCCTTACCTGAACTGCGGCCTCTGGCCACGGTGGGTCCTCCTGACCCTCACGCAGAAGGTCCGCCGAGTAGTCTCCTCGCTGCTACGACGTGGCGGCTCTTCGACTGGCTTCTGCTGGTTGGAGAGCCTCACTTCTGTGGGGCCCTGGCGACTGGCCGTTATAGCCACCCGACATCTCTGTGAAGTGCTGAACCGACGGTCATATCCGTATTCTTCGCCTCTTCCACGTAACTAGGCACGATGGCGCCGCGCGATGCGCCTCCACCAGCTGCTCGGCGCCTGCCGGTTCGCGGGCCGGTGATCTTCTACAGCGCGTCGATCGACGGCACGTGCTCGCGCCACCTGCTTGGAGTCAAGATTCGGGTGCCACTCCACCTGTCCCCGAGTGATGAAGTAGTGAGAGTTACAGGGCAATCCAGTCGCTGCGACAGAAGGTCGCAGCGAGACCTCACCGTCGAAGACGACTCGATAGCGTGCTGGCGAGAGCTTGGTGACAACCTCACGGCCGCACCCACAGGCGCAGATATGTCCGGCCGTAGAGTAGGGAATGGATGCGTATAGGACGCCGGGCTCCATCGGTGAGGGAAAGGACTCGACGAATTCGACGGTGTATTGCTCGGTACGCGTCACTGCGTGTCCCCGTTTCGCAGCTCGTTGAGGTAGAGCTTGTAGATCGTCTGGTTCGACGTCTCGTGGCTCGCATAAAAGCCGAGGTAGCGCTTCCAGCGGATGACCGCCAGCGCCGCATTGAGTGCGTTTAGTTCTGCAATTTGCACGTTGCTGCTGTAGTCGTCCTGTCCCGGTGGAACGGCTGGCGCTGTCGGCAGGGATCTGTCGTCACCGGGTAGGTACGCCTCTACCTTCGCGATGCCCGTGAGCCCACCTTCCCCTTCGCGGAAACTCATCCCGACATCGATGAAGGGCACCCCCCGGTCTCGGAGCCATCGCATGATCACTGGTCTTGCCTCTGCATCCGCTGCTGCGACAAACACAAAGGTGGCACCCTCGAGCAGGCTCAGGTTGTCGGCGGTGAGCGCGACGGGGTGGGCGCTGATGCCGGTGTGCATCCGCGAGTACTCGCTGGCGAAGTATTCGGCCTTGTTCGGTTCGGTCAGGACGACCTGCTCTGCCGCTGCGCCAGGGGCGCGGTAGGCGTTGTGGTGCTCGAACCTGTCTCCATCGATGAGGATGATGCGGTCCACCCAGGTCTTGGCGAGGTGGTCCAGGATGTAGCTGCCCGTGCCGCCTACGCCCACGATGGCAACTGTGTGCCCGCGAAAGAGGCCACTCAGGTTCGTCAGACCGACACGGGCTGTACTCGAGTCGGAGTACACCAGCGGCAGATCGTCTGGAACGACCTGGAGAGACCCGCCGGGAGTAGCGGTAGCAGACGCGTCGACCTGGCGCGCTGCGCTGAGCAAGATAGAAGAGTACTGCTTGATCTTCTCGAAGAGGTTGGCGTAGGCGCCGCTCGGGGGTTTGAAGGACAGCATGTAATCGGCCGTCTCGCCGTTCCCGAACCCGTGCGCCTGCCCGCCTGTGGCAAGGGGTGCACCCTTGTCATCGCAGGGCTCCTCGCCGGCGAACCAGATCCGATGGTCGGTTGCATCAGCCACCATGCCTCCCGCGTAGGTAACGGGCAGAACAAGCCGGCCGTCGGCTCGGAGGCCAGAGGGTGTGGCGTATGGAAGCCGACGTACGACGAGGTGCCCACCTGAGAGCACCATGTCGTAGCCGTCGGCCACCAGACGGGCGACCTGTTCGTCAGGAGCGGTTGGCGGGCTCGACATCGAAGACCATTCCGTCCTTGACCGGTACGTCCTTCCCCGGACGCAGCGAGTGATCTGGACCTTCCCCTCGGCTGTACTCCACCAAGGTGCCGGCCGGGTCGTACGGCTGGCCCGGGAAGGCGAGCTCTACGACCTGCTCGTAGGTGATCTTCTTCTCCGTCCATTCATGTCGCTTGGTGTTGACGACGATCGTGGCGAGTTTCGTGGTGCCGGTCGTTGCTTGCGTTGCAGTCATGCGGTTTCTCCGATCCATGGACCCGCCCAGGGGGGAACACCTCTCCAGCGAAGGGGGAGTGGGGGGGGTTTGCGGTTTTCGCAAGCATAGCATCCCCTCGTGGGTCGCAAATCGCAACGCGCTCCTACTAAGCGGGCTGAGGTGAGGGATCGGGCCGCGCACACCTCCAGTACCTCCGCGGTCCCGGCGTTTCGCTTGCCAGAATCGCAAGCAGGGCGCACAATGACGCGTGCCCTCAGTCATGCTCGAAGACAGAGTCCGTGAGTTGATCGCTCGCTCTGGCCATACGCAAGAGACGTTTGGCGCGGCGATCGGCCTCGACAGTTCCAAGTTGTCGAAGGCGCTGAATGGCCGGCGTCGATTCACCTCGCTCGAACTCGCGCGCATCGCCGAGACGTGCGATGTGACCGTGGACTGGCTTCTGTCTGGCGAGGAGGGGCCGGCCGTCGCTGCGCGGGTTTCCGCGCACGGGTCCGCAATCAGCCTTGCGGTGGGCGAAGCATCGAACCTCGCTGAGTCGCGCGACAACGTGCTGCACCTCGGCGGAGCTCATGACTGGCCAAAACCGCCGACACCACAGAGCCACCTCTGGATCGAACAGGGAGCAGAGCTTGCAGAGTTCGCCATATCTCATCTAGGCGTGCCGCACGTGCTCGACACGTCTGAAACCTTTGCGACCGCCATCGAACGAGCGTTTGGCATCGACGTGCGTGTGATGGAACTGGACGGTGGTTGCGACGGACTGGCGCTTTCGACGAGAGGCGGCGCGAGGGTGCTGCTCGTCGCCGCAACCGAGAATCCCACGCGCCAGCGCTTCACGATGGCGCACGAGTTGTCTCATCTCTTGTGCGGTGACGATCAGGGCCTCCATATCGACGAGAACGTCATGGCCGGATCACGCGGCGAATCCTCAGAAGTCAGGGCAAACGCTTTCGCGGCAGCACTGCTCATGCCCGAGTCCGCCCTAGCGGACCGCTTCGACCAGCCCGTCGTGACCGAGCGGGTATTTGCTGAGGCAGTCATGGACCTCAAGGTGTCGCCGAGTTCCCTCGCCTGGCGCCTCTTTAACTTGAAGGTTCTGTCCTCGGAGCGACGCGCACAGTTGGGAGCGATGCGAACCGTCGACTGTGCCGCCGTTGCCGAGCGGATGAATGAGTACGCAAGGTGGGTCGAAGCAAGTAGTCAGCCCCGCATCCCGGTACGCCTCGTACAGGACCTATTCCAGGCCTACGTCGAAGGAAAGACGACTCTTCGACCGCTCGCTAACCTGTTGCACGTACCGGTTGAGGTGCTGCGGAGCGCAGTTGAATCTGCGCCTCAGCCGTCTGGAGCGGATGAGGCGGACGACTTTGCGCCGTGAGCACATACCTGTTCCCTGACAACACAGTGCTGTGCAACTTCGTATGCGTCGGTCAGTTGCCGTTGCTGGCGAAGCTACTGGACGGCAACGGCCGGTGGGTAGAGGCTGTCGCGTACGAGTGTGATAAGTCGGCGACTATCTATCCTGGCCTCAAGTCCATCGCTGATGAGGGATTGCTGAGCGACCCGGTAGAAATCAGCGACGAAGTCGAGCAACTACAGGTAGAAGGCATCCGCAGGGCTGTCTTCGGCGGCACGGCAGCACTGGCCACCCAGCACCTCGGGGAGGCTCAGACAATCCACGTAATCTCGCGCTGGTCTGACTACGCGGGCTCGACCTGGATCAGTGATGATCAGGAATCGCTGCGAGTGGCGCGACACCAGGGGATACGCGTTCGAGAGACGCAGCACCTCGTCGCCGAAGCCGTTCAATGGGGGTTCGTTAGAACACCAGCGGACGGTTTCGCCATGCTGGAACAGATGGTCGCGGAAGGACGAAGCCCGGCGTTGCCTCGGACCGCAGCAGACTTGTTGACGATGTAGCCCGACATCGCCGGCGTCATTGGGTTGTGACCGGGCGTCAAGCAACCACCTCCGTCTATCTGGGCGAAAGGAGACGCCCTGATCTAACCGTCGATTCGTTTGTGCCGCGGGCCTGTGAATCGCACTCGCCCAAGAGCGCCTCCTCGACCCAGTCGCCCGCGTTGACAACGAAGTCCACGCTCTCCAGGGCGCCCCACACCTGCGTCGGCAGGTCCCGTGCCAGCCGGGGTACGTGCGTGTCCGCCACCCACAGCCGTGTCGCCATACACCGCGGACCCGGCGGACGTCGTGCCGGCACATCGGCTCTTGCCGCGCGAGGACGATCCCGACACCTGCAAACGACAGCGTTTGGAGGGTTCCTACAAGAGACGCCCCCGTTCCGATTGGTGACTCGCCCGTAACCCACGACCCGTGACAGCCTCCGAAGACGGCACCTCCCCGAGCCGCCGCAGGAGAGACACGTGTTCAAGCGCATCGCCATCGTCAACCGCGGTGAAGCCGCCATGCGGCTGATCCACGCCGTACGCGACCTCAACGCCGAGGGCGGGCAGCAGATCCGCACGATCGCCCTCCACGTCGACGAGGAACGCACGGCGATGTTCGCCCGCGAGGCCGACGAGGCCCACGCGCTCGGCCCGGCCGCGAGCCGGCCCTACCTCGACCACGCCGCCCTCGAGCGCGCCCTGGTCGCCACGAAGGCCGACGCCGTCTGGGTCGGCTGGGGCTTCGTCGCCGAGGACCCCAACTTCGCCGACCTCTGCGAGCGGCTCGGCATCACCTTCATCGGCCCCAGCGGCGAGGCCATGCGCAAGCTCGGCGACAAGATCGGCTCCAAGCTGATCGCCGAGGAGGTCGGCGTACCGGTCGCGCCCTGGTCGCGCGGCGGGGTCGAGACTCTCGAGCAGGCCCTCGAGGCCGCGCAGTCCATCGGCTACCCCCTCATGCTCAAGGCCACCGCCGGTGGCGGCGGGCGCGGCATCCGCAAGGTCGAGTCCGCGGCCGAGCTCGAGGACGCCTACCAGCGCACCCGCGACGAGGCCGAGCGCGCCTTCGGCAGCGGCATCGTCTTCCTCGAGCGGCTGGTCACCGGCGCCCGCCACGTCGAGGTCCAGGTCATCGCCGACGGCCAGGGCACCGCGTGGGCCGTCGGCGTACGCGACTGCACCGTGCAGCGACGCAACCAGAAGGTCATCGAGGAGTCCGCCTCCCCGCTGCTCGACGACAGCCAGACCGACGAGCTCAAGGCCTCGGCCGAGCGGCTCGCGATCGCCGTCGACTACCGCGGCGCCGGAACTGTCGAGTTCCTCTACCACCCGGGCGAGAAAACCTTCGCCTTCCTCGAGGTCAACACCCGCCTCCAGGTCGAGCACCCCATCACCGAGCTCACCACCGACCTCGACCTCGTCAAGGCCCAGATCCACGTGTCGTCCGGCGGCCGCCTCGAGGGCGAGAAGCCCGTCGAGAAGGGCCACGCCGTCGAGGCGCGGCTCAACGCCGAGGACCCCGACCGCGACTTCTCGCCGTCCCCGGGCCGCATCGCCCTGCTCGAGCTGCCCGCCGGCCCCGGCATCCGCGTCGACACCGGCGTCAGCGAGGGCGACACCATCCCCTCGGAGTTCGACTCGATGATCGCCAAGATCATCGCCTACGGCCGCACCCGCGACGAGGCGCTCGCCCGCCTGCGCCGCGCCATGGCCGAGACCACCGTCGTCATCGAGGGCGGCGCCACCAACAAGAGCTTCGTCCTCGACCTGCTCGACCAGCCCGAGGTCGTCGACGGCGGTCCCTCGGGCACCGACTGGGCCGACACCGCCTGGATCGACCGCGCCCGCGAGGCCGGCCGCCTCGTCTCCCACAAGCACTCCGGCATCGCGCTCGTCGCCGCCGGCATCGAGGCCTACGAGGACGAGGCCCAGCTCGAGATCACCCGCCTGCTCGAGAGCGCCCACGGCGGCCGCCCGCAGGTCCAGCACCGCGTCGGCCACCCGGTCGACTTCAAGCTGCGCGGTACGCCGTACAAGGTGGCGGTCCTGCAGACCGGGCCCCACCGCTTCCGGGTCGGCGTGGCCTCCGGCGACGTCGAGCAGGTCGTCGTGGCCGAGCTCGAGCGACGTAGCGAGTTCCACGCGCGGCTGCTGATCGAGGGGGTCTCGACGAGCTCGACCACCGGAAGCTCGACCAGCGTGTACCGCCTCGTCACCGCCACCCACGAGCCGGTCCACCTCATCGAGGTCGACGGCGTCGCCCACCGCGTCACGCGCGACGAGGGCGGCGTGCTGCGCTCCCCCGCCCCGGCGCTCGTCGTCGGCTCCCCCGTCGCGGTCGACGACGTCGTGCCGGCCGGAGCGCCCGTCCTCGTGCTCGAGTCGATGAAGATGGAGACCGTGCTGCGCGCGCCCTTCGAGGCGAAGGTGCGCGAGCTCATGGTCATGACCGGCAGCCAGGTCGAGACCGGCGCACCGCTGGCGCGGCTCGAGCCCGTCGGCGACCCCGCCGAGGCCGGCGCCGCCGCAGTGACCGGGCCCGAGCTCGACCTGCCCGCGGAGCCCACCGACGCCCCGGCCGCCGTGCGCGCCGCCCGCGCTCGCGCGGACCTGACCGCGCAGCTGCTCGGCTTCGACGTCGACCCGCAGACGCCCGGCCTCGCGCTGAACGACTACCTCGCCGCCCGCGAGGAGCTCAAGGCCGACGGCGTCGACGTGGTGCGTGACGAGCTGGAGCTGCTCGCGCTGTTCGCCGACTTCGCCGAGCTCAGCCGCAACCGCCCCGCCGGCGAGGAGCTGCACACCGAGCTGCGCATCCACAGCTCGCGCGAGCACTTCCACACCTACCTGCAGAGCCTCGACGCCGACCGCGGCGCGCTGCCGCAGGAGTTCCGCGACCGGCTCGCCCGCGTGCTCGCGCGCTACGGCGTCACCGAGGCCGAGCGCACGTCGGCGCTCGAGGAGGCCGTCTTCCGCGTCTTCCTCGCCCAGTCGCGCTCCACCTCCGACGTGCACCTCGCGACCTCACTGCTGCAGCGCTGGATCGCCGAGCCGCCGCCGGCCGACGACATCGCCGGGCCCGCCCGCGAGACCCTCGAGCGGCTCGTGCGCGCCACCCAGCTGCGCTTCCCCGTGGTCGGCGACCTCGCGCGCAGCGTGCGGTTCCGCTGGTTCGACCAGCCACTCGTTGACGCCGAGCGCACCAGCGTGCTCGCCGAGGTCCGCGACCAGGTAGCCGCGCTCGCCGCCGACCCGGGCATGGCCGACCGCGCCGAGCGCATCGAGACGCTGACCAACATCCCCGAGCCGATCGTGCGCTTCCTCGCCGAGCGGCTCGCGGACGGCGTACCGGCGCACGAGCCGATGCTCGAGGTGCTCGTGCGCCGCCACTACCGCGAGTACGACCTCACCGGCCTCGAGTCGCGCCAGCGGGGCGGGCGGCCGTTCGCGGTGGCCGACTACACGCTCGACGACCGGCCGACCCGGCTGGTCTCCACGCTCGGCACCTTCGCCGAGCTCTCCGACGACTCCGGCTCGTTGGCGACCGCGCTGGGTGAGGAGCTCGCCGAGCGAGCTGCCGGTCAGCACGGGGTCGTCGACCTCTACCTGCACTGGCCGGAGGCGCCGGAGTCCGCGGACGAGGCGGCCGCCGAGCTGGCGGGTGTCGTCGGCGCGCTGCCGTTCGCCAGCGACGTACGTCGTGTCGCGGTCGCGGTGAGTGCCGGGGACGACCGTCCCGTCGGCTACTACACCTACCGGCCGTCGCCCGAGGGCGGCGTCTTCGAGGACGACCTGGTGCGCGGCGTGCACCCGATGGTCGGCCGCCGGCTGAACCTGTGGCGGCTGCGCCACTTCGACGTCACGCGCGTCGAGGCTCCCGAGGACGTGCTGCTCTACGAGTGCGTCGCGAAGGAGAACCCGCAGGACCGGCGACTCGTCGCGCTGGCGCAGGTGCGCCAGCTCGCCGTCGTGCGCGACGACGACGGCAACGTCACCGGCATGCCCCACGCCGAGCGGGCCGTCGAGAACTGCCTTGAGGCTATTCGGCGCACGCGCAGCTCGCGTGGCGCCGCCGGCAGCAAGCTCGACAACAACCACGTCTGGGTGCAGGTGTGGCCGCTGGTCGAGGCCGACCCCGAGCAGCTGACCGCGCTGCAGGGCAAGATCACGCCGCTGACCGACGGCACCGGCATCGCCGAGGTGCTGGCCCAGGGCCGGGTGGCCTCGCCCGACGGCCCGGTGCCGCTGGCGATCCGTTTCCACGCCCAGCCCGGCGCCGGGGTGACGGCGTCCTTCGAGGAGCCGCCGACCGAGCCGCTGGCGCCGCTGGACGAATACGCCTCCAAGGTCGTGCGCGCCCGGCGTCGCGGGCTGGTCTACCCCTACGAGCTCGAGGGCGTGCTGGCCGGGCCGAACGGGTCGCTGGTCGAGCACGACCTCGACGACAAGGGCGACCTCGTGCCGGTGGACCGGCCCCGCGGGCTCAACAAGGCGGGCATCCTCGTCGCCGTCGTGACCACGCCGACCGCGCTGCACCCCGAGGGCGTGACGCGGGTCGTGCTGTGCGGCGACCCGACCAAGGCGCTCGGCGCCGTGTCGGAGCCGGAGTGCGCGCGGGTCATCGCCGCCATCGACCTCGCCGAGCGGATGGGCGTGCCCGTCGAGTGGTTCGCTCTGTCGGCCGGTGCCCGGATCTCGATGGACTCCGGCACCGAGAACATGGACTGGGTGGCGGCCGCGCTGAAGCGGATCATCACGTTCACCCAGGCCGGCGGCGAGATCAACGTCGTGGTGGCGGGCATCAACGTGGGCGCGCAGCCCTACTGGAACGCCGAGGCCACGATGCTCATGCACACCAAGGGCATTCTTGTCATGACACCAGATAGCGCCATGGTGCTCACCGGCAAGCAGTCGCTGGACTTCTCCGGTGGCGTCTCGGCCGAGGACAACTACGGCATCGGCGGCTACGACCGCGTCATGGGCCCGAACGGCCAGGCGCAGTACTGGGCGCCCGACCTCGCCGGCGCGTTCGGCGTGCTGATGGCCCACTACGACCACACGTACGTCGTACCGGGTGAGGCACGGCCGCGTCAGGCCGAGACGAGCGACCCGGTCGACCGCGACGTGTCGCCGTTCCCGCACACGCACCCCGACAGCGACTTCACCACCGTCGGGGAGATCTTCTCGAGCGAGACGAACCCAGACCGCAAGCGGGCCTTCGACATCCGCACCGTGATGCGCGCCGTCGCCGACCAGGACCATCCGACGCTCGAGCGCTGGGCCGGCATGGCCGACGCCGACACCGCGGTGGTGCAGGACGCGCACCTCGGCGGGCACCCGGTGGCCCTGCTCGGCATCGAGTCGCGGCCGGTGCCGCGGCGCGGGTTCCCTCCCACCGACGGGCCCGACACCTACACGGCGGGGACGCTCTTCCCGCGGTCGTCGAAGAAGGCGGCGCGCGCGATCAACGCGGCCAGCGGCAACCGTCCGCTCGTGGTGCTGGCGAACCTGTCGGGCTTCGACGGGTCGCCGGACTCGATGCGCAACCTCCAGCTGGAGTACGGCGCTGAGATCGGGCGCGCGATCGTGAACTTCGAGGGGCCGATCGCGTTCGTGGTGATCTCGCGCTACCACGGTGGCGCGTTCGTGGTGTTCTCCAAGGCGCTGAACCCGAACATGACGGTGCTGGCGCTCGAGGGCTCCTACGCGTCGGTGATCGGCGGCGCGCCGGCGGCGGCCGTGGTCTTCGCCGGCGAGGTCGCCAAGCGGGTCTCCGCCGACGCCCGGATCGCCGACCTGGAGGCCCGGATCGCCGAGGCGTCCGGGACCGAGAAGGGACGCCTCGTGGTGGAGCTGGCTGAGCTGCGGGCCGCCGTACGCCCGGAGAAGATCGGTGAGGTGGCCGCCGAGTTCGACGGCGTCCACGACATCCACCGGGCCGTCCGGGTCGGGTCGGTCGACGAGGTCATCACCGCGGCCCAGCTGCGGCCGCGGCTCGTGCAGGCCGTCGAGGAGGGCCTCGCCAAGCTCAGCTGAGACGAGCCGACGGGCAGGCAGGTCGGCCCAGGAACGGACCAGATCGGGCTGCTCGGGTCACGAGCTTCCCCGCCCGTCGGCACGCCCGTCGAGGTCTCTCGACTGCCGGAGCCGTCGGACGTGCAGCTCGGCTAGGAACGGGCCAGATCACGGGGCTGAGAGGCGAACTGCACGTCCGACGGACCCCTCCGGGCACGAGGACCCACTGCGACGGTGAGCGCGAGCCCGGCCAGCAGAGGCGGGACGCCGGATGTGACGTCTCGGTCGTACACACGTGACGCTTCGGCGAGACACAGGCGACGCTTCGGCGGGACATACGCGACGCTTCGGCGGGGCGGGAGGATGGGGGCATGCGGCTGATGCGGGGTCCCCTGGCGGGTGGGGTCGGAGCGGACGGCGTCGGGGCGGGTGGGGTGGAGGCGGGGCTGGAGCTGGCGGTGGCGCGGGCGATGCTCAACCAGGCCAAGGCGGGGGGCCTCGACGAGGCGGTCCGGGTCTACCGGCCGCGTTCGCCGACCGTCGCGTTCGGGCGCCGCGACACCCGGCTGCCGGGCTTCCCGGCGGCGGTGGCGGCGGCCCGGGCGGCCGGGTTCGAGCCCGTCGTCCGCGCGGTCGGCGGCCGAGCGGTCGCCTACACCGACGCCGCGCTGGTGGTCGACCACGTCCGGGCGGAGGTCGGCGCGATCGGCGGGCAGGACGAGCGGTTCGAGGAGTTCGGTCAGCGCTTCGTCACGCTGTTCCGGGGGTACGGCGTCGACGCCCGCCTCGGCGCCGTCCCGGGCGAGTACTGTCCTGGCGCGCACAGCATCAACGCCCACGGCACCCGCAAGCTCGTCGGCACCGCCCAGCGCATGACGCCCGGCGCCTGGCTGTTCAGCTCGCTGCTCGTCGTCGGCGACACCGACCGCCTCCGCCCGGTGCTCGCCGAGGTCTACCGCTGCCTCGACCAGGACTTCGACACCGCCTCGGTCGGCGCGCTCGCCGAGGAGCTGCCCGGCCTCGACGTCGCGGCGATCGAGGAGGCCGTCGTCGCGGCCTTCGCCCCGGTTGGTGAGAGCGACGCCTCGGGCCCGCGCAGCCTGGACAGCCGACCCGCCGTACCACCCGGGTCGAGCCCCGACGCCGTCCCACCGGACCTTCTCGCCGCGGCCCGTGACCTGCTCGACCAGCACCGCGTGGATCCGCCGACCAGGCCTGTCTGATTCGCCCCGGATCAGGTCGTACGCCCCTGACCACCCGGGCCCCTGCCGTGTGAGCATCGAGCGGTGAAGCGGGGGTCCGGTCTGATGCGCAACCCGGCGCTCGTCCGGTCCCTCGGATCGTTCGGCTTCGCCTTCACCGCCGAGTGGGCGTTCACCGTCGCGATCGGTCTCGTGGCGTTCGCCGACGGCGGCGCGGTCGCGGTCGGCGTCGTCGGTCTGCTGCGCCTCCTGCCGGCCGCGCTCCTCGCCCCCCTCATCACGGCGTACGCCGACCGGTTGCCGCGTGAGCGCGTCCTCATCGCCTCCAGCGCGGTGCGGGGACTCACCACCCTCGCCGCCGCCCCGGTGCTGCTCGCCGACGGCCCGACCGTGCTCGTCTACGTGCTGGCGATCGCCTCGACCATCGCGTTCACCCCATTCCGCGCGGGCCACTCGGCCCTCATGCCGTCGCTGTGCCGCACCCCCGACGAGCTGACCTCGGTCAACGTCGTCCGCGGCGGCCTCGACTCCTTCAGCGTCATCGTCGGCCCGCTCGTGGCCGCGCTGCTGGTCGGGATCGGCGACGTCGCCGCCGTGTTCGTCTTCGCCGGCGTCTGCGCGCTGGTCTCGGCCGCGCTCCTGCTCGCCCTCGACTACGAGCGCATCCCGGTTCCCCCGGCCCAGCGCCGCCTGGTCACCGAGATCCGCGAGGGCTGGACGGCGGTCGCCTCCGACCGCGGCGTCACGGTCGTGGTGTCGCTGGTCGTGCTCCAGGCCGCCATCCGCGGGGCCTTCTCGGTGTTCGTCATCGTGGTCGCCATCGACCTGCTCGGTCGGCCCGAGTCGAGCGTCGGCGTCATCCAGGGCCTGGTCGGCGTCGGGGCCCTCGCCGGCAGCCTGGCGTGCGTGATGCTCGTCGGCAGCCGGGCCATGACCCGGTGGCTGGGGATCGCGGTCGTGCTGTGGGGTGCGCCCCTGGCGATCATGGGGGTGCTGCCGTCGTACCCCGTCGCGCTGCTCGCCGCCGCCGTCATCGGGATCGGCAACAGCCTCGTCGACGTCACCGCCTTCACGCTGCTGGCCCGCATGGTGCCGAACGACGTGATGGCGCGCGTCTTCGGCGTCCTCGAGAGCGCCGGCGCGCTCGCCGTCGGTGTCGGCTCGCTGACCGCCCCGCTGGCCATCGAGCTGCTGGGCACCGAGGCCGCCCTGGTCCTCGTCGGCCTCGTCGCGCCCGCCGTGTGCCTCCTGGCGTGGCGCAGCCTCACGCGGATCGACCGCTCGGTGTCGACCCGCACCGACGAGCTGGGCGTGCTGCGGCAGGTGCCGATGCTGCGGCCGCTGCCGGTGCCCGTCCTCGAGCAGCTGGGTCGCGGGCTCGGGCGGGTCACGCTCAGCCCCGGCGAGGTGCTCTTCGAGGCCGGGGCCCCCGGCGACAGCTTCTACGTGGTCGAGCAGGGCGCGGTCGAGATCCTCGACGGCGAGCGGCTGGTGCGCACCATGGGCGCGGGCGAGGGCTTCGGCGAGATCGCCCTGCTGGGCCCCACGACCCGCACCATGACGGTCCGCGCGGAGGGCCCGACCGAGCTGTACTCGATCAGCAGCCCGGCCTTCGTCGCCGCCGTCGCGAGCGCCAGCGGAGCGCAGTCGGCCGCCGAGGAGGCGCGGTGGACCTACCTGGCGCACGCCCCCGGGCGGGCCGCGGAGGGTCGCGACCCCGTCTGACCGCGGCCGGCACCCGATTGAGCGGTGCCGCACGGGGTACGGGACAGGTGACGTGCGCTGAGCGCCCTCACGGGCTGCTCCGCGCCGGTCCTACTCGGAGGACGGCCGACTCGGCTGGCCACACAACACGTTGGAGGCTCACATGAGCAGAATTGTCACGCTGACCGCAGGCGCCATCGGCTTCGTCCTCGGCTCACGCGCCGGGCGCGGCCCGTACGAGAAGCTGTCGGCCAAGGCCGGCGAGGTACGCCGCGACCCGCGCGTGCAGGAGAAGGTCGCCCAGGCCCAGGACGTCGCCCAGGACAAGGCCAAGACCGCCGCCTCGACCGTGCAGGAGAAGGTGAGCGACAAGGTCAGCGAGGTCCGCTCCAGCAGCGACTCGTCGGACTCGTCGGGCTCCGCCTCGTCGACCGGCAACGCTTCTGCGGCGCCCGCCGGTGCCGACAACGGTGACGCCGGCACGCCGCTGAGCGAGACCGTCGGCCAGGCGGGCCCCGGCCCCCAGGGGAACCTCCCGTGACCGGAGCGTCCCCGGCGGGCGGCACCACGACGGTCACCACCACCGACCCGGCCGACCCGTCACAGCTCAGCACCGCGCAGCTCGTCTCGCGCATGACCGAGCAGACCTCCACCCTTGTGCGCTCCGAGATGGAGCTGGCCAAGGCGGAGATCCAGCAGACCGTCAAGGACGTCGGTCGCGGTGCGGGGCTCTTCGGCGCCTCGGGCGTGCTCGCCCTGTACGGCGGCGGCGCCCTGGTGGCGACCGTCATCCTCGGGCTGAGCACGTTCCTCGACGGCTGGTTGGCGGCCCTGATCGTCACGGTCGTGCTCTTCGCGATCGCCGGCGTGGCCGCGCTGGCCGGCAAGAAGAAGGTCCAGCAGGCGGCCCCGCCCGTCGAGGCCACCAAGCGCAACGTCGCCCGCGACATCGCGGCCGTGAAGGAGGCGCGCTCATGACCGAGTCGTCCAGCAGCACCGGCACCCCGGCCGGCGGCACCGCGTCCGCCAACGGGCAGCCCGACAACCGCACGGTCGACGAGATCGAGCGTGACCTCGAGCGGACGCGTAAGCAGCTCGGCGCCACCGTCGAGGCGCTCGGCGCCAAGCTCGACGTCAAGTCGCGCACCAAGGGCTGGGCCGAGGAGAAGAAGACCGCGACCCAGCGGACCGCCCGTCAGGTCTCCGACCAGCACGGACGGGAGCTGGCCTTCGGCGTCGGCGCCCTCGTCGCCGGCCTCGTCGTCCTGGCGGTCTGGCGCTCGCGCCGCTGAGAGCAACGCAGCCGGCCCCGGGAGTCCACCCGATCTGCCGCTTGCGCGGCTGACACCACCGAACCGGTCCCGGGAGTCCTCCCGGGGCCGGTTCGTCAGGTCCGCGCCCGGATCGCCGGCGCTGGACCGGCGTCAGCGGGGAACCGGGAGGTCACCAGGTGACACGCGGATTCCCCGTCGAGGTCAGTCCGGGCGCTCAGCCGGCTCGGCGCGCTGCCCCCTGGGCCCCGCGTCCCCGGCGTCCCGGCCCGCGATGGCCGCCAGCCGCTCGTTGTAGGCGCGCAGCTCGGCGTCGTCGTCACGGTCGGCGCGGGCGTCCGCACGGGCGGCACGCGTGCGGTCCTGGCGGAACCACTGGAACAGCACCACGATCACGACCATCACGATCGGGACCTCACCGAGGCCCCAGGCGATCGAGCCGCCGAGGTACTGGTCGGCCGACAGGTCCGAGGCCCACGGCCGGTCCAGCAGCGCGTAGAACTCGCCCCCGACCGGCGGCTCGGTGTTCATCATCGCGATCGAGAAGAACGCGTGGAACGGCATCACCACGATGAGCAGCCCGAGCCGCGCGAGGTGTGGCAGCCGGCGCGGGATCGGGGCATCGCCGATGAGCACCTCGAAGAAGAGGTAGCCGGTCAGCAGGAAGTGGACCTCCATCAGGGCGTGCCCGAGGTGGTTCATCATCAGCGCCCCGAACAGCCCGGAGAAGTAGACGCCGTACAGGCTCACGACGAAGAGCAGCGAGGCGACCAGCGGGTGCGCCCAGAACGCGACGAAGCGTGAGCGCAGCAGCGCAGCGAGCATCTGGCGCGGGCCGACCCCGCCGGGCACGTCCGGCCCGGGCAGCGCGCGCAGGGCGAGCGTGACCGGGGCGCCCACCACGAGCAGGATCGGCGCGAGCATCGACAGCGCCATGTGGGCGGTCATGTGGGCGCTGAACGCGACGTGCGAGTAGACGCCGAGACCGCCGATCGTCACGTAGCCGACGGTCGCCAGACCGGCGAACCACGCCACCGTGCGGCCCACCGGCCAGCGGTCGCCGCGCTGCCGCAGCCGCAGCAGCCCGCGCAGGTAGAGCGCCGCGCCGAGCCCGACCACGACCAGCCCGACCCCGGACGGGGTGAACGACCACAGCAGCCGTCCGAGCGTCGGCGCCGGCGGCAGCGGCCCGCCGAGCAGGCTCTCGGCCGCGCTCGTGTAGGGCTCGCCGACCGGGGTGGGTGTGCGCGACAGCGCGACCCCGAGGCCGATGGCGGCCGAGAGGACGGCGACCTCGAGGGCCAGGAGCCGGGCCAGCACCCCGCGCCCGGTCGCCTCGGAGGACGCGCGTACGCCGCTCCGCAGCCGGGCCGCGACCAGACCGACGGCCACGAGCACGAGGACCTTGGCGACGACGCCGGCGCCGTACCCGGTGGTGACCAGCGCTGACCACGAGCCCAGCCGGACGGCGGCGTTGAGCGCGCCCGACAGCCCGACGAGCGCGAAGCACCAGGCGGCGAGCGGGGAGAAGCGTCGGGCCGCGAGCGCGCGGCGCTCGTCGTCGGAGCCGAGGTGCCAGGCCAGCGCGACGACGCCGCCCATCCAGATCACCACGCCCCAGACGTGCACGAGCATGCTGACGACGGCGGTGTCGTGGCTGCCGGAGGAGGCGGCGTGCCCGGTGAGCACGGCAGGGACGACGGCCGCCAGCGCGAGGCCGAGCACGGCGCCGACCTCGCGGGCCTTGAGGGCCCACCGGCTCGCCACCGCCACGGTGGTGACCAGCAGCAGCTGCACGAAGAGCGCCAGCCCGAGGTCGGACTGCCCGATGACCTGCCCCACGAGGTCGGGGGTGAGCTGCCAGACCGGCACGGCGAACTGGTCGGAGACGGTCAGCACGATCACAGCCGCCGTCACGACGACCCACGCCAGCGCCAGCCGGCGCACCGTCCACAAAGCCTTGAACGCCCGCCCGCGGACCTCCTCGTCGGGGCGTCGCATCGTCAGCAGCGGCACCAGCAACGAGCCCACGACGAGCACGGCGAGCAGCTGGTCGAGCAGGCCGGCCAGCGGCAGCCCGAGCGTGGTCACCCGGCCGGGATCGGGCAGGCCGACGGGCGCTGCGGCCGGTACGCCGCCCGCGAGCGCGAGCAGCACGCCGCCGGCCACCAGCGCGGGCAGGAGCACGAGCAGCGCCAGACGGCTGCCGGTCAGCCCGCGCGCGGGGGTGTCGCGGGTGTTCGCCGCCGGCTCCGTGGTGGTGGGCGGGGTCACGGGCTCGCCCGCCCTCGCGCCATCCACAGCAACCCGCCCGCCACGAGGACCAGGAAACCACCCAGCACGTAGTGGGAGCCGTGCGAAGCCCAGAACCCCTCGGACGCGGGCTCGGCGGCCGCCGCCTCGGCGGCGGGCTCCGAGCCGCTCCCGCCTGCGGCGTCGCCGGCCGACGGCTCCGCAGCCGGCTCGCTCGGGCCGGTCGAGGGGTCCGCGGCGGACCCGGACGGCGGGGCCACCGTGAAGGAGATCTCGCCGGTGACCGGGTGGCCGTCGACCGAGACGACGCGGTAGGCCACCGTGACCTCGCCGGACACCCCGCCGGACACCCCGTCGGCGGCGAGCGGCTGCAAGACGGTGGCGCCGTCGACCTCCGGGTCGCCGGAGGCCAGCTGCGTCCCGCCGGACGTGCGCACCACGACGTACGCCGGGCTCGAGACCTCCTCGGTGAAGGTCAGCATGACCCGGCCCGGCAGCTGCTCGAGGCGGGCGCCGTCGCGCGGGTCGCTGGAGACCAGCGCGGCGTGCGCGGCGGCCGGGCCGGTGCCGACCGGCAGCAGGCCGAGGACGAGGAGGGCGAGCGCGAGCGCCCGCAGCCCTCGGGACACGGTGCTCACAGCAGGGTCCTCCAGTAGCTCCAGAAGCGGACGAGGGCGAGCACGACGACGGTGAGGTACCACGCTGCCACGAGCAGGTAGCGCACCGACCACAGGCGCTCGGCGGCGCGGGACGGCCGGATCGTGCGCCACGCGGTGAGCACGGACCACACCATGATCGGGATCGTCACCGCCCACACCACCAGGCACCAGGGGCACAGCGCGCCGATGCGGTAGAGGCTCTGGAACGCCAGCCAGTGCACGAAACCGGCGCCGGCCAGGGACCCCAGGGCCAGCCCGGCGAGCACCCCGCGGGCCGGGCGGAACCCGGTGGCCAGCAGCACGCCGACCGTGACGACGACCCCGAAGCCGACCAGGCCGAGGAGCGGGTTGGGGAACCCGAACGCCTCCGCCTGGTCGGTGCGCATCACCGAGCCGCACGACAGCACCGGGTTGAGGTCGCAGCCGGGCACGAAGTCGGGGTCCTGCAGCAGGCGGATCTTGTCGACGGTCAGCGCGAAGGCGGCGGCCAGGCCGATCGCCCCCAGGACCGCCAGGCCGCGCCCGAGGGGCCGGAGGTCAGCGGCCCGGTCGTCGACCGGCACGGGGGTGACCGGCGTGCTCGTGGTTGTCACGAGGCGTCCTGCAGCGCGGCGTCGACGGTGGCCTCGAGGGCGGTGGTGTCCTCCAGCTCCTCGCCGTCCACGTAGACGGTGGGCGTGCCGTCGACCCCGTCGTCACCGGCCTGCGTCGTGGTCGAGGCGACCCAGTCGGCGTAGGTGCCGTCGTCGACGCAGGTGCGTACGGCGTCCTCGTCCGCGCCGGCGGCCTCGGCCAGACGCACCAGCTGGTCGTCGCTGAGACCCGCCCCGCCCTCCGGCGGTTGCTGCTCGAAGAGGCTGCGGTGGAAGCGCGACCACACGTCGCCGCCCTCGGCCATCACGCAGGCGGACGCGTTGAGGGACCGGCTGGAGTAGTCGGTGGACGACGCCCGGTCCAGGAACGCGATGCCGCGGTAGGCGACCTGGACCTCGTCACCCTCGACGTAGGAGCGCAGCAGGTCGCCGTTGGCGGCCTCGAAGGCGCGGCACGCGGGGCACTGGAAGTCCTCGACGACCTGCACCGTCACGGCGGCCTCGGGGTTGCCGAGGACCAGGGCGCCCTGGTCGTCGACCTCCGGGGGCACGGCGGACGGCTCGGCGCCGTCCTGGGCCCGCAGGACCGCGATCGTCACGGCCAGCACCACCACGACGACCAGCGCGGCCGCGCCGACCTGGATCATCACGGTGCGGCGACGGGCCTGGGCCTGCTGGGCCCTCATCATCTCGGCGGCCCGACGGGCGGCCTCCGAGCGCTGCGGGTCGGCGGCTCTCTTCTTCTTGCTGCTCGCGTTCTTGTTCGTGCTGCTCACTCAGGTCTCCTCACGACTTGGGCGCGCCCGTGATCCGGGCGCACGGGATATCCGCCGGCGCACCGGCGGCGGGGACGCGGGTGCCGGTCGCGGGTGAGGGGAGCTCAGCGGACCGGCAGGGCGCCCGTCGGCGGGCCGCGCAGGACGCGCGTGAGGAGGAGACGGGCCGACGTGAGTGGCGGCGGGGCCGCGGTGCGGACCGGGGCGGGTCGGTTCGGGACGGGGAGCGGGGTGACGTCGACGACCGGGCGGGGCAGGAGTGCGGCGGTGACCCGGACGGCCGCCTGCACGAGCGCTTGGTCGAGACCCACGGCCACCGTGGTCGCGGCGAAGGCGACCAGCAGGTGGGCGGCGAGCATGAGCGCGGTGTGCTCGGGTCCGGCCGAAGTGGCGGCCGGGGTGTTCGCGGGCAGGGCGGCGGCCGGAGCGGCGCCGACCATGAAGACGAGGTGCCAGACGCCCTGGGTCGCCAGCATGAGGGCGGCGACGCGGAGCGGGTCGGCGGGCGCGGCAGCCCGCTCGGGCGAGCGGGGCGACGTACGGGAGGGGGCGAGGAGAAGCGGGCCGAGGGCGAGCGCGAGGGCGAGCGCGACCAGCCCGGCGGTCGGGGTGACCTCGCCGCCGGAGACGGTGTGGGCGACCCAGGCGCCGGCGCCGGCTACGGCGCCGCTGAGCACGCCACGTGCGGCGCTGCCCCTCATGCCTGCTCCCTCGACGGTCCGTGCGGCTGTCCCGGCCAGTCTAGGTCGGGGCACCCGCACGCTCGAACGGGCAGCTCAGGGCTCGGCAAGGGGCGCGGGAGCCGGATCCGGGGAGAGCTGCCCGTCCGGGCGAGCGCCGCGTCACGCGTGGCGGCACGAGCCACCGCGGACGGAGCCCGCGCGGCTCAGTCGGCCGCGGAGAAGACCAGCGCGACGTGGGTCGGGGCGTCGGGGTCGTCACCCAGCACGGCGACCCGGGTCAGGCCGGGGGTGACGCCGGCGGCGTCGTACTCCTTGTTCCAGACGTCGCGCAGCGACAGCAGTCCCTCGGCCTCGATGACGAACTCGCCCAGCGGCTGGAGGCCGCCCGCGGCGACCGGGGTCAGCTCGACCGTGACCGGGCCCTCGCCCACGGCGAAGGCGACGCAGTCGTGGGTGGCGGTGGCGCTGGCTCCGCCGAAGGAGCGCGGCGGCGTGAAGTCCTCGCGGCCCACCAGCATCAGGACGTCGTTGCGGGTCTCGATCAGGGTCACGCGGTCATCCTGTCCCCCACCTCCGACACGGCCTGCGGCGGCCTCACTCCCCGGGGCGCACCAGCCCGTGCTCGTAGGCCAGGACCACCGCCTGCACGCGGTCGCGCACCCCGAGCTTGGCCAGCACCCGGGCGACGTGGGTCTTGACGGTCTGCAGGCTCACGAAGAGCTCGCCCGCGATCTCGGCGTTGGAGCGGCCACGGGCCACGAGCTGGAGCACCTCGGCCTCGCGCTCGGTGAGCTGGTCGTAGCCGGCGGGGCCGCCCTGGCGCCCGGGACGGGTGAACTCCTCGATCAGACGGCGGGTGATGCGGGGCGAGAGCAGCTCCTCGCCGCGCGCGACGGCGCGCACCGCGGAGGCGAGCTGGTCGCCGGGGGTGTCCTTGAGCAGGAAGCCGCTGGCGCCGGCCAGCAGCGAGTCGTAGACCAGCGGCGAGCGGTCGAACGTCGTCAGCATCACCACGCGGGTCGCGCTCGTCGTCGCGGTGATCCGCCGGGTCGCCTCGATCCCGTCGACGCCGGGCATCCGGATGTCCATGAGGACCACGTCGGGCGTCAGCGCGTGGACCTGCTCGACCGCGGCGGCGCCGTCGGCCGCCTCGCCGACCACCTCGAGGTCGGGCTCGGCCGACAGGATCATGCGCAGGCCGGTGCGCACCAGCTCCTGGTCGTCGACCAGCAGGATCGAGGTCACGGCGTCTCCTCCGGGATGCGGGCACGGACGCTGAACCCGCCGTCGGCGCGCGGGCCCCACTCGAGCCGCCCGCCTCCGCCGACGACGGTGTCGCGCAGGCCGGTCAGCCCACGACCGGCTCCGGTCACGACCGGGAGGCCACCGCGCCCGTCGTCGGCCACCTCCACCTCGAGCGCCGGGCCGACACGGCGCACGTGGACGTGGGCCGACGCCCCGGGGGCGTGCCGGGCGACGTTGACGACCGCTTCCCTGACGACGCGGAAGGCGAGGCCTGCGGCCGGGCCTGCTGGGTGGTCGGGCTCGCCGACCTCGCTGCCCACCTCGCTGTCGACCTCGAGGTCGACGCCCATGCGTCGCCCGACCGCGGCGATGCGTGAGCCCTCGAGCGGGTTCGCGCCGGTCTCGATGGCGTCCAGGCCGTCGCGGAGCTCGGCCAGGCCCGTGCCGGCGGCGTCGACGATCGTCCGCAGCGCCGGTCCGGGGTCGGACCCTGCCCGCTGGTGACCGGCCGCTTGCAGGCACACCACCGTCATCGCGTGCGCGACGGTGTCGTGCAACCGGCTCGCGAGCGCCTGGCGCTCCTCGGCACGGGCGAGGCGTACGGCGGCGCCGGCTCGGACCTCGAGCTCACCCACCACCACCTCGGTGCGCCGCAGCCGTTCCTGCCACCCGGCCGTGACCCGGCCGACGGCCACCGCCCCGACGGTCAGCACCACGACGATCCAGGCGGCGTCACCGGAGTCGGCGTCGTCGTCGAGGCCGGCCACCGTGTCCATGACCACCGACCCCGCGAGCGCGAGCGCCCAGCCCGCGACCCACCACCACCGTCGGCACCAGGCGCCGACGCTGTAGAAGACGACGAGCAGCAGGGCGACCCCGGTCACGGTCGCCGGCAACGGGGTCAGCCAGGCGCTCATCAGCACGCCGGCGAGGCTGAAGGCGACCACCGCGAGGAGCGGGCGGGAGCGACGTACGACGAGGGGGGCGGCCACGACCGCGGCTGCGACCGCGTTGAGCCAGAGCGGGCCGCGAGCGGCCGGGGCGACGGCACACTCGACTGCGAGGGCCGCTCCGAGACCCGCGGCGAGAGCCACGTCCCAGACGCCGACGCCCGGGGCGGCACCTTCTGAGGCGTCCGCGGCGGCCCCCTGGTCCTCCGACGCGGGCGGCGACTCGGTGCTGAGGGCGCCCAGCGCGCCGCGGAGCTGGTCGAGCACCCCGCGCGCCTCGCCCTCGATCACGGGCAGGACGCCGTTGTCGGGGGTCCTCTGCGCGCCCTCGGCGAGGACCGCGATGGCGGCGATGCGCTCGGCGAGGCGGGCGTGCACCTCCTGCTCGACACGGACCTGCTCCTCCACCCGGGCCGCGCGGACCTCGACCTCCTGCTGGGCGGTCAGGTCCGCCTGGAGCCGCTCGAGGCGCGCGACCTGGGCGGCCCGCAGCGACACCGCCGCGCCCGCGGCCGCGGGACCGCCGACGATCGCGAGGAAGAACACCAGGTCGTCGACCGGGTGGTAGGTCGCCCCGTGCAGCTGGTTGGCCAGCACCAGAGCGCCCACGGCGCCGACGCACCCGGCGGCGGCCGCCTCCCGAGGCAGCCAGGCGCCGGCCGCGTAGCCACCGGCGATGGCGAGCAGGACCAGCAGCGGCCCGTCGAGGTACCAGTCCTGGTCGAGCGCGACCGCGAGCAGCGGCAACGCTCCGGCCAGGACCAGGAGCGCGGCGCCGGCGAGCGTGCGACGGGACATCCTGGAAGCGTAGGGAAGGAGGACGTCGTCCGACATCACTCCCGCGAGTGATGCGTCGAGGCCAGCGCTGCGTCGACTGTTGTCGCCATGACATCAACTCGTGTTTCCTTCATCGCAGCATCTGCCGCAGCGGCCCTCTGGGCCCTCAAGGGTCTGGCCATCGGGTCAGCCGGAGGACTGGGCGAGAGCCCGTTCGAGGGGCCGTTCTTCCTCACCGGGCTGGCCTCGTTCGTCATCGCCTCCGTGGCGCTGGGCGTCGCGGTTCTCCCTCGCCGCGCGGTGCCTGTCCGCGCGCTGGCCGGGCTGGGGGTCGTGGTGGCCGGCTTCGCTGTCGCCGCCGGCATCGACACGCTCGTGAGCAGCATCGTGCCGCCCGACGCCGACCGCCACTGGGCCTACACCGAGGTCAACCTGTGGGTGGTGGCGGCGGCCCTCCTGGCCATCACGCTGCGGCTGCACCGGGCCGGGTCGGACCGCGTCCCCGCCGCTGCCGTGCCGGTTGCCTGACCGGGGGCCGACGGGCAGGCAGTTGGCGCGCATCGGCCCGGAAACGGCCCCGATGTCGGCGAGCTGCCTGCCGTCCGGACCGTCAGGGCGTCCAGGCCGGGTCGCGACCGACGAAGGCCATGAGCCGGTCGGTCGCGTCGGCGCCGGGACCTGGCTCGACCTTGGGGCCGTACTGGCCGGAGGCCCGCAGCATCTCGTCCAGCGGCTGCATCCCGGCGAGCAGCTCGGTGGCGTGGTCGGCGTCGAGGCGGTCGGGCTGGCCGGTCGCGCGGGCCAGGTCCCAGGAGTGCATGAAGACGTCGGTCGTGTAGAGCCGGTCGATCATCTGCGTCAGCGACATCTCCGGGAAGTGCGGGCTGGTGACCGGGCGCTCCCGGCTGGCGGGGTCGTCGAGGAGGGCCTGGACGGCCGCCGCGTGGGCCTCCCACTCAGCCACCACGGGGTGCACATTCCGTTCAAAAGAACGGTCAGAACCCCCGTCCCCGTTCTCATCGCGGGTTCTGACCGTTCTTGTGAACGGAATGTCGACCGACGCGAGGAGGCCGGGCAGCCAGGTGGTGAGGTGCTCCACGACGTCGCGGGCGGTCCAGCCCTCGACGGGCGCGGGGGCGTCCCAGGTCGTCGTACCGCGGACCAGGTCGCTGAAGCGGCCCGCGACCTCCCGGTGGCGGGCCGCCTCGTCGGTGGGGAGGGCCATCAGGCGAGCGCGCCGGCGGCGGCGAGGTCGTCGAGCTTGGCGTAGCCGTCGTTGACGCCGACCTCCATGCCGCTGCGCAGCCAGCCGTCGCGGCCCTCGAAGCTGTCGCAGAGGGACATCGCGTGCAGGCGGGTGCGGCCGTCACCGAGCTCCTCGAAGGTCAGCGTCTCCAGCGAGACACCCTCGGGCATGCCCTCCCAGGTGAACGTCTGGACGAGGCGGTCGCCGACCTCGTGGAAGCAGCCGCGGAACGAGTACTCCTCCGGTCCCTCGTCTCCCTGGCGGATGTTGGTGAAGCGGAAGCTGCCGCCGGAGCGGGCGTCCCAGTGGTCGATGCGGGTCTCGAGGTCGCGAGGGCCGATCCACTGCGCGAAGATCTCGGGGTCGGTGTGGGCCCGGATCAGCTGCGCCTTCGTCGCGCGGAACTCGCGCGTGATGTGGATGGCCGGCACGGTGGGGTCGGCCTCGATGGTGGCCTGGGGGTGGGTCGCGAGGTTGCTCATGACGCTGTTCCTTCCATGGTGTGCGGGGTCTCGGGGGTCTCGGGTCTGAGGGTGCAGTCGGCATCCATCCGGGCCAGGACGTCGTCGAGGCGGCGGTAGCGCTCCTCGGCCTGCTGGCGGTAGCGCTCGATCCACTTCGTCATCAGGTCGAACACCTCCGCCTCCAGGTGCACCGGGCGCCGCTGCTGCTCGCGCGTCCGGCTCACGAGCCCGGCGTCCTCGAGGACCTTGAGGTGCTTCGAGACCGCCTGCAGGCTCACGTCGTACGGCGCCGCGAGCTCGGTGACCGTGGCGTCGGCGTCGGTGAGCCGGGCGACCATGTCGCGCCGGGTGGGGTCGGCGAGCGCCGCGAACACCCGGGAGAGCTGGTCGACCATGACACCGTCCTCAACTATCTGGTTGAACAACCATGCTCCCGCCTCGGACTCTTTGTCAACCCTTCGGTTGAACAAGCCGCAAACGGGGTCGGCTTCTCAGCGGCGGGAGGATGGGGTCATGACCGCCCTCGACCCCCGCCCCCGCGTCCTGGTCCTCGACGTGAACGAGACACTGTCCGACCTCAGCCACCTGCGCCGGCTCGTGGAGGAGGCCGGCCTGCCGTGGACGATCGTCGACCTGTGGTTCGCCCAGGTCCTGCGCGACGGCTTCGCCCTGGCGGCCGTCGGCGAGGAGGCGGGCTTCGCCGACATCGCCGCCCACTGCCTGCGCCAGCTCGCGCCCGACCTCGACGACGAGCTCGTGGACACCTTCGTCCGCGCCTTCGCCCAGCTGCCGCTGCACCGCGACGTCGCTCCAGGCCTGCGGGCGCTCGCGCGCCAGGGCGTGCCCGTGGTGACCCTGAGCAACGGGTCGGCGTCGGTGGCCGAGACGTTGCTCGAGCGCGACGGGCTGCGCGACACCGTCGGCCAGGTCCTCTCGGTCGAGGGCGCCGGGGGCTGGAAGCCGGCCGCAGCGGCGTACCAGGTGGCGCTCGACGCCTGCGGCCTCGACGATCCCGCGGACGCCGCGATGGTCGCCGTCCACCCGTGGGACCTGCACGGCGCCGAGCACGCCGGCCTGCGGACGGTGTGGGTGAACCGGCGCGGCTCGACGTACCCCACCTACTTCGCCGCGCCCGACCTGACGGTCCGCTCCTTCGAGCACCTCGCCTCGGAGCTCACCTGACGCCTTGCATATCGTGAAACGATATGCACATACTGTTGCGCAGTAAGTCCTCTCCGCGAAACAGTAAGGACGTGATCGACATGGTCGGCTCCTCACGCGGCATGCGCGCCGCCTCCGTCGCCGTCCTGGTCGGGTGGGTCGGCGCCCTGCTCGCAGCGGTCGTCACCGCCGGCGTCGGGGTCGCGGGGCTGGCCGGATGGAGCGACTCGTTCGTCCAGCGCGTCGACCTGTCCGGCGGCCTGGGCCTCGTCGAGCTCGACGTCGCCCCGACGTGGGAGGCGGGCGGTGTGCGCGAGATCTGCGCGGAGGTCGACCTGCGCGACTACCCGACGGAGTGCCTCGGGTTCATCCTCGACGACGGCTCGGGCGACTCCCAGGTCGGTGGCGTCGTGCGGCAGGGAGACGTCGTGCCCCAGTCGATCGAGCTCCGCGGCCCGCTCGTCCTCGACGCGGAGCCGGGCTGGAACGCGCTGCTCGCCTCGCTGTTCGCGATGCAGGTGCTGGCGCTGCTGGTCGTCACGGTGACGCTCTTCCAGCTGTGGCGGCTGCTGCGGACGGCGGCGCGCGGGGAGCCGTTCACCGGCGAGGCGGTACGCCGCCTGCGGACGATGGGCGCGCTGCTGCTGGGCTGGGAGCTGGTCGAGCCGGTGCTGTGGCTGTTCCTGAGTCCGAAGGCGTGGGACTACAACGAGGGCGGCTTCGGGCCGACGGGGTGGCTGCAGCTCGGCTCGATGGAGCCCGGCGGGCCGAGCCTGACCGTGATGGCCTTCGGCGCACTGCTGCTCCTGCTGGCGCAGGTGTTCCGACGCGGCGCGGACCTGGCCGACGAGCAGCGACTGACCGTCTGATGGGCATCGAGGTGCGGCTCGACCACATGCTGCTGGAGCGGCGGATGACGCTGACCGAGCTCGCCGATCGGGTCGGGATCACGGTGGCCAACCTGTCGGTGCTCAAGACCGGCAAGGCCAAGGCGGTGCGGTTCGGGACGCTCGAGGCGATCTGCCGGGAGCTCGACTGCCAGCCGGGCGACCTGCTGAGGTACGTCGACACGGATTGACGCCTCGCGCGTCCACAGCTGACGTTTCGCGCGTGCACGAGTGACGTTTCGCGCGAACATGACCGACGCTTTGCGCGTGCACGAGTGACGCTTCGCGCGTGCACGAGTGACGCTTCGCGCGTGCACGAGTGACGCTTCGCGCGTGCACGAGTGACGTTTCGCGCGTGCACGACTGACGTTTCGCGGTGGGGGGCGGCGTCAGGGGGCGAGGGGGAGGAGCACCGAGAAGGTGCTGCCGGTGCCGAGCTCGGAGTCGACGACGAGCTCGGCGCGGTGGCGCTCGACGATGCGCTGCACGATGGCGAGCCCGAGCCCGCTGCCGGGCTGCGCCTGGGCGTCGGGGTTGGAGGACCGGTCGAACTCGTCGAACAGCCGCCCGAGGTCGTCGGCGGAGATCCCGAGCCCGGTGTCGGAGCAGCGGAAGGCGGCGCGCCCGTCGACCGGCTCCAGGCACAGCGTGACCGACCCGCCCTCGGGGGTGTACTTCACCGCGTTGCCGACGATGTTGACCATCATCCGGGCCAGCTCGTCGCGCTCCCCGCTCACGACCAGGTCGCGCTCCGGCCGCGCGACGTCGATCCGCAGCCCCTTGCGCTGCGCCTGCACGCCCACCGCGTCGACGACCTCCTCGACGAGGGGGCCGAGCGGCACCGGGCTCGAGACCAGCACCCGGTGCGGGTCGCTGACCTTGGCCAGCAGCAGCAGGTCGTCGGTGAGGTTGACCAGGCGGGTCACGTTGCGCTCGATCGCCTCCATGCCGCGCCCGCCGACCCCCTGCTCGGAGAGCAGCTCGACGTAGCCGCGGATCGCGGTCAGCGGGTTCTTCAGCTCGTGGGTGATCGTCGCGATCATCTCGCCCTTGTAGCGGTCGAGCTCCTGCAGCTCCGCGACCAGCTCGCGCTCGCGCTGGTAGAGGTGCGTCCGGTGGACCACGCGCCCCATCTCGCGCCCGACCTCCAGGGCGGCGTCGCTCTCCGCCTCGGTCCAGGCCGACCCCTCGGCCGCGCGCACCAGCGTCAGGTAGCCCACGCAGCTGGCGCCCGAGCCCAGCGGCACCAGCATCACCCCGGTGGCGTCGAGCCCGGTCATCATGATGCGCAGCAGCGCCAGGTCGACCGGGCCCACGAGGTCCTCCGGCGGCACCGCGAGCTCGTCGACGACGCAGGTGGTCTTGCGCGCCCAGCACTCCCGGGCGATCCGCTCGCCGAGGGCGAGCAGCTCGACGCCGCTCAGGCGCTCCCCCAGCTCGGCCAGGCGCGGCGCCATCGAGTCCAGCAGGTCCGGGGGGTACGTCGCACCGGCCCCGGGAGCGTGCCCCGCACCGGACCTGCCCTGGTCGTCGACCTGGTCGAGCACCCGGATGAGGAGCCGGTCGCAGCGGAAGCCGTCGGCCAGCGGCACGAAGCTGTCGTCGATGATCGTCCTCAGGTCGAGCTCGCGCGACGCGGTCTCCAGGATCGTCCGGACCGCCGCCCCCAGCCGGATCCGCTCGTTGAGGCGAGCGCGCTCCTGCGCGTGGTGGATGGCCAGACCGGCCTGCACGGCGTACATCTCGAGGACCTGGCGCGCCAGCGGCCCGGGGCGGCGGCGGTTGACCGGGACGTCGACGCTCAGCACCCCGACGAGCTCGCCGGTCGGTCCCTCGAGCGGCGCGTAGAGGGCGTCGAGCGGGTGCCACGCGTCCGGCACGTCGAGCGGCTCGATGTCGGGGACCCAGCTGGTCTCGGCGTCGGCCTCGAGCCGGTCGTGGGGGACGAACTTGAGCAGTCCCCACGGCTCGGCGATGTCGAACTCGGCGAGGATCTCGATGAGCGGGATCCGTCGTGACTTCATGGTCGCGACGGCGTCCGGGTCGCCGGCCACGGCCAGCGCCTCGACGTAGCCGTGGTCGTCGACGCAGTCGATGACGGCGACCTCGAAGCCGAGGACGTCGACGACGCCCTGGGCGGCGGTCTGCAGCACGCCCTGGAGGTCCTCCATCTCGTGGACGGAGGTGATGATGGCGTGCAGGCTGCGGAGGGCGAGCACCTCGGGAGAGGTCCCGGTCTCCGACACGTCAATCCCCCCTCTGCACCAGGTCGAGAGTACGTCTGTCCACCCACCGAGCGGGAGGGAACGGACGGTTCTCGTCGGGCCAAGCCGTGTCGCGGACCCGCTCCGAACGGTAGCGTCGAGGGGAAACGGTCGTGATCAGACCGTCCGGAGGAGTGCTCATGCCTGTCAGTCGTCCCGCGCGTCGTCGCGCGCCCCTCACCACCGGTCCGGGAGCCGCTCTCGCGGCGACCGTGCTGGCCGGCCTCCTCGCCGCGCCGCTGGTCGCGGCCGGCCCGGCCGCCTCCGCGCCGACGTCCGCGAGCGCGACCGGCCCGAGCGCAGCGAGCGTGGCGGTGAGCCGCGCCCGGGCGGCCGTGAAGCCGCTGGCCATCCGCGTCGAGTCCAACCGGGCCGACCTCGTCTCGGGCGGGGACGCACTGACCACGGTGGTGCTGCCGCCTCGGGTGGCGCCGCGCGACGTCCGGGTGCGCCTCAACGGCGACGACGTCACCCGGCAGTTCCGGGTGCGGCCCAACGGCCGCTTCCAGGCACTGGTGCGCGGGCTCGACGTCGGCCGCAACGTGCTGGTGGCCCGGGCGCCGGGCCGCGAGGGTCGCCGTACGGTCGTGAACCACCCCGACGGCGGACCGATCTTCTCCGGCCCGCAGCTGCAGCCCTACACGTGCCAGGCCGGCGCCCTCGACGCGCAGTGCCGCCAGCCGGCGACGTACTCGTTCCTCTACAAGTCCACCGACCCCCGCAAGCCGGGGCTGCAGCCCTACGACCGGGACAACCCGCCGCAGGACGTCGCCTCCACCACCACCGACGAGGGCGTGCGGGTGCCGTTCATCGTGCGGCGCGAGGACGGCTTCCAGGACCGCGACCGCTACACGATCCTGACGCTCTTCCGGCCCGGTCGGGACTGGAAGCCGTGGAAGGCGCAGGACCAGTGGAACGAGAAGGTCGTGGTGCCGCACGGCGGCAACTGCGGCGCCGCCTACGCCCCCGGCGACCCGCGGCTCGACGACTACTCGGGCACGATCCCGGAGACGCCCGGCTACGAGCAGAGCTACGTCGCCGCGCTCGGCCAGGGCTTCGCGGTGCTGTCGACGGCGCTGAACAACACCGGCCACAACTGCAACCTGCCCATCGAGGCGGAGTCGATGATGATGGCCAAGGAGCGGCTCGTCGAGCAGTACGGCCCGATCCGCTACACCATCGGCACCGGCTGCTCCGGCGGCTCGATCGCGCAGCACACCATCGCCAACGCCTACCCCGGCATCTACCAGGGCCTGGTCACCAGCTGCTCCTACCCCGACACGTTGACCGCCGGGGCGCAGTTCGCCGACTACCACCTGCTGCGGCGCTACTTCGAGGACCCGTCGCGGTGGGGCGGCGGCGCGGTGTGGACCGAGCCGCAGATGGCGGAGGTGGAGGGGCACCTCTCGCACATGAACGCGATCGCCGCCGACGAGGGGCTGTTCAAGGAGGCGATCAACCCGGAGAGCGCCTGCCCCGGGACCCGCGACACCGTGGCCGGCGACGAGTCGACCCGCTTCGACTCCGAGACCAACCCCGGCGGGGTGCGGTGCTCGATCCTCGACATGATGGCGACCACGCTCGGCGTACGTCCGGAGTCGGACTGGAGCGCGACCGAGCAGGCGGCCGGGCGAGGCTTCACCGGCGTGCCGTTCGCCAACACCGGCGTGCAGTACGGCCTCGGGGCGCTGCAGAAGGGGCTCATCACGCCGGCGCAGTTCGTCGACCTCAACGTGAAGGTGGGCGGCCTCGACATCAACGCCGACCCGGTGCCCGAGCGTCTCGCCGGCGACCGCACGGCGATCGAGAACGTCTACCGCAGCGGGCTCGTCAACGAGGCGAACCACCTCGACGAGGTCGCGATCATCAACCACGGCGGGCCCGACCCGGGCATCGCCCACGACTACAGCCACGCGTTCTGGACCGAGGAGCGGCTGCTCGCCGACCAGGGCGACACCGGCAACCGGGTCATGTGGTTCGGCCCGACCCCGCTCATCGGCGACCTCGACTGGGCGAAGGACGCGCTGTTCGCGATGGACCGCTGGCTGAGCGCCGTCGAGGCCGACCGTCGCTCGGTCCCGCTGGCCGCCAAGGTCGCCGACGACCGTCCGGCCGACGTCACGGACCGCTGCCAGGTCGAGGGCTTCGAGACGGTCGGGACGCCGGCCGAGCCGGTGTGCCGGATGCCCGCGCTGCAGACCCGGCTCGGGACGCCGCGGCAGGTCGCCGGTGGGCCGGTGGCCAACGACACGGTCGCCTGCGTGACGCAGCCGCTCGACCGCAGCGACTACGTCTACGACGCGGGTGACCTGCCGGTGCCGTTCACCGACGAGCAGTGGGCCGCGCTGGAGGAGCTCTTCGCCGACGGCGTCTGCGACTGGTCGCGTCCCGGGGTCGGGCAGGGCCCGGCCGAGACCTGGCTGCGCTACGGCACCGCTGGCGGGGCGCCCATCTACGGCGGGGAGAACCTGCCGGCCCCGCCCGCCGCCTCCGGCACCGGCTGGTCGGCCCCGTCGTTCCGCGAGCTGCTGCGCCAGTAGCGCCGGGCGGGCGGGCTGGCAGGCGGGCTCAGGTGAGGCGGGTCAGCTCGGCGAGCATCTCGGCGACCGAGCCGGCCGGGTCGGTGATCGGCATCTGCGCCGCCCGCACCACCCCGGCGGGGTCCAGCAGCAGCGTCTGCCGCTTGTAGCGCTCCTGGCCGGCCGAGCGGAACACCGGAAGCCGGAGCGTCGAGGCCAGCCGCAGGTCGTCGTCCGAGAGCAGCGGGAACGGTGCGCCGACGTGGTCGCCGAAGGCGCGCAGCTCGTCGGGACGCTGGCTGCTGACCCCGACGACGTCGGCGCCGGCGGCGAGGAACCGGTCGTACGCCGCGGCGTACGTCGTCACCTCGAGCGTGCAGCCGCGGGTGCCGGGGATGTCGCCCCAGCCCGGCGGGTAGGGCCCGGGGCCGTCGGCAGCGCCCGGCGCGAAGGCACCGGGGAAGCAGAAGACCACCCGCCACCCCTCTTCCCGCCGTACGTCGTGAGCTCCGCCGTCCGCCCCGGTCAGCACCGTCGACGGGACCGTCCGCCCGACCAGGGCGTGCACGCGCGCCGACTCGGCCGAGGTGCTGGCGGCGGTGGCGGTCAGCGAGCCGTCGCCGAGGAGGTGCCGGTCGCCGAACTCCTGGAGCGCGACGAGCACCGGGAGCAGCCCCTCGCCGCGGGGGGTGAGCACGTAGTCGTGCCGTGGCGGCCGGGTCGAGTACGCCCGGCGCTCCAGCACGCCGTGGTCGACGAGGCCGGCGAGCTTCTCGGTCAGCGTGCGGCGGCTGACGCCGAGCGCACCTTGGAGGCCGTCGAAGCGGGTGACCCCGCCGGCGACCTCGCGCAGCACCAGCACGGTCCACCAGTCGCCGACGACGCCGAGGGCCTGCGCGATGCCGCAGTCGGCGTCGGCCAGGTCCTCGCGTCGCATGAGCCCATCCTCTCCCACCCGTCGAGACCGCGGCGGCTCGACAGATCCCGACCCATCCTAGTAGGTTCCGATTTAGAACCCACTAGACGAGGAGAGCCCGTGACCCACGACGACGCCCGCCGCTTCTGGACCTACTGGGGTGCCAGCACGACCAGTGCCGTCGGCTCCGCCGTGAGCGCGGTGGCCCTGCCGCTGACGGCCCTGCTGGTGCTCGACGCCTCGACCTTCGAGATGGGCCTGCTCACCGCCGCGTCGTACGCCGCCTGGCTGGTGCTCGGCCTGCCCGCCGGTGTCATCACCCAACGGCTCCCGCTGCGGCGGCTGCAGCTGACGACCGACCTCGTCCGCGCCCTCGCCGTCGCCTCGGTGCCGCTCGTGTGGTGGCTCGGCGGGCTCACCCTGGCCCACCTGCTGCTGGTGGCGCTGGTCGTGGGGTGCGCGAGCGTGCTGTTCGACGTCGCCAACTCGACCTTCCTGCCGAGCGTGGTGCCTCGCGAGCAGCTGCAGTCGCGCAACAGCCTGATGAGCGGCACCTTCGCCGCCACCCAGCTCAGCGGCCCACCGGTCGGGGGCGGCGCGGTGGCGCTCGTCGGCGCGGCCCCGGCGCTGCTGCTCGACGCCGTCAGCTACCTCGTCTCCGCGCTGCTGCTGCGACGGCTGCCGGAGGCGCAGGCCCCGCAGGTCGCCCGTCAGCCGATGCGGGACATGATCCGCGAGGGCTGGCACTTCGTGACCCGTCACCGGGTGATGGCCCCGTGCATGTGGGACGCCACGGTGACGAACTTCGTGTGCGGCGGGCAGATGGCGCTGTTCGCCGTCTACCTCGTGCGCGACCTCGACGCGACGCCCGCACTCGTCGGTGTCCTGCTGGCCGCGGAGGGCGTCGGCTCGCTCGTCGGCGCTGCCCTCGCGCCGCGGCTGGTGCGGGCGTTCGGCTCGGCGCGGGTCTGCCTGGCCGGCGGGGTCGTCTCCGTGGTCGGCGCATTCCTGATCCCGGTCGGGGACGGTGCGGTGGGGGCGGCGGTGTTCGCCCTCGGCAACGTCGTGTTCGCGCTCGGCGTGGTGCTGCTGAGCACCACGACCCGGACCTACCGCCAGATCGCCAGCCCGCCGGAGATGCTCTCGCGCGTCATGGCGACGGTGCGGTTCGTGTCGTGGGGCGCGATCCCCCTCGGCGGCCTCGTCGCCGGGTCCCTCGGCGCCTGGCTCGGGCCGCGCGGGGCGCTCGTCGCGCTGGCCGCGGTCACGGTGGTGAGCCCGCTCATCCTGCTGGCCAGCCCCGTGCGACGGCTGCGCGACCTCGAGGACTACGAGGCCGAGCCGGCGGTCGCCGTACCGGGCTGAGACCACGGGCTGGGTCGGCCGGTCAGCGGGTGGCTTCCTCCAGCACCTCGAGGACGTGGCGGTACTCCTGGCCGGTGGCGCGCGACATGCCGATCTCGCAGGTCCGGTTCCCCGAGACGTACGCCGCGTAGGTGCGGCCCGCGAGCTCGGCCGCCTCAGGGGCGGTCGCCGAGGCCGTCAGCTCGGGGTGGAGCATCCCGCGGTCGCCGGCGAAGCCGCAGCAGCCCCACGCCGCAGGCACCACGACGTCGTCGGAGACCACCCGCGCCAGCGCGACGAGGGCGTCGGTCGACCCCAGGGCCGTCGAGGAGCAGGTCGGGTGGACCGCGACGGACGCGACCGGCACCGACACCGAGAGCCGCGGCGCCACGTGCGAGGCCACGAACTCGGTCGCGTCGAGCACGGTGATGCCCTCGGCCTTCGCCGTCTCCAGCGCGATGATCACGCCCTCGGCGCAGGAGGAGGCGTCGACCACGACGGGCAACCGGCCCCCATCGGTCGCGGCCTGCAGCGACGCGGCCACCATCGCCGACATCCGTCGGTGGCCGTCCAGGTGGCCCTTGGACTTCCAGGGCGTCCCGCAGCACAGCGACGGCAGGTCGTCGGGGGTCCGCAGGGACACCCCGGCCCGCTCGCACAGCGCCACCAGCGCCGAGGTCGCGCCGCCGCCGAACATCGTCCCCACGCACGCCGCGAACAGCACCGCGTCCGGCGCGGACGCCGACAGGGACGGGCGCGGTGCGCCGCCGCGGCCCAGTCCAGGGTCGTACTCGGGCACGTTGTCGGTCCCGACCACCTTGCGCGCGGCCCGGGAGACACCGACGGTCAGCCCACCAGGCAGCTTGTCGGCCGCGGTCAGCGCCAGCGAACCGGCGCGCGTGGCGGCGCCCCAGTGGCCGGCCGCGGCGTTCCAGGCCCGCTCGGTGACGGCGCCGTTCGACTCGGCCCGCAGCCGCCGCACCAGCGCCCCGGTGTCGATGTGGACCGGGCAGACGGTGGCGCACATGCCATCCGCGGCGCAGGTCTGCACGCCGTCGTAGTCGTAGTCCTCGGCCAGCGACGCCGCCAGCGCGTGGTCGCCCCGCTGGGTCGCCGCCTTCTGCTCGCGGCGCAGCACGATCCGCTGCCGCGGGGTCAGGGTGAGCGACCGCGACGGGCACACCGGCTCGCAGAAGCCGCACTCGACGCAGCGGTCGACCTCCTCCTCCACCTCGGGCACGACCTTGAGGTCGCTGATCCAGGCGCGGTCGTCGTCGGTCAGCACGATGCCGGGGTTGAGCATCCCACCGGGATCCACCAGCCTCTTCAGCCCGCGCATCACGTCGGCGAGCTCCGCGCCGTACTGCCGCTCGACGAAGGGCGCCATGATCCGCCCGGTGCCGTGCTCGGCCTTGAGCGTGCCGCCGAGGCCGAGCACGAGGTCGACCATCTCCATGGTGAACGCCTCGTAGCGCTCGAGCTTGTCCGGCGAGCCGAAGTCCTCGTTGAGCATGAAGTGCAGGTTGCCGTCGCGGGCGTGGCCGAAGATGACCGATCCCTCGTAGCCGTGCGCGTCGAACAGCTTCACCAGGCTCTGGCTGAGGTCGCCGAGCTCGGCGACCGGGACGGCCACGTCCTCCAGCAGCGCGCTGGTGCCCAGCGGGCGGGCGCCGGCGACCGCGGAGTAGAGGCCCTTGCGGGTCGTCCACAGCCCGGCGCGCTCGGCGGCGTCGGTCGTCATCGCGGCCTCGGTCTCCAGCGGCAGCGACCCGAAGGCGCGCACCGCCGCGTCCTGCATCCCGGCCAGCTCGTCGGCCTCGCGGGCCTGCAGCTCGACGAGCAGCGCGGCCTGCTCGGCCAGGCGGACGCCGCGGATGGCCGGCGGGCACTTCGGGTCGGCCTGGGCCACCCGCAGCGACTGGGCGTCGAGCAGCTCGGCGGTCGCCACCCCGGTCGCCACGATCGCCTCGACGGAGGCCGCCGCGGCGTGCAGGTCAGGGAAGACCAGCAGCCCGGTTGCCACCTGGGGCAGCACCTCGACGGTGCGGAAGACCGCGGACGCCACGAACCCGAGAGTGCCCTCCGAGCCGATGGCCAGGCGCACCAGCATCTCGACCGGGTCGTCGTGGTCGAGCAGCGCGTTGAGCCCGTAGCCCATCGTGTTCTTGAAGCTGAACAGCCGCTCCAGCGTCGCCACCGACCCGGCGTCGGAGCGCACGCGGTCGCGCAGACCGGTCAGCCCGGCGTACAGCTCGGGCTCGGCGGCGCGCAGCAGCGCGTCGGCGTCGGGGCGCACGGAGTCGACGACGGTGCCGGAGGCCAGCACCAGCACCATCGACTCCAGCGTCCGGTAGGTGTTGAGCTCCGTGCCGCACTGCATGCCGGAGGAGTTGTTGGCGATGACGCCGCCGATGGTGCAGGCCAGCTCGCTCGCCGGGTCCGGCCCCAGCCGACGCCGGTACGGCGCCAGCCGGTTGTTGACCGCGCGCACGGTGACGCCCGGCTCGACGCGGACCCGGGCGCCGTCGTCGAGGACCTCGACGCCCTGGAAGTGGGTGCGGGTGTCGACCAGCACGCTGTCGGTCACGGCCTGCCCCGAGAGCGACGTACCCCCGCCGCGCAGCGTCAGCGGGACGCCGAGACGGGTGCAGGCGCGCATGACCTCCGCGACCTGGTCCGCGCCGCGCGGGATCGCGACCGCCTGCGGGTGCAGCAGGTAGTGGGAGGCGTCGTGGGCGCGGGCCAGCAGATCGAGCGGGCGCTCGGTGACCTCGCAGGTGAGGTCACCGAGCGCCCGTCGGGCCTGGGTGTCGAGGAGGTTCAGAGCTCACCCTTCCCGAGCCGGTCGGCGATGTGCTCGGCCTGCCGGATCGCCAGCGCGACGATGGTCAGCGTCGGGTTCGCCGCTGCACCGGTCGTCATGACCGAGCCGTCGCTCACGAACAGGCCCGGTACGTCGTGCGCCTCACCGTACGCCCCCACGACACCGTCCTCCGGGCGCGCGCTCATCCGGCAGGTGCCGAGGTTGTGCGTCGCCGGGTACGGCGGGGTGTGGTGGGTGCCGACCGCGCCCACGGCCTCGTAGAGCATGTCGGCGCGGCCGTAGCCGTGCTCGCGCATCGCCACGTCGTTGGGGTGGTCGTTGAACGACACGTCGGGGGCGGGCAGGCCCCACTGGTCCTTGAGGCCGGGGTTGAGCGTGACCCGGTTGGTCTCCTGCGGCAGGTCCTCGCCCACCACCCACATGCCGGCGGTGTTCTCGTAGGCGTCCATGACCTCGGTGAAGCCGGGGCCCCACTCGCCGGGGTCGGCGAACGCGGCCAGGAAGGCCGGCCCGAGGGACAGCGTCTCCATGTAGTAGCCGCCGGCGAAGCCGCGCGACGTGTCGAGCCGCGCCTCGTCGGCGATGATCCCGGCCATCGTCTCGCCGCGGTACATGTGGACCGGCGAGTCGAAGCGGGCGTAGACCGAGCCGGTGGTGTGGCGCATGTAGTTGCGGCCCACCTGGCCCGAGGAGTTGGCCAGGCCGTTCGGGTGCAGGCTGCTGGCGCTCATGAGCAGCAGGCGCGGCGACTCGATCGAGTTGCCGGCCACGCACACGACCTTCGCGGCCTGGCGGTGCAGGTTGCCGGCCTTGTCGAGGTAGAGCACGCCGTTGGCGCGACCCTGCGCGTCGTGGGTGACCTGGACGGCGTGGGCGCTGGCGCGCAGGTCGAGCTTGCCGGTCTCCAGGGCCCGCGGGACCTCGCGGACGGCGGTGCTCCACTTCGCGGTGGACTTGTCGCCCTGGAAGTTGAAGCCGTCCTGGATCGAGGCGGGGCGGCCGTCGTACGGCTCTGCGTTCGTGCCGTAGGGGCCGGTCGCGTAGAACTTGTAGCCGACCTTCTCCGCCCCGTTGGCGAACACCTTGTAGTTGTTGTTGGCCGGCAGCGCGGGGCGGCCGTGGCGGTGGGTCGAGCCGATCGCCTTCTCGGCGGCGTCGTAGTACGGCGCCAACGTGTCGAGGTCGATCGGCCAGTCGAGGAGGTTCGCGCCCTCGATGTCGCCGTAGTACGACTTCGTCTTGAACTCGTAGGACCGGAAGCGCGGGGTGGCGCCGGACCAGTGGGTGGTCGAGCCGCCGACGGCCTTGACGATCCACGCCGGCAGGTTGGGGAAGTCCTTGCTGACGCGGTAGCCGCCGGACGCGGTGCGGTTGTCGAGCCAGGCCATCTGGTTGAACGCGGCCCACTCGTCGTTCTCGTAGTCCTCGGGCTTGAGGAACGGGCCGGCCTCCAGCACCACGCAGGGGATGCCGCGCTGGGTCAGCTCGTAGGCCACGGTGCCGCCGCCGGCGCCGGAGCCGATGATGACCACGGCCTCCTCGTCGTGGCCGATGGCGGTGCCGAACTGGTCGATGTCGTGCGTGCTCATGTCGTGTCTCCTTCGGTCCGGCTCAGCGCTGGGCGGGCTCGTCGTCGGGGGCCACCTCGACCAGCCGGTCGGGGCCGTCGTACTCCTCGATGCGCGGGCTGGGGAGCCAGTCGAGGTCGTCGAAGCCGCGGTCGACGTAGCCGCCCTGGGAGAACGACTCGCCCTCGTAGCCGAGCAGGTCCCACACCTCGTGGTCGTTGTAGAGGGTCACGACGGTGACGCCGCGGACGAAGGCGAAGAACTCGGCGCCCTCGATCTCCTTCAGCAGCGCGTACGCCGTCGCGTCGTCGAGCGCGGCGAAGGTGTCCGCGCCGTGGCCGGCCGCGGCCGCGTCGAGGGTGGCGAGGCCCTGGCCGAGGACCATGCGGTGCCAGATCGTCGCGTCGGCCTGCTTGATGATCTCGTCGGCCGTCCGCTCGTAGGGCCCGTCGGGGAAGCGGGCGTGCGGGTAGGCCGCGCGCAGCAGCCGGACGAGGTTGGTGCGGGCGGTCTGGTCGAGAGGTGCGGCGGTGACGGCGTCGGCCATGGGTCCTCCTGGGGCCTTCGGTACGTGATGGCCGTCACGTTAGGCCGCCGCTCGCCGTACCTGAACCTGCGTTATCGCCCCCCGAGAACCCACCCCGCACCCCCCCGGGCAACCCGGCAGAACCACGCACAAGTTCGTTCATGTGGCTCGAGAGGTGCTCACGCGTCACATGAGCGAACTTGTGACCGAAAAGGGCCGCCCCGGGTGGGGTCAGGAGGTGTGGCCGGAGCGGAAGAAGCGGCTGACCCTCGAGGCGGTGGCGCGCAGGGCGGCCTCGACCACGGCGCGCTCGGCGTCGGTGGCGAGCCGGGCATCGGGGGCCGAGACCGCCACCGAGCCGACGAGCGAGCCGTTCCCGGCGCGTACGGCGGCCGCGGCGCACGTCGCCCCGGGCTGGAACTCGCCGAACTCCCACGCCACGCCCCGGTCGGCGACCGTCGCGAGCTGTTGGTGGAGCTCGGCGTGGCGGGTGATGGTGCCGGGCCCGAAGCGGGGCATCGGCTCGGGGTCGAGGTGCCGCTCGACCTGCTCGGGCTCCATGTTGGCCAGCAGGATCTTGCCGAGCGCGTGGGCGTGCGGGGCTTCGTGGAAGCCGAAGTCGATGGGCCGCAGCCGCGGCGCGGCCGGCGAGTCGGAGGTGTGCACGACCACGATCTGCGAGCCGCGGTGGACCGCGAAGTAGGCCGCCACCTGCATCTTCTCGTGCAGCGCGTGGACCTCGGCGCGGACCTGGCGCGGCACCCCGATCTGCTGGTGCAGCGAGACCCCGAGCGCGTGCAGCTTGTAGCCGAGCTCGAAGCGCTTCTCCTCGCGGATGTGCACGAGGTAGTCGCTGTCGAGCAGCTCGCGCGCGAGCCGGTAGACCGTCGGCAGCGGCAGCCCGGTCGCCTCGGCGATCTCCTTGGCCGACGCGCCGCCCTGCGCGGCGACCACCTCGAGGATGTCCAGCGTGCGGTGGACCGACCCGGGCCGGGAGGGGGCCCCGTCGGGCGCGAGGTCGGAGGCCGTGCTCATGGTCACAGCCTGCCACGAGACCGGTTGCGCACAACAGGTTCCGGCTTTCTCAGTCCGTGACAGGTCCGGTGGTCCACCACGTCGCATCGGTGGCAGGCTCGCGGCGTACACCGTGACCCCGGACCCGAGGAGGAAGCCGATGATCTTCATCTGCGTCAAGTGGAAGATCAAGCCCGAGTACGCCGACCAGTGGCCCGAGCTCGCCCGTGACTTCACCGAGGCGACGCGCGCCGAGGAGGGCAACCTCTTCTTCGAGTGGTCGCGCAACGTCGAGGACCCGCACCAGTACACGCTGATCGAGGCCTTCAAGGACGACGCCGCCGAGGCCCACGTGACCTCCGACCACTTCAAGCAGGCGCAGGCCGACCTCCCGCAGTACGTCGTCGAGACCCCGCAGGTCCGCAACATGCAGATCCCCGGCGACCACTGGGACGAGCTCGGCGAGTTCCAGATCTCCTGACCCGCACGCGCGCCGTACGCCGGAACAACGGCGTGCGGCGCGCTGTTGAGGCCACCATGACCACGACCTGGGGCTTCATCGGAAGCGGCAACATCGGCAGCACCGTCGCACGGCTGGCCCTCGCGGCCGGCCACGAGGTGGTGATGAGCAACAGCCGGGGGCCCGAGACCCTCGACGGGCTCGTCGCCGAGCTCGGCCCGGGCGCCCGCCACGGCGGAGGAGGCGGCGAAGGCCGGTGACGTGGTGGTCGTGACCATCCCGCTCAAGGCGTACCGCGACGTGCCGCAGGCCCCGTTGCGCGGCACGCTCGTCCTCGACACCATGAACTACTACCCCCAGCGCGACGGCGAGATCGCCGAGCTGGAGGACGAGTCGACGACCACCTCGGAGCTGCTCGCCGCCCACCTGCCGGAGTCGGCCGTGGTCAAGGTCTTCAACAACATCTACGTCGGCCACCTCGGCTCGCTCGGACGCCCGAGCGGCGCGCCCGACCGCAGCGCCCTGGCCATCGCCGGTGACGACCCGACGGCCAAGCAGACGGTGTCTCGCCTACTCGACGAGATCGGGTTCGACACCCTCGACCTCGGCCCCCTCGCCGAGGGGTGGCGCACGCAGCGCGACACGTCCGCCTACGGCACGCCGTACGCCGCGGACCCGGCCGACTGGAGCGCCGGCGGCCGCCAGGTCACCGCCGAGGAGCTGTCCGAGGCGGCGCAGCGCGCCCAGCGCTACCGCGACCAGTGACTCCGCCGGTGGGGGTCGGCGACCAGCCGACGCTCGACCTGGACGGGTGGTCGCCCGACCTCCCGCGCGTCGCGTCGATCCACGTCGCGAAGGGCCGCCGGCTGCCGATGCGCGCCGTCGACGAGGTGTACGCCGAGGCGGGGCGCGGCCTGGTCGGTGACCGCTACCACGGCGCCAAGCACCGCCACGTCAGCGTGCAGAGCCTGACGTCGCTGGCCGACGCGGCCGAGCGGTACGGCGCGGAGGTGCCCGCCCACCTCACCCGGCGCAACGTCACGCTGACCGAGGGCGAGATCCCGACGACCCCCGGCACCCGGCTGCGCGTCGGGGAGGCCCTGCTCGAGGTGGTGCGGGTGGCCGCGCCCTGCAAGCTGCTCGACGACACGATCGGCGTCGGGGCGCAGCACGCGCTGCGCCACCGCGGCGGTTCGGTGTTCCGGGTGCTCGAGAGCGGCACCGTCCGGGTCGGCGACCAGGTCGAGCCCGTCTGACGCCGGGCCGGTGGGACCCGCCGGCTCAGGCGACGGGCAGCAGCGGGTGGATGCCCGGCGGGAGCGCCAGGTGGCCCTCGGTGGTGGCCAGGGCCGCGGCGATGTGCGGCGTCGTCATGTGCGTCGCGAGGTCCTCGGCCGAGCGCCAGGTCTCGACGGTGATGAAGGTGCCGGCCACGGCGGCGGACTCGAAGAGCTCGTAGCTGACGCAGCCCTCCTCCCCGCGGGTGGCGGCGACCAGCTCGGTGAGGGCGTCGCGCACGACGTCGTGGGAGTCGGGCAGGGCGACGATGGTCGCGACGACGCGCTGACCGCTCGGGGAGGAGTCCATCGTCGGAGCGTACGGCCGATCAGGCGCCCGCGACGGAGGAGCGCGAGGACCGGGCCAACCAGAACAGCCCGACGAACGGCAGCACGAGCGGGAGGTAGCCGTAGCCGACCCCGAAGTCGGACCACACGGTTGCGTCGTCGAACCACTCCGGGCGCAGGTCGCTCACGGTCCCGACGGTGATCACGCCGACCGCCTCGACGATGCACGCCACCCACGCCACGCGGGTCGCCCGCTCCCCGTCGCGGGCGAGGCCGACCGTCGCGGCGACGTACACCAGCGCGGCGAACGCCGACAGGGCGTAGGCCACCGGGGCCTCGCCGGCCTTGGTCAGAAGCTGCACCGTCGAGCGGCCGGTCGCCGACAGCGCGAACACGGCGTACACCGCGACGAGCAGCCGGCCGAAGCCGGACCCGGTCCGCCCGCTCACACGCCGGACCAGATCTGGTCGAGCCGCAGCTCGAGGAAGGCGACGACGGCCAGCGCGATGAGCAGCACCGCCGTGCCGGCGCGCGACGGCTCGCCCAGCGCCCAGGCCAGGCCGGCCGGCAGCACGAGCAGCGAGCCGATGAGGTAGCCCACGAAGGTGACGGCGCCCCCCTCGGCGCTGCCGTCACCGGCGAGCAGCACGATGCCGGCGACGAGCTGCACCAGCAGCGCCAGCTCGAGCACGACCAGGCCGCCGACCAGCCAGTCGGTCGGACGCCAGCCGCGGACGACGTGGAGGACGGTCGCCAGGAGCAGGACGAGGCAGCCGAGGTAGACCCCGGTCTCCAGCGCATCGATCACGCCGCCATCCTGCCAGCCGGCCCGGCCTCGACCCGCCGGGCCGCGACGGTCGGGGCACCACACCCGGGGGTGTGACGCGAGGGACACGGGGGGACGGTGGGCGCATGACGGTCACGCCTCCTCGCACACCGCCGGCCGGTGCCGGCCGGACCGACGCGCGGCCGTCCCCGGCGGACCGGGCCCGTCAGGTGACGGTGACCGCCGCCGAGATCTTCTGCGTGCTCGGCACGCTCGTCGGGGTGGGCGTCCTCGGCACCCCGGTCGAGAGCTCCTCGGGCGGGGCGCTGTCGGCCGACGCGACGCTGCTGGCGCCGGCCGGCACGGCGTTCTCGATCTGGTCGGTGATCTACGTCGGGCTCGCCGCCTACACGGTGCTGCAGTGGCTGCCGGGCCAGGCGACCAGCGCCCGGGACCGCTCGATCGGCTGGCTCGTCGCCGCCTCGATGGTCCTGAACGCCGGGTGGCTGCTGGTCACCCAGCAGGGCTGGATCGAGCTCAGCGTGCTCGTCATCGTGGCGCTGCTGGCCGTGCTCGTCGCCGTCGTACGCCGCCTGGACCGGCTCCCCGCCCACGGCGCCGTCGACCGGGTGGTGCGGGACGCGACGTTCGGGCTCTACCTGGGCTGGGTCGCCGTCGCGAGCTTCGCCAACGTCGCGGCCGTTCTGGCCGCCTCGTCGCTGACCGCGCCCGAGCCCGTGGTGGTGGCCGCGGCGCTGGCCGGGCTGGTCGCCGTCGTGGCGCTGCACCTCTTCGTGGCGCGGCTCGTCGGTCCGCGCTGGACCGTGGTCGGCGCCACCGCCTGGGGGCTCGTGTGGGTCACCGTCGGGCGGCTGACCGACACCCCCGAGTCGCTGCTGGTCGGGATCGGCGCCGCCGTCGCGGCGGTCGCCGTGCTCGCGATCCCTCTCACCGCTCGTCGCGACCGGGCGGCTCGCGCCTGACCTCCCCGGCGGCCGCGGGACCGCCGACGCCCGTGCCGGCGCCCGTACGGTCGTCGTCGTCGGGGCCGCTGCCGGGGTCGACGTCTGTGCCGTCGCCCGACGCCTCACGGTGGGGTTCGGCCTCGCTCGGCAGCGGCGTCCGCCACGACCGGGCGACGGTGTTGACGATCGCCATCGCGGGGACGGCCAGCACCGCTCCCGTGATGCCCAGCAGGAACGAGCCGAGCGCGACCCCGACGATCACCGCCCAGGGATGCAGGTTCACCGCCTTACCCATGAGGACCGGCTGGAGCACGTGGCTCTCCACCTGCTGCACGACGAGCACGACCGCCAGCATGATCAGCGCCTCGGTCACGCCCTGCGAGCCCAGCGCGATGAGCACGGCCAGACCGCCGGAGAACACCGCGCCCACGATCGGCACGAACGCGGTGAGGAAGACGATGAGCACGATCGCCTCGACGTAGGGCAGTCCGAGCAGCCAGGCCCCGACCCCGATGCCGATCGCGTCGACGGCCGCCACCACGGCCTGGGTCCGGATGTAGGCCTGGAGCGCGGTCCACGCCTGCGCGGCGGCCCGGTCGGTCCGCTCCCGCTGGTCGCGCGGCAGCAGCCCGGCCGTCCAGCGCCAGATCCGGCCGCCGTCGGCGAGGAAGAAGAACGTCGTGACCAGGGCGAGCAGCATCGCGGTCAGCAGCGAGGCCGCGGACGTGCCGAGCGACAGCACCTGGTCGGCGACCTGGCCGCCGTTGCCGGTGAGCCACTGCTGGAGCTGCTCGACGGCCTGGTCGACCTGGTCGCCGGTCACGCCCAGGACGCCGTCGTCGACCCGGGTCTGGACCTCGCCGAGGATGTCGGGCAGCGAGGCGACCAGGCGCCGTACGCCGTCCCCGAGCTGGGCGCCGCTGGCCCAGCTCGCGCCGACGACGAGGGCCAGGAAGGCGAGCATCGTCAGGGCACTGGCGGCGTAGGCGGGCATCGCACGCCGCAGCAGGGCGGCGACCGGGCTGAGCAGGGCCGTCAGCAGCAGCCCCACGAGCACCGGCACGAGCACCGGGCGGGCGGCGTCGGCGACCACCACCAGCACCACGGCGGCGAGCGCGATCCCGACCACCTGCCACGACCACTGCGCCAGGCGGGCGACTCCCCCACCGGGCGGGTGACGGTGCTCGGGCACCGCGGTCGACCCCTCCGGGTCGAGGGCGGGCGTGGCGGGGCCGGGACGGGCGGGTTCCGAGGCGCTCATCTCCCCATGGTGACCCGCCCGGTCGAACCGACCGGCCGAGGCTTAGGACCGCTGGGCGGCGAGCCGCTCGAGCACCAGGCGCAGCGGTGGCCACGCCTCGCGGCCCGCCCGCACCACGGCGTACGCCCGCTGCGTCAGCGGGGGGTCGCTCAACGTGAGGACGCGCACACCCGCGGGCTCCGCCCCGGGCGCGGGGAGCGGGAGCAGCCCGACCCCCAGCCCGTCACCGATGAGCCCGGCGACCAGCTCCAGGCTGTCGATGCGGTGCTCGATGCGCGGGGTGAACCCGGCCATCGAGGCCAGCGTGCGCACCGCCTCCTCGTCGGCGGTGTTGCGCGAGTTGGTGATCCAGGGACGCTGCGCGAAGTCGGCCAGGACCTCGGTCGACGTGCGGCGGACCTCCTGCGCGGGCGCGTCCGCGGCGGGGACGGCCAGCCCGTAGGGCACCGTCCACAACGGGCTGACCGCGAGCCGCGCGGGCCACGCCGCCGGGGCGAGCGTGTAGTCGTAGACCAGCGCGAGGTCGACGTCGTCGGCCGCCAGCAGGTCGAAGGACTCGAGCGGCTCGTGCTCGGCGAGATGCAGCCTGACCTGCGGGTACGTCGCCGCGAGCTCGGCGACGAGCGGTTGCAGCGCGCGGCGCACCCCGGTGCCGAAAGAGGCGACGCGCACCGTGCCCACCGGCTCGGCCTCGGGGTCGAGGTCACGCCGGGCCGCCTCCACCGCGGCCAGCACGGTGACCGCGTGGTCGGCCAGCCGGCGGCCGGCGGCGGTGAGCCGGACCCGGCGCCCGACGGGCTCGAGCAGCGGTACGCCGACCTCGCTCGCCAGGGCGGCCAGCTGCTGGGAGACCGTCGAGGTGGTGAGGCCGAGCTCGTCGGCCACCTCCCGCATCGAGCCCAGGCGCGACAGCTCCAGGAGCAGCTCGAGCCGGCGGACGTCCACGCCACCATTGTTCACCTTTGCCGAACACCACGTCCACTCCTGTCACGTGGACGCGAACACTTGAGTCTTGGACCCTGGAGCCATGACCGACCTGCTCCTGCCCGCCCCGGTGACTGCCCCGGGCCCTGCCCGCCTCCGTGCCCCGCGTCGCCCCCTCGGACGTGCACCCCACGGTGCCCCGCGCCGCTCCCCGGCCCGCGAGGGCGCGGCGATGGCGCTGGTCGCGATGACCTCGGTGCAGCTCGGCCTCGCCCTGTCCGTGGGTCTGATCGACGCCATCGGCGTGGTCGGCGCTGCCTGGCTGCGGCTCAGCGTCGCCGCCCTGGTCCTGCTGGCCATGGTCCGCCCCCAGCGGCTGCACTTCCCGCGCGGTGCGCTGCGCACGACGATCGCCCTGGGCGTCGCCACCGCCGGCGTCTCGCTGCTGTTCATGGCGGCCGTCGCCCGTCTGCCGCTCGGGACGGCGACGGCGCTGGAGTTCCTCGGCGCCCTCGGGGTCGCCGCGCTGCGCAGCCGCGGCCCGGCCCGGCTGCTGCCGCTGCTCGCGCTCGCCGGCGTCGTGCTGCTGACCGAGCCCTGGTCGGGAACGGTCGACCTCGTCGGGGTCGGGTTCGCCCTCGGCTCGGCCGCGTGCGTCGCGGGGTACATCCTGCTGACGCAGCGGGCCAACGACGCCGTCGAGGGCCTCTCGGCGCTCGCGCTGTCGCTGACCGTGGCGGCGCTGCTCACCACGGTCGTCACCCTCGCCGTGTCGCCGGCGACCTTCTCGGCGGCCGGTGAGGTGCTCGTGCTCGGGGTGGTGGCGGCGCTGCTGCTGCCGCTGGTGCCGTTCGTGCTGGAGATGATGGCGCTGCGCCGGCTGACCACCGCGGCCTTCGGCACGCTGATGGCGCTCGAGCCCGCGATCGCCCTGCTCGTCGGGCTGGTCGCGCTCGGGCAGGTCCCGAGCCCGCTCGCCGTCGTCGGCATGGGCCTGGTCGTCGCCGCCGGGGTGGGCGCCACCCGCACCGGCGCGCGCGTCTGACCCGCGCCGCGTCCGTGCCCGGGGGCTGACCCGGGTCGCTCAGAGACCCTGGTCGTAGGCCTTGCCTGCGCCGACCCAGGCCCGGGTGCCACCGGCGACGTTGACGGCGTCGAACCCCTGGGCCACGAGGAACTCCGCCGCGGCGGCGCTGCGCGCCCCGACCGCGCACACGACGTAGAGCCGCCGGTCGCGCGGCAGCTCGGCGAGCGCGCCCTGCAGGGTGCCCAGCGGGACCAGCCGCGCCCCGGGCACGTGGGCCTGGGCGAACTCGGCCGGCTCGCGGACGTCGACCAGCTCCACGTCGGAGCCGGCGAGCAGCGCGTCGAGCTCGTCGACGTCGATCTCGGCGACCACGTCAGGCCGCCTTCGCCAGGAACGTGCGGATGGCCTCGCGGGGCCGGTCGGTGATCTCGGGGCCATGGGTGAAGGCCGCCGTCGTGTAGTCGAGCTCGGCGAGGTGGTGGGCCGTCTGCTGGGTCATGCGGAAATCAGAGCACAGCATCTTCATCGGCCACCGCAGGCCCAGCACGTTGAAGATGGCGTCGCCGGTGATGAGCAGGCCGGAGTCGCGGTGGAGGTAGGAGCAGTGGCCCGGCGAGTGCCCGGGCGTGTGGACGACCTCGAGCCCGCCGGCCACGTCGAGCACCTGACCGTCGCGCAACGGCTCCTCGGCGACGGGTGCCGGCGGCGCGCCGCCCTGGGGCAGCAGCCGGGCCAGGAGCGACGTACGCACGGTGGGGTCGGTCGGGGGCTGGGTGCCGGTGCGGACGTAGTCCGCGTCGTCGGCGTGCACGCTGACCTCGCGCCCGGTCCGCTCCGCGACGTACGCCGCGCCACCTGCGTGGTCGGGGTGGCAGTGGGTCAGCAGCAGCCGGGTGACGTCGGAGGGGTCCGACCCGATCGAGGCCAACGCCTTCATCACCCGCTTGCCCGAGAAGGGCAGCCCCATGTCGAGGACGGTCACCTGCCCGTCGGCGTCGCGCAGCAGGAAGCCGTTGGTGAAGTCGCCGATGAGCGGGACGCGCCAGATGCCCTCGGCGAGCGGGACGGTCAGGGCCATGCGGCGATCCTAGGCGCCGGGTCAGACGTCCAGGCTCTCCTGGTGGTACGTCGCTCGCCCGGGTGAGGCGACCGAGGCCGCGACCCGCCGCAGCTCGTTCAGCGCCAGCCGGATCTCGGGCTGGTCGGAGGTCCCCCGCCGCACGCTCGTGCGGACGTGACGCACCGGGGCGTCGCGGCCGTGGAGCTCCACCCGGACCAGGTCGGAGCCGGCCGGCAGCCGGGCCAGCCGCGGGATGAGCGCCACGCCGAGGCCGGCGGAGACCAGGGCCGCGCCGGTGTCCCACTCGACCGCTCGGTGGGCGTGGGACGGGGTGAAGCCGGCCGCCGTGCAGGCGCTGACCGTGAGCTGGTGGTAGGGCTTGCCGGGGCGGTCCATGATCCACTCCTCCCCCGCGGCGTCGGCCAGGGTCACCCCGTCGGCCTCGGCCAGGCGGTGGCCGCTGGGCACCAGCAGGTCGAGGGTGTCGCTCAGCAGCGGTCGTTGCTCGAAGCGGCCGTCGTTGGTCGCCGGCAGCGGGTCGGTGCCGACCACGACCGCGAGGTCGACCTGCTCGGCCAGCAGCAGCTCGAAGCAGACCTCCGGGTCGGCCTCGGTGATCTGCACGACCGAGTCGGGGAAGGCGGCCCGCGAGGCAGCCGCGACCGGGGGCAGCAGGACCGACGCCGCGGTGGAGAACCCGGCCAGCCGGAGCTGGCCGAGCGACCCGCCGCCACCGGCCCGCTGCACCTCGCCGCGGATCTCCTCCCACCGGGCGAGGAGCTCGTCGGTGTGGCCGATCAGCGTGCGGGCGGCCAGGGTGAGCCGCACGTTGCGGCCGTCGGGCTCGAGCAGCCGCACCCCCACGTCGCGCGCCAGGGTGCGCAGCTGGTGGGAGACCGCCGAGGGCGTGTAGCCGAGGTCGGCGGCCGCCGCGGAGATGGTGCCGCGCTCGGCGACCACCCGGAGCACGCGGAGTCGCGGATCGATCATGCAACAGGATTGCACGATGTTTGGTGAGAACCCGCGCTTTTCGCGCACGGTCGTGCGCCATGAGGATGGATCCGTGCCCTCGATCGACCCTTTGCTGGAGCCCTTCACCCTGAAGGGCCTCGAGCTGCGCAACCGCGTCGTCAGCACCTCGCACGAGCCCGCCTACACCGAGGACGGGATGCCGAAGGACCGCTACCGGCTCTACCACCTCGAGAAGGCCCGCGGCGGGGTCGGCCTCACGATGATCGGCGGCTCCGCCGTCGTCTCCCCCGACAGCCCGCCCGCCTTCGGCAACATGCTGCTCTACAAGGACGAGATCGTCCCGTGGCTGCGCCGGCTCACCGACGACTGCCACGAGGCCGGCGCCGCGGTGATGTGCCAGGTGACGCACCTGGGTCGTCGTACCTCGAACTTCACCGGCGACTGGCTGCCGCTGGTCTACCCCTCCGGCCTGCGCGAGGCCCAGCACCGCTCCTTCCCCAAGGCCGCCGAGGCCTGGGACGTCGACCGCATCGTGCGCGACTTCGCCGACGCCGCCGCCCGCTGCGAGGCGGCCGGCCTCGACGGCATCGAGATCGAGTCCTACAGCCACCTCTTCGACGCCTGGGTCTCCCCGGCGACCAACCGGCGCGACGACGCCTTCGGGGGCAGCCTCGAGAACCGGCTGACGTTCCCGCTGCGCGTGCTCGACGCCATCCGGGCCGCCGTGTCGCCCGACTTCGTCGTGGGCGTCCGGATGACGATGGACGAGTGCCTGCCCGACGGGCTCGGCCTCGACGACACCCTCGACATCGTGCGGCGCTACCGCGAGCACGGTGTCGACTTCCTCTCCGTGATCAAGGGCGGGCTCGACTCCGACGCCCGGCTGGCCGCCGCGATCCCGTCGATGGGCACGCCGACCGCGCCGTTCCTCGAGTTCGCCGGGCAGGTGCGCCGCGCCCTCGACGTGCCGGTCATGCACGCCGCCCGCATCGGCGACGTCTCCACCGCCCGCCACGCCATCCGCGACGGCCTGCTCGACCTCGTCGGGATGACGCGGCCGCAGCTGGCCGACCCCCACCTGGTGGCGAAGGTCGCCCGCGGCGAGGAGGACCGGATCCGGCCGTGCGTGGGGGCGTCGTACTGCCTGGACGCGATCTACGAGTCCGGCGACGCCAAGTGCATCCACAACCCGGCGACCGGGCGGGAGCAGTCGCTGCCCCACGTCGTGGCCCCCACCGTGGGGCGGCGCAAGCGCGCCGTCGTCGTCGGCGCCGGCCCCGCCGGTCTCGAGGCCGCCCGCGTGCTCGGCGAGCGCGGCCACGACGTCGTGCTGATGGAGGCGGCCGACCGGCCCGGCGGCCAGGTGCTGCTCGCCGCGTCCGGCGCCCGCCGCCGCGACCTGATCGGGATCGTCGACTGGCGGGTGGCCGAGGCGAAGTACAGCGGCGTCGACTTCCGGTACGGCGTCTTCGCCGAGGAGGAGACCGTGCTCGCCGAGCGGCCCGACGTCGTCGTGGTCGCCACCGGTGGCATGCCCGACCGCTCGTTCTTGTCGGCCGGACAGGATCTCGTCCTCGACACCTGGGACGTCATGGGCGGCACCGGAGGGGCACCGCGCCCCGGCGACCGGGTGCTCGTCTTCGACGACCACGGCGGCGAGCCCGCCCTCGACGCGACCGAGCAGCTCGCCCGCTCCGGGGCCCGGGTCGAGCTGGTCACCCCCGAGCGGATGGTCGGCGTCTCCGTGGGGTCGATGAACAGCCCCGCCTACCTGCGGGCCTTCGCCGAGCACGACGTGACCCTGACCGTCGCGCGACGACTGGTCGCCGTGCGGCGGGCCGAGCCCGGAGCCGGCGGCCGACTGGTCGCGACGCTGGCCAGCGACTACAGCGACACCGCCGTCGAGCGGGTCGTCGACCACGTCGTCGTGGAGCACGGCACCGTGCCCAACGACGACCTCTACCACGCGCTGGTGCCCGGCTCGGTGAACCTCGGGGAGGTCGACCACGACGCCCTGCTCGGGGGCGAGCCGCAGCAGGTCCGCACCAACGCGGACGGGTCGTACCAGCTGTTCCGGGTCGGCGACGCCGTCACGAGCCGCAACATCCACGCCGCGGTCCTCGACGCGCTGCGTCTGTGCATGACGGTCTGAGCAGGAGCACCGATGACCACCACTCCCTCACGCCCCACCACGTCGGCCCCGGCCTCCGTGCCCTCCCAGGACGGCAGCGGGTCGACGACCCGGGCCGCGGGCCGCGTCGGACCCCTGGTGGGGTCGGCGGCGGCCGAGGCCCGCGCCCACCTGGTCGAGGTGCTCGACGCCCGGCAGCAGGGCCGGTCGCTGCCGGGAGCGGCGTACACCGACGCCGACCTGCACGAGCTGGACCTCGCCCTGCTGTGGCAGCGGCAGTGGATCTTCGTCGGCACGGTCGCGGAGGTGCCCGAGCCCGGCGACTACGTCACCGTCGAGCTCGGCACCGCCTCGGTGCTGGTGCTGCGCGACGACGACGAGGAGGTGCGCGCCTTCCGCAACGTCTGCCGCCACCGCGGCGCCCGGCTCGTCGAGGAGCCCAAGGGGTCGGTCGGCAACATCGTCTGCGGCTACCACCGGTGGACCTACGCCACCGACGGCCGCCTCATCCACGCCCCCCAGCTCGCGCCCGTCGAGGACGGCGGCGTCGACCCGGCGTGCCTGTCCCTGCGGACCGTCCACCTGCGCGAGGTGGCCGGACTGCTGTTCGTCTGCCTCGCCCCCGAGCCGCCCGACGACCTCGACACGCTGTCCCGGACCGTGGCGCCGTACCTCGCCCCGCACGCGCTCGGGCGCACCAAGGTCGCGGCCCAGGTCGACCTCGTCGAGGCCGGCAACTGGAAGCTGACGATGGAGAACAACCGGGAGTGCTACCACTGCGAGGGTCACGCCGACCTGGTGTGCACCTTCTTCCCGACCTGGGGCCTGGCCGACCACGAGGTGCCACCGCGGCTGCGCGCCGCGCACGACCGCTACCTGCTCGCCGAGGAGGGGCTCCACCTCGCCTGCGAGGAGCGCGGCATGCCGTACGCCCCCGTCGAGGACCTCGTCGAGCCCCCGCTCGGGTTCCGGATCCAGCGCGAGGCGCTCGACGGGCACGGGGAGTCCTTCTCGCGCGACGGCTCGCGGCTGGTGCAGCGCCTGCTCGGCGAGCTCGACGAGGCCCGGCTCGGCCGGCTCACCCTCCACGCCCAGCCGAACCTGTGGTGCCACGCGATGGCCGACCACGTCGTGACGTTCGCGGTGCTGCCGCTGGGCGTCGACCGCACGCTGGTGCGCACCACCTGGCTGGTCCACGAGGACGCCGTCGAGGGCGTGGACTACGACGTCGACTCCCTGACCGAGGTCTGGCGCCACACCAACGAGGAGGACGCCGCCTTCGTCGGCCTCACCCAGGCCGGCGTCGCCGACCCGGCCTACGAGCCCGGTCCCTACTCCGTCGCCGAGCGCCAGGTGGACGACTTCGTCTCCTGGTACGTCGCCCGCATGCGCGAGGAGGTCTCCCGATGACCGTCAACCCCCTGTCCTGGGCCGACCCGGACCCGGTCGCGCCGGCGCTGCGGCTGGTGCCCGACCTGCCCCTCCCGCCCGACCCCCTGGGCGCCGACGTCCTGCCCCCCGAGGCGTCGCTCGACCAGGAGGTGCTGGTCCGTCGCGTCGTTCCCCTGACCCACGACGTGGTGCAGGTCGTGCTCGAGCCGACCCGACCGGGCGGGGTCGCCTTCACCCCCGGGCAGTACCTCACCCTCGGCGTCGAGGTCGACGGCCGGCACGTCGAGCGCTGCTACACGATCTCCTCGCCCCCGACGCGCCCGCACCTGCTGAGCCTCACCGTCAAGCGCGTCCCCGACGGCGAGGTGTCGACGTACCTTCACGACCGCGTGCGCCCCGGCGACCGGCTGCAGGTGACCGGGCCGCTCGGCGGCTTCTCCGTCGCCGAGCACCCGTCGCGCCGCTACCTGCTGCTGTCGGCCGGCAGCGGCGTCACCCCGACGCTGGCCACGCTGCGCACGATGGCGGACCTGGCCGAGCTCGAGGCGACCGGCTCCGCGCTGGACGTCGTCGTCGTCCACAGCGCCCGCACGCCCGACGACCTGGTCGCCCGGGCCGAGGTGGAGGCGCTCGCCGCGACCCACCCCGGGCTGCGGGTGCACTGGGTGTGCGAGACCGACGGCGCCCCCGACCGCTCCGGGCCCTGGTCCGGCCCCCGCGGCCGGCTGACCGCCGACCTGCTGCGCGCCTTCGCGCCCGACGTCGCCGACCGCGAGGTCTTCACCTGCGGCCCGCCCGGCTACATGGCCGCCGCCCGCCTCCTGCTCGCCGAGGTCGGTGCCGACCCGGCCCGCTGCCACGAGGAGAGCTTCGTGCTCGGCACGGCCGGGGCCCCGGCAGCGGCAGCGGCAGCGGCAGCGGCAGCGGCCCAGGGTGCGGCCGAGGGCGCGGCTCCGGCTGCGTCCTCCCGGGCTGACGCCGCCGGCACGGAGGGCGAGGTCGAGGGGCACCTGCTCGCGGCCCCCGCTCCGTCCGCTCCCGCGCCGGTCGCCACCTCGGTCACCTTCGCCCGCAGCGGCTGCGAGGTGGCCTGCCCGGCCGGCACCACCGTGCTGGCCGCCGCCGAGCAGGCGGGCGTGCGGCTGCCGTCGTCGTGCGCCGAGGGCATGTGCGGCACCTGCAAGTCCACCCTGTTGTCCGGACGGGTCGAGATGAAGCACGCCGGCGGGATCCGCCCGCGCGAGATCGCCCAGGACAAGTTCCTGCCCTGCTGCTCCACCCCCGACGGCGACATCGTCGTCGACGCCTGACCCGATGATCGAGCAGTGGGCGCACCCCACGGTGATCGAGCAGTGAGCGCACCCCACGGTGATCGAGCAGTGGGCGCACCCCACGGTGATCGAGCAGTGGGCGCACCCCACGGTGATCGAGCAGTGAGCGCAGTGAACGTGTCGAGATCCTCCCTTCCCCTGGCACCGACCCTCCCGAGGAGAACCAGATGACCGAGACCCTCACCGCCGACGCCGTCGTCGTCGGCTCCGGCGTGATCGGCTCCGCCGTCGCGCTCGAGCTGGCCCGGGGAGGCCGCTCGGTGCTGGTGCTCGACAAGGCCGGCGGACCGGGCCACGGCTCGACGAGCGCGTCGAGCGCGGTCATCCGCTTCATGTACTCCACCTTCGAGGGCGTGGCGACCGCCTGGGAGTCCAAGTTCTGCTGGGAGCGGTGGGCCGAGCACCTCGGGCTGCCCGGCTTCGAGCCGTTGGCCGACCCGCCTGCGCTCTCGCGCTTCCACCGCACCGGCATGCTGCACCTCGACGTGCCGGCGGTGCCGCGCGAGCACAGCATCGACCTGCTGCGGGCGGCCGGGGTGCCCTTCGAGGAGCTCGACGCCGACGAGCTCGTGGCGCGCTTCCCCCACCTCGACGGCGGCGCCTACTGGCCCAACAAGCCGGTCTCCGACGACGCCTTCTGGGAGGAGACCCCGGCGCGGCTCGGCGCGGTCCACACCCCCGACGCCGGCTTCATGGACGACCCGCGGCTGGCCGCGGACAACCTCGCCTACGCGGCCCGGCTGCACGGCGCGCGTACGGCGTACCGGGCCGAGGTGACCGGCGTCGAGCGTCGCGGCGAGGTCTGGCACCTGGCCCTGGCCGACGGCCGGCGCGTCGAGGCGGCGGTCGTCGTCAACGCCGCCGGGCCGTGGTCGGGGGCGTTCAACGCGATGGCCGGCGTGGGTGAGGAGTTCACCGTCGGGGTGCGCCCGCTGCGCCAGGAGGTCCACCAGGTCAAGCAGCCGGCGGGCTACAGCGGCGAGGAGTCCTACGGCCCCGGGGTCTTCGACCTCGACCTCGGGACCTACATGCGGCCCGGGCCGGCGCAGACCTGGGTCATCGGCGGCACGGAGCCCGAGTGCGACGGCTTCGAGTGGCTCGACGACCCCGACGCGGTCGACGCCCACGTCAGCAACGGTCGCTACGAGGCGCAGGTGACCCGCGCCGCTCGGCGGCTGCCGGAGCTGCGGGTGCCGAACCGGCCCTCCGGCGTGGTCGGCGTCTACGACGTCGCCGACGACTGGACGCCGATCTACGACCGCACCGACGCGCCGGGCTTCTACGTCGCGATGGGCACGAGCGGCAACTCCTTCAAGAACGCCCCGCTGGCCGGCTGCTTCCTCGCCGCCATCGTCGACGCAGTCGAGGGCGGGTCCGACCACGACCTCGACCCGGTGACGTTCGTCGGCGAGCACACCGGCCTGAAGATCGACCTGTCGGCGTACTCCCGCAAGCGGCCGATCAACGCCGACTCCACCTGCACCGTCCTCGGCTGACCCCGCCCTCGGCTGACCCCGCGACCAACTGACCTACCCCGCCCTCACTCGCTCCAAACCCATCCGGCAGAATCTCTGCGGCGAATCACGTCATGGGGAGCGCGGGCGACCGTCTCCCTCATGACGGCAGCACCGGATCGAGGAGCACGGGCGATGACCACCGAGCGGCACGGATGGATCTCGACACTGAGCGTGAGCGTGGACGAGCGACGTGAGCTCGCCTCGGCCTGCCGCTGCGGCCAGGAGCTCGACGTGTGCCACGGGACCCACTGCCCGCGCTGCGGCTCGACGGTCCGCCGCCACCCGCGCTGACCGCGGCCGCGAGGCCCGACGGCGGCCGGTGAGGGCCGAGCGTCAGTCCCGGGGCTTCTTGTGGCGCGGCTTCTTGTCGCGCCGGGCGAAGTCGCCGCCACGCTCGGGCCGCTCGGCCCCGCGCGGCGCGCCGCCGGCGTCGGGCTCGAGCGCGATGAGCTTGCCGGAGATCCGGGTCCGCGACAGCTTCGACAGCGACTCCGGCGACAGATCGCGCGGCAGCTCGACGATCGAGTGGTCCATCCGGATATCGATGTGGCCGAAGTCGCCGCGCCCGAGCCCGCCCTCGTTGGCGATGGCGCCGACGATCTGGCGGGGCTCGACCTTGTGCCGCTTGCCGACCGCGATCCGGTACGGCGCCATGGGCACGTCGCTGCGACCGCGCTGCGGCCGGCCACGGGCGGGTCCCCGGTCGGGGCCGCCGCGCTCGGGACGGTCGAACCGCTCCTGACGCTCAGGGCGCTGCGGCTTCTCGTCGGCCGGGTCGAGCAGCAGCGGGGTGTCACCCTGCGCCACCACGGCCAGCGCCGCGGCGACGTCGACCTCCGGAACGTCGTGCTCGTTGACGTAGTGCTTGATGATGTCGCGGAAGCGCTCGATGCGCGTCGCCTGCTGCAGCGCCGCGGTGATCTGGTCGTCGAAGCGGTTGAGGCGCGTCTCGTTGACGTCCTCGGCCGACGGCAGCTGCATCTGCACCAGCGGCTGCTTGGTGGTCCGCTCGATGAGCTTGAGCAGGTAGCGCTCGCGCGGGGTGACGAACGAGATCGCGTCACCGCTGCGCCCGGCCCGTCCGGTGCGACCGATGCGGTGCACGTAGGACTCGGTGTCGGTGGGGATGTCGTAGTTCACGACGTGGCTGATGCGCTCGACGTCGAGGCCGCGCGCGGCGACGTCGGTGGCCACGAGGATGTCGAGCTTGCCGGCCTTGAGCTGGTTGACGGTCCGCTCGCGGACGTTCTGCGCGATGTCGCCGTTGATCGCGGTCGCGGAGTAGCCGCGGGCCCGCAGCTTCTCGGCCAGCGTCTCGGTCTCGTTCTTGGTGCGGACGAAGACGATCATGCCCTCGAAGTTCTCGACCTCGAGGATGCGCGTGAGCGCGTCGACCTTCTGCGGGTAGCTCACCAGCAGGTAGCGCTGGGCGATGTTCGGCGCCGTGGCGGTGGTGTTCTTGACGGTGATCTCGACCGGGTCCTCGAGGTACTTCTTCGAGATCCGTCGGATCGCCGGCGGCATCGTGGCGCTGAACAGCGCGACGTGCTTGTCGGCCGGGGTGTCGGCGAGAATCGTCTCGACGTCGTCGGCGAAGCCCATCTTCAGCATCTCGTCGGCCTCGTCGAGCACGAGGAACCGCAGCTCGGAGAGGTCGAGCGTGCCCTTCTCCAGGTGGTCCATGATCCGCCCGGGGGTGCCGACCACGACGTGGACGCCGCGACGCAGGGCCGAGAGCTGCACGCCGTACCCCTGGCCGCCGTAGACGGGCAGCACGTGCAGGCCGGGCAGGTGCGCGGCGTAGCGCTCGAACGCCTCGGAGACCTGCAGCGCCAGCTCGCGCGTGGGCGCGAGCACCAGCGCCTGCGGCGTCTTCTGCTTGAGGTCGATGCGCGACAGGATCGGTACGGCGAACGCCGCCGTCTTGCCGGTGCCGGTCTGGGCCAGGCCGACGACGTGGCGGCCCTCCAGCAGCGGCGGGATCGTGGCGGCCTGGATCGGTGAGGGCGTCTCGTAGCCGACCTTCGTCAGCGCCTTGAGCACCCGCTCGTCGATCCCGAGGTCGGCGAAGGTGGGTCGGTCGTCGTGGCCCTGCTGGTCCTGCGTGTCCTGATCTGCACCGGTGGTGTCGGTCATCGTCTCGGCTCCTCCCGGCGTGAAGGCACCATTCTGCCGTGAACCGACCCGTTCCGTCGCATCGGGACGGTGTGACGTCAGGAGAAGTAGCGCCAGCCCACGTAGACCCACGCGATCGTGAGCGTCACCGCCGTCGTCAGCAGGCCGTGCTTGGTGAACTGCCAGAAGCTGATCGGCTCGCCCGACCGGGCAGCGATCCCGGTCACCACGACGTTGGCCCCGGCCGCCACCGCGGTGGTGTTGCCGCCGAGGTCCGCGCCGAGCGCGAACGCCCACCACAACGGGAAGGCAGCGTCCGGGTCGGTCGCCACGAGGTCCTCCACGACGGGGATCATCGCCGCCGTGTAGGGGATGTTGTCGACGAAGGCACCGAGCACCGCGGACCCGAAGAGCAATGTCGTCGCGGCCAGGAACCACCGCCCGTCGGCCGCGTCGACGGCGAACGAGCCGATCGCGTCGATGACGCCCTCGCCCGAGAGCCCGCCGACGAGCACGAAGAGCGCCATGAAGAAGGCGAGCGTCTCCCACTCGACGTCGGCCAGGACCTCCTCGGTCGAGGCACGCGCCACGAGGATCATCGCGACCGCCCCCAGCAGCGCCACCAGGGCGGGCTGCACGTGCACCACGGAGTGCATGACGAAGCCTGCAATCACGACCACGAGCACCGCCAGGCACCGCCACAGCAGACCCCGGTCGACGATCTGCTCCCACGGGTCGGCCGCCGGCGGGGGCACCGGCACGCCGCCGCCCGAGACGGTGAGGACCCGGCGGAAGTAGACCCGGCACAGCCCCACGTAGACGACGACCAGCACCACGACGAGGGGCGCGAGGTTCGCCAGGAAGTCGTTGAAGGTCAGCCCGGTGCGGCTCGCGATCATGATGTTGGGCGGGTCACCGATCAGCGTCGCCGTCCCCCCGATGTTGGACGCGCACGCCACGGAGATCAGGTAGGGCCCGCTCGGGAGGTCGAGCTCGCGGCAGACCCGGAGGACGACCGGGGCCACCAGCAGCACGGTCGTGACGTTGTCGAGCAGCGCCGAGGCGGAGGCCGTCACCACGATGAGCAGCGCCATCAGGGGGAAGGGGCGCCCCCGGGAGACCTGCACGCACCACACCGCGAGGAAGCCGAACAGCCCGGTCTGCCGCAGGACCCCGACGATCAGCATCATCCCGAAGAGCAGGGCGATGACGTTCCAGTCGATGCCGCGGTCGCTGTCGTAGAAGGCGGTGTCGGTGTCGACGATCCCCAGCACGGCCATGACCGCGGCGCCACCGATGGCGGCGTGGACCCGTGGCACCCGCTCGGTGGCGATGAGCGTGTAGGTGACGACGAAGACGACGACGGCGAGGGTCGCGCTCACACGGCCACCTCGCCACGCTCGCCGTGCCAGGCCGCCAGCCGGCCGGCGCGGCTCAACGCCCGCAGGCGCTGCTCGACGGCCTCCCGCTCGCCCGACGGCACCGCCAGCAGCAGCTGGTCGCCCACGCGCAGCGTGCTGGCCGGCGCGGGTGCGAACAGGTGCCCGTCGCGCAGCACCAGGGCGAGCACGGCGGCCCCCGGCAGCCGCAGCTCACCGACCTCGACGCCGGCGAGGTGCGACGTGCGGGGCACGTCGAAGCTGACCACCGTGGCCCCCAGCTCCTCGAGCGGGGCGTGCTCGAACGCGAGGTCGCGCGTCTGGTCGGCCTCCACCACCCCGAGCCGACGCGAGAGCCAGGGCAGGCTCGGACCCTGGAGGATCGTGAAGACCACGACGAGCAGGAAGGTGACGTCGAAGATCCGCTCGGCGCCGGCCAGCCCCGCGGTGATCGGGAACGTCGCCAGCACGATCGGCACGGCGCCGCGCAGGCCGGCCCACGAGACGAACAGCTGCTCGCGCAGCGGTACGCCGAACGGCGTGGCGCACAGCCACACCGACAGGGGCCGGGCCACGAGCGTCAGCGCGACCCCGACGACGAGGGCCGGGACGACGGCGTCGACCAGCCGGGCCGGCGACGCCAGCAGGCCCAGGAGGACGAACAGGCCGATCTGGGCCAGCCACGCCAGCCCCTCGGCGAAGCCCAGGGTCGCCCGGCGGTGGGGCAGGTCGGCGTTGCCCAGCAGCAGGCCCGCGACGTACACCGCCACGAAGGGGCTGCCTCCCACGGTGCCGGCGGCACCGAAGCCGAGCAGCGCGAAGGCGAGCGTCGCCAGCGGGTAGAGACCGGCCGCCGGCAGCGCGACGCGGCTCAGCACGGAGCGGCCGGCGTAGGCGACCGCGACCCCGACCACCGCCCCGACACCCATCTGCTGCAGGAACCCGAGGAACGCGGTGACCGGGTCGAGGTCGTCCCACAGGTCGGAGACCACGAGCGTGACGAGGATGATGACCGGCGGGTCGTTGAACCCCGACTCCGCCTCCAGCGTGGCCCGCGTGCGGGGACGCAGTCGCAGGGTCCGCATCACCGCGAAGACGGCAGCGGCGTCGGTGGAGGAGACGACCGCACCGAGGAGCACGGCTGTGCGGGCGTCCACGTCGAGCAGGACGTAGGCCAGCAGCGAGGTGACGGTGACGCTGATGGCGACGCCGACGGTGGCGAGGACGCCGGCCAGCCCGATGATCGGGCGGATGACGGGCAGGCTCGTGGTCAGTCCGCCCTCGGCCAGGATCACCGCCAGCGCCACGGTGCCGAGCACCTGCGCCAGCGCCGCGTCGTCGAAGCGGAGCCCCAGACCCGCCTCGCCGATGACCAGCCCCAGCGCGAGGTAGAGCAGCAGGCTCGGCAGACCGGCCCCGGTGGAGACCCGCACGGCGGCGACCCCCACCAGCAGCACCGCGGTGCCGGCGAGCACGGCCACGTTGAGCTCCGCCGGGGTCATGCCCTCCAGCGTCCGGTGCCGCGCGCCCCTCGCGACATGGGGTCGTGGCCCCATCTTCGCCCTCGCCCGGAGGGCGGACTCTGGGAAGGTGGGCCGATGGACCGGACGCTGTCGCTGCCGCTGTTCTGGCGGGTGTGCCTCATCAACGGCGCCGTCTTCCTCGTCGGCACCCTGGTGCTGCTGCTCGCCCCGGTCACCGTGTCGGCCCGGCCGCTGTGGTCCGAGGTCCTCCTGGTCTCGGCCGGGCTGCTGGTGATCTTCGAGGTCAACGGGCTGCTGCTGCGCTCGGTGCTGCGGCCCCTGGACCGGCTGGTCCGCGCCATGACCGCCATCGACCTGCGTCGCCCGGTGGGCCGCCTCGACGAGGCCGGCAGCGGAGCGGCCCGGCCTCTCGTCGGCGGGTTCAACGCGATGGTCGACCGGCTGGAGGCGGAGCGACGTACGAGCACGGCGCGGGCGCTGCAGGCCCAGGAGGACGAGCGCCGGCGCATCGCGCAGGAGCTGCACGACGAGGTCGGGCAGAGCCTGACCGCGGTCCTGCTCAGCCTGAAGCACGCGCAGGTCGCGGCACCGCCCGCGATCGCCGGTGACCTCGAGCAGGCGCGCGAGACGACGCGCCGCAGCCTGGAGGAGGTACGCCGCATCTCGCAGCGGCTGCGTCCGGGCGTGCTGGACGACCTGGGGCTGCTGAACTCGTTGTCGAGCCTGGCCAGCGACCTGGTCGAGCGCAGCGGGGTCACCGTGCGACGCGGATACCTGCCCGGGTTGCCGCCGCTCACGCCCGAGGTGGAGCTCGTCGTCTACCGGGTCGCCCAGGAGGCGCTGACCAACGTCGTCCGGCACGCCGACGCGCGGACCGTCGAGCTCGGGGTGTCCCGGCGGGGGCCGGTGCTGGAGCTGCGGGTCGCCGACGACGGCCGGGGGCCGGCCGCGGGTTCGCTGACGCGTGGCGCCGGGGTGCAGGGCATGGAGGAGCGAGCCCGGATGGTCGGCGGGCGGCTGCACGTCGGGTCGCTCGAGGGCGGCGGCACCGAGGTGCGGCTCGAGGTGCCGGTGGACGGGCCGCCGGACCCGGTGGGGACGGGGGCACGGTGACGGTCCGGATCCTGCTGGCCGACGACCACGGGCTCGTGCGCGCCGGCTTGCGGCGCATCCTCGAGGCCGAGCCCGACCTGGTCGTGGTGGCCGAGGCCGCCGACGGCGCCGAGGCGGTCGAGCTGGCCCGGGCGGACTCGCCGGACGTGGCCGTCCTCGACGTGTCGATGCCCCGGATGACCGGCCTGCAGGCGGCGCGCGAGATCGCGCGGCGGGCGCCGGCGGTCCGCACGCTGATGCTGTCGATGCACGACAACGAGCAGTACTTCTTCTCCGCCCTGCAGGCCGGCGCCTGCGGCTACGTGCTCAAGTCGGCCGCCGACGAGGACCTCGTGGCGGCGTGCCGGGCGGCCAGCCGGGGCGACTCGTTCCTCTACGCCGGGGTGGAGCGGGCGCTCGTGCGCGACTTCCTCGAGCGCATGCGCCGCGGCGAGCGCATCCCGAAGGCGGTGCTGACCGCGCGGGAGGACGAGGTGGTCAAGCTGATCGCCGAGGGATGGTCGTCGAAGGAGATCGCGGCGGCGCTCGTCATCAGCGTCAAGACCGTCGAGCGCCACCGCGCCAACGTGCTCACCAAGCTGGGCATGCGGGACCGGACCGAGCTGACCCGCTACGCCGTGCGCGCCGGGCTCATCGAGCCCTGACCCCCGCCCCTGCCCGGGCCGGCCAGGTTCTGGTCACTCCCTTCGTCAGCGACGTCGTCCGGTCGGCCTGCAGGTTCGCGGGCCCCGAACCTGCAGGCATCGCCCACGAACCGGCCGACCTGCGGGGCGTGACCAGGAGCGGGCGGCCCGGGCAGGATGGGCGGGTGACCGACCTGTCCCCACGGCTCGCCGCCGTCGTCGACGCGCTGCCGCTGCGGACCGGCCTGCGCGTGCTGGAGATCGGCGGGGCGCCGGGTGCCGCGGCCCGCGAGGTCGCCTCCCGGGTCGGGCCGTCGGGGCACGTGCTCGTGGTCGACCGCTCCCCGCGCGGCGTGGCGCTGGTCGAGCGGGCGTGCGCCGACGAGATCGCCGCCGGCACCCTGTCGGTGCGCTGCGTCGCCGCCGAGGAGCTCGCGCTCCAGCCCGGCGAGGCGCCGTACGACCTCTGCTTCGCGGTCCGCGTCGGCGCCCTCGACGGGCGGCACCCGAGGGCGGGAGCCCTCGCGCGCGCCCGCATCCGCGCGGCGCTGGTCCCGTCCGGCCGGCTGTACGTCGACGGCGGCGACCCCCTGCGCGAGGTCCCGCTCGCCTAGGGGCCACGCGGTCCGGCGCCGAGGCCCGCCCCGATCACGCCCGTGACTCCCCGTCGGCTCCGGCCTCGCCTGGAGCATGCCCCGTCCGCTCGCGTCCCTCGCCGTCGTGATCACGGCGGTGGCCGCGACGGCACTGACGGCGTGCGGGGACGACGCGTCCCGAGCGCCTGCCCGCCAGACCGCCGACAGCGCCAGCACCGCCGGTACCGCTGACGAGGACCTGCGCCGCGAGCTCCTCGACGAGCACGGGTGGCCGGGATGGGACCTCGTGGGCAGGAAGGCTTCGACCGCGGCGTGGGTCGTCGCCCAGCACGCGGACCTCGACCTCGCCCTGCAGCGTCGCGCCCTGACGCTGCTCGAGACGGCCGTGGCCGCGGAGGACGCCTCGCCCGGGGACCTCGCGTACCTGACCGACCGCGTCCTGGTGGCCGAGGGCGATCCGCGGGAGTACGGGACGCAGTGGGAGCTCGACCCTCGGGACGGCTGGCGGCCGCGCACCCCCATCGCCGACCGGTCGTCCGTCGACGAGCGTCGCGCGGACGCAGGGCTCGATCCGTTGCGGGTCTACCTGAAGGAGCTGGAGGCGGCCGGCTGAGCCGGACCGGCGGCAGTGCAGTCCCGTCGTCAGACCTGCTCCTGGGGGCACCACCACGTCGTCCGGCTCCCGACCGTCGCCCGCTTCATCTCCGCGCCGCAGCGGAGACAGTGTCCCCCGTGCTTCCGGTGGGCGATGACCTCGCCGGTGTGGACCCCGCCCTTGTCGATGGCCCGCCGGATCCCCTTGCGCAGCTCGCGTCTGAGCTCGTCGAGCTCCTCGGTCGACAGGTTGCCGGACGGTCGCTGCGGGTCCAGCCGGCTCTGCCACAGCACCTCGTCGGCGAGCAGGTTCCCGACCCCCGCCAGCGTTCCCTGGTCCAGCAGACGCGCCTTGAGCGGCGCCGTACCGCGTCCGACCCGCTCGCGGAACTCCTCGCGACCGATCTCGCCGGCATCGGGTCCCAGCGCGTCGAGGTCGGGGTCGAGCCGCACCCGCCCCAGCCTGCGCTTGTCGAAGAGGCGCAGCCGACCGCCGTCGTCGAAGGTGAGGGTGAAGCGGTACCACTCCTCCTTGCGGGGACGGCTCGGCCGCCCTCCGTCGGACTGCCCGCCGCTGCCCTCGTAGTCCCCGCCTTCGTCGCTGGTGCTCCGGTCCTCCACGAGGATCCGGCCGCTCATGCCGAGGTGGATGCCGAGGTGCGGTCCCTCCCCCTGGCGCGAGCGGATGCCCGTGGTCTCGCACCACATCAGCTTGCCGCGGCGGTGCACCGCGCGCAGGCGCCGGTCGACCAGCGCCTCCCTGATCTCTCCGGGGGCGTGCGGGCGGCACTCGTAGGTGTCGGCGTCGTCGACGTCGACGATGCGGCGGTCCAGCGCGGAGCGCTCGATGACCTGGCGGGCGGACTCGACCTCGGGCAGCTCCGGCACCTCGCCAGTCTGCCCAGCCGCGCCAACCTCACGCCGTCAGGTCGGCGGTGCCGTGCGACGCCGTCCCGCGACCTGGTGCAGCTCGCGCAGCTCGTCGGCGTGCTCCTCGACCGGGCCCTCGACGGTGAGCCCGGGCGCGACGGCGACGATCGGCAGTGGCGCCACCGGCCCCGGCGGTACGCCGACCTCGGCCAGCCAGGTGGTCAGCTGAGCCGTCGACCCGGCGTACACGATGCGGCCGAGGCCCACCCAGGCGTGGGCAGCGGCGCACATCGGGCAGTGCTCCCCGGAGGTGTAGACGACGCAGCGCGCCCGCTCGCCGGGCGACAGGTGCTGGGCCGCCCACTGGGCGATGGCGAGCTCGGGGTGGCGGGTGTGGTCGCCGTCCCCGACGTGGTTGTGGTCGGCCAGCAGCACCTCGCCGTCGGGCGAGACCAGCACCGAGCCGAAAGGCTCGTCGCCGACCTCGAGGGCCTGGCGGGCCAGGTCGACGGCCTGACGGAGGAACGTGCGGTCCGCGTCGCTGAGGGTCACGCGTCCATCATGCCGCCTTGCGGGGGGGCCGATACTGGCCAGGTGACCTCGACAGCGCGCGCCTCCGACGCCCCTCCGCCTCGTGCCACCGGCGTCGACGGTGCCGCGCTCGCGGGCCTGCGCCGGTGGAACCTCGGGCTCGCCGTGCTGCACGCCGCCCAGGCGGTTGCGGTGTGGCTGCTGGCCAGCGACTTCGCGATCAGCCTGTCGACCGCCTTCCCCGAAGGACCTCCGGGCTCGCGGGTCCCGGCGCCGGAGTCCGCGTTCGACGTACCGATCGGGGCGGCGGTCGCGGTCTTCCTCGCCCTCGCCGCCCTCGACCACCTGCTCACCGCAACGCTGCTGCGTGGCCGCTACGAGCGCGACCTGGGGGGCGGCATCAACCGCTTCCGCTGGCTGGAGTACTCCGTCAGCGCCACGATCATGGTGCTGCTCATCGCCTCCTACGCCGGCATCACGCAGCTGGTCGCGATGATCGCGATCGCCGGGGCGAACGTCTCGATGATCCTCTTCGGATGGCTGCAGGAGCAGGTGAACCCGCCAGGACGCACGCGCACGTCGATGCTGCCGTTCTGGTTCGGCTGCGTCGCGGGCGCGGTTCCGTGGATCGCGATCACGTTCAACATCGTCGGCTCCGAGACCGTGCCCGGCTTCGTCTACGGCATCTTCGTGTCGCTGTTCGTGTTCTTCATGAGCTTCGCGCTGAACCAGTGGTTGCAGTACCGCGAGATCGGCCGGTGGCGGAGCTACGCGTACGGCGAGAAGGTCTACCTCGTGCTCAGCCTGGGAGCGAAGTCGGCGCTGGCCTGGCAGATCTTCGCCGGCTCGCTGGCCGGCTGAGGTCGGCGTGCTCGGCGACCGCTGGCGCGTCACCGACGCCGAGGTCGAGCGGCGCTACGCCTGCGACGGCTTCGTGACCGACCCGACGCTGGTGGCGTGGCGCGGCGTCGCCGTGGCCGCGCCCCCGGAGCAGGTGTGGCCGTGGGTGACGCAGATCCGCGTCGCGCCGTACTCCTACGACTGGGTCGACAACCTCGGGCGTCGCTCCCCGCGGACCCTGCTCGGGATGCCGGAGCCGGTGGTCGGCGAGGCCTTCACCGCCTGTGCAGGACGCCCGGTCGGGCGTGTCGAAGCCGTCGAGCCGGGCCGCTCGCTGACCGGCTTCATCCTCGGCGCCTGGATGACGTACGACGTGGTGCCGACGGCCGAAGGGTCCACGCGGCTGCTGCTCAAGATCGTCATGGAGACGTCCCGGCCGGTGGCAGCGGTCGTGACGCTGGGCGACCTGGTGATGGCGCGGAGGCAGCTGCGGACCTGGAAGGCGCTTGCCGAGTCGTCGCCGATCCCGAGGGCCCCGGCATGAGATCGAGCCGACGCACGCTCGCCCCCTCCCCGAGGGCCGCGACGTCCCTCGGTGTCCTCGGGCTGGTCGTCGCCCTGAGCGCGTGCTCGGGGTCCACGGAGCCGGGACCGGACCGGGTCGAGGAGCCGGCCCGTCCGTGCTCGCAAGGAGACCCGGTGCTGAGCGCCGTCGACCTGGAGCCGGTGGCCCGTGACGACGGAGGACCCTTGCTGCACGCAACGCTGTGGGCCCGCCACCGGCCCGGGCACCCCATCTGCGTGAGCCTGGAGGTCGGCCACGCCGACGTGGGCGCCGAGGTGGTGGAGGCCGAGGTCACGGCCTCGGTCGACGGGCGGACCCGGACCTCGCGCGGTGGCGAGATCTCCGACCTGGCGCCGCTGCGCCTCGACGCGGACCGTTGCGTCGTCCTGCGCGCGACCGTGGCCCTCGAAGGCCGGTCAGGGCTGCACGAGCACCGTGCCGCCTCCCGGGTCGGCCGCGACTGCCCCCGCTGAGAGCCGTGCGGTGCCGCGGCGGTCCCCCACCGGGACGACTCAGCCGGCCGCCATGTCGACGAAGCGGGAGTAGTGGCCCTGGAAGGCCACCACGACGTCGCGGGTCGGACCGTTCCGGTGCTTGGCCACGATCAGGTCAGCCTCGCCGGGACGGGTCGACTCCTTCTCGTACACGTCGTCTCTGTGCAGGAGCACCACCATGTCCGCATCTTGCTCAATCGACCCAGACTCACGCAAATCGGACAACATGGGTCGCTTGTCAGCGCGCTGCTCGGGTCCACGGTTGAGCTGCGACAGCGCCACGACGGGGACGTTGAGCTCCTTGGCCAGCAGCTTGATCTGGCGGGAGAACTCGGAGACCTCGAGCTGGCGGGACTCGACCTTCTTGCCCGAGCTCATCAGCTGCAGGTAGTCGATGATGATCAGCCGCAGGTCGTGGCGCTGCTTGAGCCGCCGCGCCTTCGCCCGGATCTCCATCATCGTCATGTTGGGGCTGTCGTCGATGAAGAGCGGCGCCGAGGAGACCTCGCCCATCTTGCGGGCGAGCTTCTGCCAGTCGTCGTCGGTCATGTGGCCGTTGCGCATGTGGTTGAGCGGGATCTTCGCCTCGGCCGACAGCAGGCGCATCGTGATCTCGTTGCGCGTCATCTCGAGGCTGAAGATGACCGAGGCCTGGTTGTGGTGGATGCTCGCCGCGCGGCAGAGGTCGAGGGCGAGCGTGGAGTTGTGGGTCGGGATCCCGGTCGGGCCGGCGAGGTAGAGGTGGGCGTCGTTGTCGACCTGCACGCAGCGCACCGGCACCGTCGGGACCGACTCGACGCTCTCGACCTTGACCGCGGTGCCGTCGGGCATCGCGATGGTGTGACCGGCGCTGATGGTGCGGGCCAGCTCGCCCGTGGTGAGGGTGGCGACGCCCGAGGCCGTCGCAGACGGGGACCCGGCCCCGGCGCGCGTGACCCACTGGTGCTGCCAGTCGGCCACGATGGTGGAGCCGTCGGAGAAGGTCAGGCGGTAGCAGGGACGCCGCAGCATCGCCCGCGTCGCGGCCACCACGCGGGTGGGGTTGCCCTCGGCGTCGATGAGGTCGTCGCCGACCTCGACCTCGCCCATGGTCGTCCAGCCGGTCGGAGTGGGCAGCACGGTGTCGAGCGCCAGCGCCTTCCCGACCGCCGGTCGCGCCGCGATGATGATCATCTGGCCGCCGTGCATGCCGTTGGTCAGCTCGTCGAGGTCCTGGAAGCCCGTCGGCACGCCGGTCATCTCGCCGCCGCGGTTCGAGATCGCCTCGATCTCGTCGAGGGTGCCCTCCATGATCGCGCTGAGCGGTGCGTAGTCCTCGCTCGTCCGCTTGTCGGTGACCTGGTAGACCTCCTGCTGGGCGGCGTCGACGGTGTCGTCGACCATGCCCTCGCCGGCGTAGCCCATCTGCACGATCTTGGTGCCGGCGCTGACGAGGCGGCGCAGGATCGCCTTCTCGCGCACGATCTCGGCGTAGTACGACGCGTTGGCCGCGATCGGCACCGAGGCCGACAGCGTGTGGAGGTACGGCGCCCCGCCGACCTTGACCAGCTCGCCCCGCCGGCTCAGCTCCGCCGAGGTCGTCACCGGGTCCACCGGCTCGCCACGGCCGTAGAGGTCGATGACGGCGTCGAAGATCGTCTCGTGCGCCGGCCGGTAGAAGTCGGTGCCGCGGATGCTCTCCACCACGTCGGCGATGGCGTCCTTCGACAGCAGCATCGAGCCGATCACCGACTGCTCGGCCGCGTGGTCCTGGGGCGGCATGCGGTCCGACCCCGGTGAGGAGTACTCCTCCGCGGCGTACGGCGCGAAGCTCGCCTCCCACGACTCGGCGGACGACTGTCCGCGCCCCGGTGACTGCTCCGCGATGCTCATGCGTTGCCCCTTGTCTGTGTCCCGAGGGAGACGGTAGGGAGGGGCTCCGACGAAATGCCGGACGGCGCCGCGGACCGGGTCCGGGGCGGGCACCGTTGCCCTGCGAAGCCGTGACCGTAGCCCGATACCGGAGGCCGCTCCAAGACCGTTGTCCACAGGCCCTGTGGATAACTGGGGTCTGCATGTGGAACACGCCCGGGGAGGGTGTGCACAGGTTGGGGACAAGCCTGTGGACTCAGAAGAGTTTCCGACGCCAAAACGGCGTCTGACCTCGATGTTCGTGATTTCGGTCCTGTGTGCAGAAAAAAGATCTCGTCACGTCCCGTTCATCTTCTCGCCACCGGGCCGAAGGTCCCTGGCGCGTCCTGGGGACGCTGAGGCAGCCCGATATCCACAGCAAACCCGGGGTTGTGCACAGGGTCCGCGCGGTGGTATTGCCACCCGGGGACCGGCCTCGGGACACGCTACGTTCACCTGGCCGACACGCACAGATAGGTTCCTCCCATGGCGTGGCGACGGTCGGAAGGCACCCGCGCGGTCGACCGTCAGATCCTCGCGCTCGCCGTCCCCGCCTTCCTCGCGCTGGTCGCCGAGCCCCTCTTCCTGCTCGCCGACTCCGCCGTCGTCGGGCACCTCGGCACCACCGAGCTCGCCGGCCTCGGGATCGCCTCGGTCGTGCTGCGCCTGGCCGTCGGCCTCTGCGTCTTCCTGGCCTACGCGACCACGGCAGCGGTCGCCCGGGAGCTGGGGGCTGGCCAGCCCCGCCGGGCCCTCCAGCAGGGCGTGGACGGCCTGTGGCTGGCCCTCGGGATCGGCGTCGTGCTGTCCACCGTCGGCGTGCTGACGACGGCGCCCCTCGTCGACCTCTTCGGCACCGACGCCGAGGTCGCGGCCGCGGCGACGACGTACCTGCGGATCTCCTGGCTCGGCCTCACCCCGATGCTCCTGCTGCTCGCCGCGACCGGCGTGCTGCGCGGCATGGCCGACACCCGCACGCCGCTGGTGGTGGCCGTGGCCGCGAACCTGCTCAACATCGTGCTCAACGTCGTGCTGGTCTACGGCTTCGACCTCGGCATCGGCGGCTCGGCGGCCGGCACCGTCATCGCCCAGGGCGCCGCCGGGGCCTACCTGGCCGGCGCGGTGCTCCGCGCTGCCGCAGCCCAGGGGGCGACCTGGCACCCGGACCTGCCCGGCGTACGACGCAGCGCGCGCGCCGGCTCCCCGCTGCTGGTCCGCACCCTCAACCTGCACGCCTGCCTGCTGACGATGACCTGGGGCGCGGCGGCGCTCGGCACGGTCGCCACCGCTGCCCACCAGCTCGCCTTCACGCTGTGGACGTTCCTCGCCTACGCCCTCGACGCGCTGGCGATCGCGGCCCAGACCCTCACCGGTACGGCGCTGGGGGCCGGCGACCTGGACCGCACCCGCTCGCTGACGCGTCGCATGATCCGTCTCGGGCTCGGGTTCGGCGTGCTGACCGGCGTGGTGCTCGCGCTCGGGGCGCCGGTGCTGGGCGGGCTGTTCGTCGACGACCCCGCCGTCGTCGACGCCCTGGCACCCGCCCTGCTGGTGGCGGCGGTCGCCCAGCCGCTCGCCGGGGTGGTGTTCGTGCTCGACGGCATCCTCATCGGGGCCGGCGACGGCCCCTACCTGGCGAAGGCCGGCACGCTGGTCACCGTGGCGTTCGTGCCCTGCGCCCTCGTCGTCGCCTCGGTGACCGACGACCTCGGTGCCACCGCCGGGCTCGTGTGGCTCTGGGTCGCGTTCTGCGTGGTGTTCATGGGAGGGCGCGCCGCCGTGCTGCTGCGGCGGGCCCGCGGCAACGCCTGGATGGTGACCGGATCGGCCGTCGCGGCGAGCCCTCCTCACTAGAGTGCCGCAGGTGACCTCGCTGCAGACCGTCGTCATGGGCCTGGTGATCGTCTTCCTCGACATCCCGCCCGACGGCTACGACTGGATCGCCGACCCGGTGGGCTGGGTGCTGGTGCTGCTCGGGCTCGCGCCGCTGGCGCGCCGGCTGCCCAACCAGCGGGGGCTGGTCGTCGCCGCCTGGGTCTGCCTGCTCTTCTCGGTCCTCAGCTGGCCGGCCGGGTCACCGGCCACCCTGACGCCCCTGCTCGGGTGGCTCTTCAGCCTCCCCACGCTCGCGTGGTGCTTCCTCGTCTGCGACGCGGTCTCCGACGCCGTGACCGGACGCCTGCGCTGGGTGGCGCTCGCGCTGCGGGCGGCCTTCGCCGTCGTGGCGCCGCTGCCGGGCCTGGTCTACCTCGCCGAGCAGAACTGGCTCTCCACGCCCGCCGAGGTGCTGATCCTCGTCGCCAACCTCGCCCTGGTGTTCGTGCTGTCGAGCGCCTCGGGCCGACCGGGTCTGGGTGAGCCCGAGGAGACGTCGCCTCCCCCTGCCGCCCCGACGAAGCGGAGCGCCGCACGCACGTCCCCCGAGCCACCCGCACCGGCCCCGGCGCCCGCGCGCCGGGCGAGCACGACGGGCTTCTCCGCCGCCGAGGCCAAGCGGAAGGCGCGGGCGCGCCGTGACCGCGAGGCGGCGGCGAGGTCGACCGGGGCCAAGACGTTGGGCGCCAAGGCGTCGAGCGCCAAGCCGACCGGGACCAAGGCGTCGGGCGCCACGGGGTCGGGCGAGAAGCGGTCCGCCACCCCCGTCCCGACGGAGCCGTCCGGGACCGGCGGCGCCTCCTCCAGCCCCGCGGACGACACCCCGGTCACGGGTGCCGAGGTCATCGAGAAGGTCCGCCGACGCCGACAGGCGCGTGAGCGGTCGCGCAGCGGCCGCGACGAGCAGGACTCCTCGGAGGACTGACCCTCGGCGTGTCCGGGGACGTCGATCCCACCGGCTCCCGCACGATGGTCGGCGTGAGCACGGTGAGCCGGTTGTGTCGTGGATCGAGGTCACCAGGTGACTCCGAAGCACCGCACTGTCGAGCGGGCCTGCTCCGGTGATCGGCGTCCCGCCCCGTGCGCTGACCGGCCTGGGCGCCCCGACCCGCACCCGCCCGTCCTCCGACGTCACCGGTGTCGCCGCCGGCACCACCGATCACGTCGACGGCAGCCCCGACGACGGGTCGGCCGCGCCGGTGCCCGCGCCCCGCGCTGCCGAGGGGCGGAGCGTCACGACCGGCCACCGGATCGCCCGACGGTTCTTCGACCTCTGCGAGAACCCGCGCACCCGCGAGCGGGTGATGCGCACGGTGCGTTCGAGCGCCGACAGCGCGGTCGGCGGCAAGCTGCTGGTCGCGCTGCTCAGCCGGACCGTCCTGACACCGCTGCTGCGCAGCCGCCGCGTCGATGCCACCGCGGTCAAGGTCGAGCTGGTCGCTGCCCAGCTGGGCGGCATCGCCGTGCTGCGCTACGTCACCCGCATGGAGCCGATCGCCTCGATGCCGGTCGACGACCTCGTCGCCCTGGTCGGCCCGACCCTGCAGGCCACGCTCGACGCCCCCTCCCCCGGCTGACCGCTCGCGACGGACCGCCCCCGGACGCACGCGACCCGCGCCACCCGGAGGTGACGCGGGTCGTCGTACGACGTCGCCGGTGAAGCCGGTGAGGAGGGATCCTCAGGCAGGGACGACGTTCAGGTTGACGGTCGCCTCGAGCTCGTCGTGGACCTTGACGGTCACGACGTGGCTGCCGAGCGACTTGATCGGGTTGCCGACCATGATGCGGCGCTTGTCCACGACGTCGGAGGAACCTCCGGCGGCGCTGTTGATCGCGGACGCGATGTCGGAGACGGTGACGGCGCCGAAGAGGCGGCCACCCTCGCCGGCACGGACCGGGACCTGGACCTCGCTGCCCTCGAGCTTGGCCTTGATCTCCTGCGCCTTGCCGAGGTCGGCGACGGCGCGGGCCGAACGGGCCTGCTTGATGGAGTCGATCTGACGCTCGCCGCCGCGGGTCCAGCGGATCGCGAAACCGCGCGGGATGAGGAAGTTGCGGCCGTAGCCGTCCTTGACCTCGACGATGTCGCCAGGAGCGCCGAGGCCGTCGACCTCGTGGGTGAGGATGAGCTTCATGTCGTTCCCCTTCCTCAGCGAGCCGTGGAGGTGTACGGCAGGAGCGCAACCTCGCGGGCGTTCTTGACGGCGATCGCGACGTCGCGCTGGTGCTGGACGCAGTTGCCCGTCACCCGACGCGCGCGGATCTTGCCGCGGTCGGAGATGAACTTCCGCAGCAGCGCGGTGTCCTTGTAGTCGACGTACTCGGTCTTGTCCTTGCAGAACTGGCAAACCTTCTTCTTGGGCTTGCGCAGAACAGGCTTGGCCATCGTGGTGCTCCTTCTCGAGCCCGGGCGGCCCTCTGCGGGGTTGGCCCGGAATGGTTGCTGGTCTGGTGGTCACCGCACCCGGTCAGGGGCACGGAGGTGGATCAGAAGGGGGGCTCCTCCGAGGAGTTGCCGCCCGGGGTCGCCCAGGGGTCGTTGTTCTGGCCGGGGGTGTTCCATCCACCCTGGCCGCCCTGGCCACCCTGGCCGCCGCCCTGGGGCGCGGACTGCGGAGCCGACTGGCCGCCGCCGTACCCGCCCGGGGCGCCGCCCTGGGGAGCGGACTGACCGCCGCCACCCTGGTTGGACCACGGGTCGTCGCCGCCGGCGCCACCGCCGCTGTAGCCGCCGCCGCCACCCTGACGGGTGGTCCGGGAGACCTTCGCGGTGGCGTACTTCAGGCTGGGCCCGATCTCCTGCACGTCGACCTCGAAGACCGTGCGCTTCTCACCCTCGCGGGTCTCGTAGCTGCGGGCCTTCAGGTTCCCCTGCACGACGACGCGCGAGCCCTTGGTGAGGGACTCCGCGACGTTCTCCGCCGCCTGGCGCCACACCGAGCAGTTGAGGAACAGCGCTTCGCCGTCCTTCCACTCGTTGGTCTGGCGGTCGAAGTTGCGCGGGGTCGACGCGACGGTGAAGTTCGCGACGGCCGCACCCGAGGGGGTGAAGCGCAGCTCCGGGTCAGCGGTGAGGTTGCCGACGACGGTGATCGGGGTTTCGCCTGCCATTGGATGACTCCCTTGTCTGGGGCTCGCGGCCCCGGTGGTGCTCGGTCCGGTTCGTGTGCGCCTCATAGAACCTCATGGCGGCGACAGTTACGAGACCGTGCGGGCGATCGGTGGAACGATCAGTGCACGTCGGGGCGGATCACCTTGGTGCGCAGCACCGACTCGTTCAGCGTGAGCTGACGGTCGAGCTCCTTCACCGTGGCCGGCTCGGCCTGCAGGTCGACGACGGCGTAGATGCCCTCGGCGTTCTTGTCGATCTCGTAAGCGAGTCGTCGCTTGCCCCACACGTCGACGTTCACGACCTCGCCACCGTCCTGACGGACGACGTTGAGGTAGGTGTCGAGAGACGGGGCGACGGTGCGCTCGTCGAGGCTGGGGTCGAGGATGACCATCACTTCATAGGCACGCAAAGCAGTCTCCACCTCCTTCGGACTGGCGGCCACGGTCGTTCCGCGGCAGGAGGGCTGTTGCGTCGGCGCACGTCCCGCGATGCGGAAGCAGTACGCCGTCCCGGCTGGTCGGCCACCGTCGGTGGCGACCGGGATCAACCGGACACGGCAATCTACCAGCGGCCCGGCCGTTCCCCGAAATCGAGCGACGACCGCTTCCCGTGGTGTCCGTGCCGGGTCCTAGCCTGGGGCGATGAGCCAGGCCACGCCCACCCCCACCCCTCCCGTCACCGCCGACACCCTGCGGATCGGCGCCCACGTCGACCAGACCGACCCGGTCGCGGAGGCGAAAGCGCGCGGGACGTCGCTGGTGCAGTTCTTCCTCGGCGACCCGCAGAGCTACAAGGGCCCCGAGATCCGGTACGCCGACGGGGCGGCCGCGCTCAAGGCCGACGCGGAGGCCGCCGGGGTGGACCTCTACGTCCACGCCCCCTACATCGTCAACGTCGCGACGACGAACAACCGGATCCGCATCCCCTCGCGCAAGCTGCTCCAGCAGCACATGGACGCCGCGGCCGAGATCGGCGCGAAGGGGCTGATCGTCCACGGCGGGCACGTCAACAAGACCGACGACCCCGAGAAGGGCTTCGACAACTGGCGCAAGGCGATCGAGGCGACCGACCTCAAGATCCCCCTGCTCATCGAGAACACCGCCGGCGGCGACAACGCGATGGCCCGGCACGCCGAGCGCATCGGGCGGGTCTTCGAGGCCGTGCACGCGGCCGAGGGCGCCGACATGGTCGGCTTCTGCCTCGACACCTGCCACGCGCACGCCGGCGGGATCGCGCTCGACACCGCCGTGCAGCAGCTGCTGTCGCTGACCGGCCGCATCGACCTGATCCACGCCAACGACAGCCGGGACGCCTTCGACTCCGGCGCTGACCGTCACACCAGCTTCGGCGCCGGCCACGTCGACCACGACGCCTTCGTCGAGCTGATCCGTGCCGCCGGGGCCCCCGTCATCGCGGAGACCCCGGGCGGCCCGGAGGAGCACCAGGCCGACTTCGACTGGCTGCGCTCCCGCCTCTGACCTGCGTGCAACTCGACGAGTGCCGGTTTCCCACGGGATGCAGGAGTTCTGGCACTCCCCATGGCGTCCAGACCACGGGAAGTGCCGGGATGTCGTGGGGAGTGCCGCCGCTTCGCGCGCAGCAACCTGCTCCGGCACCTGACGCACCACGAGCCGGCGTACGACGGTCCCGCGGTCAGGCAGCGAGCGCGGCCCGCAGCAGGCCGGCAACACGCTCCGGGCGCTCGAGGTCGCCCCAGGTCAGCCTGATCACACGCCAGCCCGTGACTCTGCGCAGTGCATCCTCGCGCCGCTTCTCCCGGAAGACCGCGTCTCCAGGCGACTCGCCCGGTCGCAGGTGCTTCAGGTACTTCTCCTTGCCGTCGAACTCGACGATCAGGCCGAGGTCCGGCCAGACGAAGTCGCTGATGCCGATCAGCACTCCGTCGGACGTGACCTCGTACTGCAGCTGGGGCGCGGGCAACCCCCAGCGCCAGAAGAGGTAGCGGCATCGCGACTCGGCGACCGAGCCGCTGCGACCGTCGGCCATGCGGACCACCAGCTGCAGGTGCCGGCAACCGGGCCAGGACTGCATCAGCTCGAGCTGGGAGGCAAGCCTCTCGGCGTCGTACAGACGTCTGTTGAGGCCGGCGTCGACAACGGCCAGGCCTTGCTCGACGGTGAGCAGCGACGCCGACTCGAGGACGGCGCGCACGGGTGCCATCACGGCGACGCCATCGACCTCGCAGACGTCCGCGGCGACGACGAAGCCCTCGCGGTGTTGCAGATCGCCTTCCTTGCGACCTGCGCCCCGTCTCGGCGCGTCAGCTGGACTCGCTCGAGATCGGCACCCCAGACGGGCAGTCGGTGCATCAGGCACGCACTGTGGTGACTCACCACCACACGCTGCCCCAGCACCCTCATCGCCGCGCGGGCCCGGACACGATGGCGCTCCTCGAGGCCCATCACGTCCCAGAGGTCGCGAAACGTGTACGCCCCGTGCCGCACCCGGACCCAGACTCCGGCTCGGAGATGTCGCCGCAGGTCGCGATCGTCGAGGCCGAGCTCGAGCACCTCACGGCGCAGGAACGCGCCGTGCTCGAGCGCCAGCCGCCGGAGCAGGTCGTCGTACACGACGGTGCGCGTGGTCGTCATGCGCTGAGCCTGAGTCACCGGTCTCGTGGCGTACGGCGTCCGCCGTCCCGGTGGGGACAACCCGGCGGTTCACACGCCTGTGGAGAGCAGGGGGCCTCCCGACGCCGGAGCGGTGGTCATCGTCACGTAGCGGTTCCCCGCGACGGCTGACCCTCCTCGCGGCTGACCCTCCCTGCGGCTGGCTCTCCCCACGGTGAACTGGCGCTCCCCGTGCGTCTGGCGCCGTGGGGAGTGCCAGTTCACCTGCATACCGTGAGAAACCGGCAGCCCGGCGCTACTGGGGGGCGGAGGGCTGGAACGTCGACAGGTCGAAGACCTCGTCCGAGGCCGGGGCCTCGAGGTCCAGCTCGGCGTCGAAGTCGGTGAACGTGACCTGGCCGGGCTCGTCGCCCTGGTCGACCTGCACCTGGAGGATGTGGTGCGGGTCCTCGGTGGCCACCCACGAGGTGACGGCGTCGCCCTCGTCGGAGGTGCTCTCGATCGTCACGGCCTCCTGGCCGTCGACGTCCTCGGTGCCACCGACCTCGATCTTCTCGTCGGAGTCGTCGGAGTTGAACTCGTCGAGCAGCGAGTCGAGGTCGCAGATGTCGGCGAAGTCGTCGGCCTCGTCACCGGGGAAGGCGACCCACTTGTCGCCGGCCGCCTCGGTGACCTGGGCCGCGGCCGGGCCGGCGAACTGCTCCCAGAACGCCGCGCTGGGCTTGATCCAGGTCTCGCCGCCGACGCTGAGCAGCTCCAGGCTGGCGTCCTCGCCGAGCGACAGGTCGCCCGCGCAGTCGCCCGCCGTGCTCAGCGCCAGGTCGAGGGAGATCTCCTGGCCGTCGTTGGTGAGCGAGCCCGCCATCCGCAGCGAGGACAGCGCCTTCATGTCCTTCTCCGCCTCGGCGACGATGGTCTCGGGCGACTCCTCCGCGAACGCGGCCGCCTCCTCGGCGGACTGATCGCTGGACTCCCCGGACCCGCCCTCGGAGCCTCCGCCGCACGCGGACAGCAGCAGCAGCGCGCCGAGTCCGGCGGCAGCAGTCGATACGACCTTCATGTGTTCCCCTCCGTCAGTGGTGGCCCGACGGGACAGGGGCCCGTGATCCCACCCACCCATCCCACCACAGCCGCCCCGGGGCCACCGACGTACCAACTAGTCTTCCCCGGTGAGCCGACTCGACGTACGACCCGTGTCCGCCGAGGAGCACCGCGCGTTCATCCGGTCCCGCCGGCACGCCAGCTTCCTGCAGACCCCCGCCTGGGGAGAGGTCAAGAGTGACTGGCGGCGCGAGTCCCTCGGTTGGTACGACGCCACCGGCACGCTCGTGGGGGTGGCACTCGTGCTCTACCGCCAGCTGCCCAAGGTCAAGCGCTACCTGGCCTACCTCCCGGAGGGCCCGGTCGTCGACTGGGACGCCGAGGACCTCGCCGACTGGCTGACGCCGATGACGGCCCACCTCAAGGCGCAGGGCGCGTTCGCGGTCCGCATCGGGCCGCCCGTGGTCACCCGCCGCTGGGACGCCGCCGCGGTCAAGGCCGGGGTCGCCGACGAGGGTGTCCACCGCCTCGGAGAGGTGCCGCCCACCCGCCGCGAGCCCGTCGGCGCACGGGTCCTGGGGCGGTTGCGCGAGCTGGGATGGCAGCAGCAGGTCGCCGAGGGCGGCTTCGCCGCGGGCCAGCCGCAGTACAACTTCCAGGTGCCCCTGCGCACGCCCGAGGGCGAGCAGCGCACCGAGGACGACGTGCTCAAGGCCATGAACCAGCAGTGGCGGCGCAACATCAAGAAGGCCGCGAAGGAGGGCGTCGTCACCCGACGCGTCCCCTCCGCCGAGCTCGACACCGCGCTGCGGCAGTTCCACGTCCTCTACGTCCACACCGCCGAGCGCGACCACTTCACCCCGCGGCCGCTCGGCTACTTCACGACGATGTTCGCCGCCCTGGGCGCCGAGGACCCGGACCGCATAGCGCTCTTCACCGCCGAGCACGAGGGCGACCTCGTCGCGAGCACGATCCTCATCCAGGTGGGCGGCCACGTCTGGTACTCCTACGGCGCGTCCTCCACCGAGAAGCGCGACGTCCGCGGCTCCAACGCCGTGCAGTGGGAGATGATGCGCCACGCGCTGGAGCAGGGCGCGGACGTCTACGACCTGCGCGGCATCACCGACACCCTGGACAGCGACGACAGCCACGTCGGCCTCATCCAGTTCAAGGTCGGCACCGGCGGCGAGGCCGTCGAGCACGTCGGGGAGTGGGACCTCCCCCTCAACCGGGCGCTGTACAAGGCGTTCTCCCTCTACATGGCGCGACGGGGCTGACCGGGATGCTCACCCTCCACGTCGACGAGGCGCGCTGGCGCCGTCACCTCGAGCAGGTCCGCGACGCCGACCCGTCGGTCGTCCCGGTCGCCAAGGGCAACGGCTACGGCCTCGGCCTGGTCCGCCTGGCCGAGACCGCGCAGTCGCTCGGGCTCGACACCCTCGCGGTCGGGACGTACGCCGAGGTGCCGGTCGTCGAGCGCCACTTCGACGGCTCGGTGCTGGTGCTGTCCCCCTGGCGTCCCTTCGAGACCCGCGCCACCTACGACCCGCGCCTCATCCACACCGTCGGCCGCGTCAGCGACGTCGAGGACCTCACGTCCGACCCGTCGCGCGGTCGCCCGCGGGTGGCGCTGGAGCTGCTCACCTCGATGCGCCGCCACGGGTTCACCCCCGCCGAGCTGCGCGCCGCCGCCCCGCTCGTCGACCGGCTCCAGGTCGAGGGCTTCGCCCTGCACCTGCCGATGGACCACGGCTCCCACCTCGGCGAGGTGGAGCGGCTGCTCAACGACATCGTCGCCAGCGGCATCGAGGCCCGCACGGTGTGGATCTCGCACCTCGCGGCCGACGACATGACCCGCCTGCGGTCGTCGTACGGCGACTTCGACGTGCGACCGCGCACCGGAACAGGCCTGTGGCTCGGCGACCGGGGGGCCCTGCGGGTGACGTCCTCGGTGCTCGACGTGCACCCGGTCGAGCGCGGCGACGTCTACGGCTACCGCGGTCGCAGCGCCCCCCGTGCCGGCCACATCCTCGTCGTCTCCGGCGGGACCGCCCACGGCATCGGCCTCGAGGCGCCGACGGGCGGCGCGAGCCTGCGCGACCGTGCGGCCCGGGTCGCCAAGGGCGGCCTGGACGCGGCCGGCTTCGTGCGCTCGCCGTTCACGGTGACCGGCAAGCAGCGGCTCTTCGCGGAGCCGCCGCACATGCAGGCCTCCATGCTCTTCCTGCCGCACGGTGCCGCCGTCCCCGCGATCGGGGACCAGGTCGACGTCCAGGTGCGCTTCACCGCGACGGCGTTCGACCAGACCCTGCTGGGCTGAGACCCCCGTCGGGCGCGACCGCGTCGGGCCCGACCGGGTCCGGCGCGATCGGCTCGGGGGCCACCGGGTCGTGCCACGGCCGCACGATGTCACGCACGATGACCGCCGCCAGGTAGAGCTCGGCCGCCACCCGGATCAGGATCGCGGCGCTGTAGGCCGGGTCCGGTGCGCCGCTGGTGGCCGAGCTGGTGAAGGCACCGAGGTAGAGCCAGACCATGACGAAGTAGACGACCTCGCCGGCCTGCCAGATCATCAGGTCCCGCCACCGCGGCCGGGCCAGCGCCGCCAGCGGCAGCAGCCAGAGGACGTACTGCGGCGAGTAGACCTTGTTGACGAGCAGGAAGCCCAGCACGACGAGGAACGCCAGCTGCTCCGGGCGCGGAGTCCGCCTGGCGGTCAGCCCCAGCACCAGCACGGCCAGGCAGACCAGCCCGAAGACGAGCGTGGAGACGGTGTTGACGGTGCCGACGCCGACGTCCCACCCGTGCTCGCGGGCCACCAGCCACAGCGACCCGAGGTCCGCCCCCCGGTCGGAGTTGAACGACCAGAAGCCGGCCCACCCGTCGACGTGGACGAGCATCGCCGGCAGGTTGCACAGCAACCAGGCCCCGGCTGCCCCGGCGACGTTCAGGCCGAAGCCGCGCAGCTCGCGCCGTCGTAGCGCGACCACGAGGAAGGCGCCGAGCAGGAAGGCCGGGTAGAGCTTCGCGGCCGCCCCCAGCCCGATGAAGACCCCGACGAGCAGCGGCCGCCCGCGGGCGTGGGCCCAGAACGCTCCCGCCACGCAGGCCACCGGGAGCACGTCCCAGTTGACCAGCCCCGTGAGGACGAGCACCGGCGCGGCCACCATGCCCATCGCGTCCCACGGCCGGCGCGGGTGGGCGCCCGCCAGCAGCCAGGTGGCGAGCAGCAGCAGGCCGAGCAGCAGCACGGCGTTCACCGCCACGAAGTCCTGCCGCTCCTGGTCGACCCCGGGCAGCGCCCCGACGGACTCGACGGGCGCGGCCTGGCGGGCGCTCAGGTCGGGGAACCCGTGGACGGCCTGGGTCGCGACGGCGGCGCCGTAGGCCAGGTAGCCGATGAGGACCGGGTACTCCAGGTCGGGGTAGCGACCCTCGGAGTCGGTGAAGGGCACCTCGAGCTCGGCGAACCCGCGCCCGACGTACAGGTAGGGCAGGTCGGAGTAGCACAGCTGCGCGTAGCGGGTGTCCTCGCCGTTCCAGCCGTCGCGGATGCACGGTGCCTTCTGCACGATCGCCAGCACCCAGGCCAGGCAGGCCACCGCGAGCAGCACCCGCAGCGGCGTCCACCAGCGGTGCGGCCGGGCGTGGTCGCCCAGGGGTCCGCCGACGACCTCGCTCGCCGCGCGGGCGACCGGGTCCTCGCGGGTCGGCGCGACGACCCCCCCGGCGCGCGGGTCCGGGGGCGGGGTCACGTCGAGCAGGCTACCGACCCGGCGGACCGGTCACGGCCCGGGCTCGTCGCGGCCCGCGGCCGGTGACTGGCTTGCGTCGCTGCGCGCCCCGCCACCGCCCGGCGGCTCGGCCGGGCTCGGGGACTCGGTGGCCGGGGCCGACTCGCTCGGGGGCGCCGAGGACGGCGGCGCCGTCGTGGCCGGGGCCTCCGAGCTGGGCTCCGGCTCGGGCTCGCGCGACGGCTCCGCCGTCTCGGTCGGCTCGGGCTCGGGCTCGGGCTCCGGCGGGGGCGTGTAGGGCTCGTAGGACTCCACGGTGGCGTCGAGGTAGGCCCGCTCCGGGAACGACAGGATCTCCTCGCCCTCCAGCGCGGCGCCCATCACCGAGGCCCACGTGCGCGCCGGGTACTCGCCGCCGTAGAAGGTGTCGAGGAACCCGTTGAGGGGCTGGTTGCCGTTGCCGCGGGTGTACATCACCGCGGTGGCCAGCTGCGGGGTGTAGCCGACGAACCACGAGGACCGCACGTTGCCGCCGTCGGTGGTGGCCGTGCCGGTCTTGCCGGCGATCGGTCGCCCGATCACGTTGGCGTTGGTGCCGGTGCCGACCGCGGTCACCTGCTGCAGGGCGTACGACGTCTCGGCCGCGACGTCCTCGGGGATCGCCTGCTCCTTGCGGAGCTTGTGCTGGTAGTCCTGGCTCTCCGGCGCCTTGACCGAGGAGACGATGAAGACGTCCTTCGCCGCCCCGCCGTCGGCGATGGTGCCGTAGGCGTTGGCCATGTCGATGGGGCTGACGGTGGCGGAGCCGAGCACGATCGACAGCGTGTCGTCCAGCCCGGGGGCGTCGCGCGGGATGCCCATGTCGACCGCGGTGTCGACGACGTTGTCCACGCCGATCTCGTTGGCCATGTTGACGTAGGCGGTGTTCACCGAGTCGATGGTCGCCTGGAGCAGGCTGATGAAGCCGTACGAGATGCCGCCGCCCTCGCCCTGGTTGCCGAACTCCGTGCCGGCCACCTCCTGCGGCGACGAGCCGTCGAAGTAGGAGTCCAGCGCGTAGCCGTACTCCAGCCCGGCGGCCAGCGCGAACGGCTTGAAGGTCGAGCCGGGCGCCCCGCCGGCCTCGGCCCAGTTGAGCTGGCTCTGCAGGTAGTCCTGGCCGGCGAACATCCCGCGCAGCGCCCCGGTGCGCGGGTCGACCGAGGCGACGGCGACGTGCAGGCCGGGCAGCGCGGGCCGGTTGGCCGCGACGCCCTGGGCGGCGGCCGTCATCGCCTTGCGGGACAGGGTGGTGGTGATCCGGAGCCCGCCGGTGTCGATCTCGGAGTCGCTGTAGCCCAGCCGCGAGAGCTCGTTGCGGACGAGTCGGAGCACGTGGCCGCGCTGGCCGCCGTACTGGCTCTGCTGCTGCACCTCGGGGAACGGCGGCAGCTTGTCGAGGATCGCCTTGCCCGTCACCTTGGCGGGGAGCGTGCCCATCTCCTCCATGCCGTCGAGGACGTAGTCGTAGCGCGCCTTCAGACCCTGGCGCGACTGCTTGCCGTTGGCCGGGTCGTAGCCGTTGGGGCTGTTGATGATGGCGGCCAGCACCGCGGCCTGCCGGACGTCGAGCTCGGAGGAGCTGATGTCGAAGTAGGCCTGGGCGGCGGCCTCGATGCCGTAGGCGCCGCGGCCGAAGTAGATGGTGTTCAGGTAGCCCTCGAGGATCTCGTCCTTGGACTTCTCGCGCTGGATCTTCAGCGACAGGATCGCTTCCTTGGCCTTGCGCGACCAGGTGCGGTCCTGGCTGAGGTAGAGGACCTTGACGTACTGCTGGGTGATCGTCGAGGCGCCCTGGGTGTCGCCGCCCGAGGCGTTGTTGAACGCCGCGCGCAGGATGCCCTTGGGGTCGATGCCGCGGTTGGTCTCGAAGGTCCGGTCCTCGGCGGCGATGACCGCGTCCTGCACGACCTCCGGCACGTCCTCGAGGTCGACGTTCGTGCGGTCCTGCTCGGCGAACTTGCCGAGCACCGTCTTGCCGTCGGCGTAGTAGACGTAGGTGGTCTGGGCCTCGAAGCCCTCGTTGGGGTCCGGGATGTCGGTGGTGGCGTAGGCGAAGGCGAAGAGGCCGAGGCCGATCACGAAGAGCGTCGCGAACGCGATCGCCATCCACTTCACGACGCGGCGCCAGCCACGCGACCACTTCCCGCGCCGCTTGCCGTCCTTCAGCGCGGTGCCGCCCCCGGCGCCCTGCTTGGAGCCCTGACCGGCGCGACCCTTCTCCTCGGCAGCGCGCTGCTGCCAGGGCCAGGGTTCCTTGCGATCGCCGCTCACGGGTCGTTGCTCCTCGGAGGTCGGGGGACAGATCCACCGCCCAGCGTAGGGCGCTCGCGGACGCCGACGAGCCACGTTGGTCCAGGTTCGTCCGATCCGGGCGTGGCCTTGCTCACCGCCGATATATCGATGCGATAGGTTGTTCCGAGACGTGCCGCCGACCGACGGCACCGGTCAGCGGGTGGAGGAGTGGGCGTGGCCAAGCGTGGGGAGACCCTCGAGCTCGCCGTCCTCGGACTGCTCCACGAGAACCCGATGCACGGCTACGAGCTGCGCAAGCAGCTCACCGTGGTGCTGGGCTGGGGCCGGGTGCTGTCCTACGGCTCGCTCTACCCGGCGCTGAAGAAGATGCTGCGCGCCGGCTGGCTGCGTGAGTACGTCGTGCCGCCCGAGCCGGGCGCGCCCAGCTCAACCGGCTCCGCCGGCCCGGTCACCAGCCGTCGGCCGCGCATCACCTACGAGCTCACCCCCGAGGGCTACGCCCGGTTCGCCGCCCTGACCGCCGACTCCGGGCCCTCGTCGTGGGAGGACGACGTCTTCGGCGTCCGCTTCGCCTTCTTCGGCCGCACCGACCGCGAGACCCGGCTGCGCATCCTCGAGGGTCGCCGCACCCGGCTCGAGGAGCGCCTGGAGCGCGTCAAGAAGCAGATCGACCACCTCACCGGCAACGACACCTACACCGCCGAGCTGCAGCGCCACGGGCTCGAGTCGGTCGAGCGCGAGGTGCTCTGGCTCTCGGGCCTCATCGACCGCGAGCGCGACGACCGGCCGCCCGCGCCCGACCCCACCCCCTGATCACCGGACCTCGCACCACCGCACCACCGCACCACTGCACACCAGCACCCGCACCCGCACCAAGACCACCGAGAAACACAACGAAGGAGAACCATGGGTTCCGTACGAGTCGCCATCGTGGGCGTCGGCAACTGCGCGACGTCCCTCGTCCAGGGCGTGGAGTACTACAAGGACGCCGACCCCGAGGCCACGGTGCCCGGGCTGATGCACGTGAAGTTCGGGGACTACCACGTCTCCGACGTCGAGTTCGTCGCGGCGTTCGACGTCGACGCCAAGAAGGTCGGCTTCGACCTCTCCGAGGCCATCGGCGCCTCCGAGAACAACACGATCCGCATCTGCGACGTGCCCCCCACCGGCGTGACGGTGCAGCGCGGGCCGACGCACGACGGCCTCGGCAAGTACTACCGCGAGACCATCGAGGAGTCCGAGGAGCAGCCCGTCGACGTCGTCCAGGTCCTCAAGGACGCCGAGGTCGACGTGCTGGTGTCCTACCTGCCGGTGGGCTCCGAGGACGCCGACAAGTTCTACGCCCAGTGCGCCATCGACGCCGGTGTCGGCTTCGTCAACGCGCTGCCGGTCTTCATCGCCTCCGACCCCGAGTGGGCCGCGAAGTTCGAGGCCGCCGGCGTCCCGATCGTCGGCGACGACATCAAGTCCCAGGTCGGCGCCACCATCACCCACCGCGTGATGGCCAAGCTGTTCGAGGACCGCGGCGTCGCGCTGGACCGCACCTACCAGCTCAACGTGGGCGGCAACATGGACTTCAAGAACATGCTGGAGCGCGAGCGCCTGCAGTCCAAGAAGGTCTCCAAGACGCAGTCGGTCACCTCCAACCTGACCGGCTCGCTGGCCGGCAAGGTCGAGGACAAGAACGTCCACATCGGCCCCTCGGACTACGTGGCCTGGCTGGACGACCGCAAGTGGGCCTACGTCCGCCTCGAGGGCCGCGCGTTCGGCGACGTCCCGCTGAACCTGGAGTACAAGCTCGAGGTCTGGGACTCCCCCAACAGCGCCGGCATCATCATCGACGCGCTGCGCGCCTGCAAGATCGCCAAGGACCGCGGCATCGGCGGTCCGATCCTGTCGGCGTCGACCTACCTGATGAAGTCCCCGCCCGTGCAGATGGCCGACGACCTCGGCCGCCAGCAGGTCGAGGCGTTCATCCGGGGCGACGTCGAGCGCTGACCGCCGCACCACCCCGCACCACCGTCACGAGGCCGTGGACCCACCGGGTCCGCGGCCTCGTCGCGTGCGGCGACACGTGCGCCGCCCGAGGCCGATTGACTGTCAGCCGCACAAGAATGTCGTTAGATTCACGTCCATGAGCCAGAACACGCCCCCGTCGGAACCACCCCCACCCCCGGGAGGGTCTGACTCCCCGCCTCCCCCGCCCCCGGGAGCGCCGCCGCCCCCGCCGCCCCCGGGTCCGCCCGGCGGCTCCGGTGACGGTGGCTGGGGCTCGCCCCCGCCGCCGCCCGGTGGTGGCTGGGGCACACCGCCTCCCCCGCCCGGCGGCCCCGGCGGGTACGGCGGCCCGGGCGGACCGGGTGGGTACGGCGGCCCCGGCGGGTACGGCGGCCCAGGTGGTCCGGGCGGGTACGGCCAGCAGCCGTACAGCGTCGGCAACGCCTTCACCTACGCCTGGGAGAAGTTCAAGGCGAACTGGGGCCCGCTGGTCCTGATCGCCCTGGTCCTGCTGGTGGCCGGCATCGTGGTCAACCTGCTGAGCCAGGCGATCTTCGGCGGCGTGGGCACCGCCACCGTCGACCCCCAGACCGGGCGCATCGAGGGCGGTGGCCTCTTCGGCATCGCGATGATCCTCAGCCTGCTCTCGACCGCGCTGGTCTTCGTGGTCCAGCTGATCATCCAGGCCGGCATCATCAAGGGCGCGCTCGCGCTCAGCCGCAACGAGCCGCTCAGCATCGGCTCCGCCTTCAACGGGATCAACTGGGGCCAGGTGATCCTGGCGGCGATCATCACCGGCGCCATGACCTTCGTCGGTCTGATCCTGTGCATCCTGCCGGGCATCGCGGTCATCTTCCTGACCTCGTTCACCCTGTACTTCGTCATCGACCGCAACATGCCCGCCGTCGAGGCGATCAAGGCCAGCATCAGCATGGTCAAGGACAACATCGGCCAGCTGATCCTGTTCTTCCTCGCCACCTTCGCGGCGTACGTCGCCGGCGTCTGCCTCTGCGGTGTCGGCCTGCTGGCCGCCATCCCGATCGTCGTGCTGGCGCAGGTCTACACGTTCCGCACCCTCAACGGGGACCCGGTGCAGGCCTGACCGGCCTGCTCCCCCAGCTCGACCTGCTCCACCGCGAAGCCCCCGGACCGCTGCCTGAGCGCAGCGGTGCCGGGGGCTTCGTCGTGGGTCGTCGTAGGTCGTCGGGCGCGACTGTCAGGCGCGACCGTCAGGCGGGGCCGTCCCGGGGAACGTCCCGGTCGGCGGCGTCCCCTGCGCCGGGCGTCCCGGGTTGCGCTGGACCGCACTCCCGGCGCGTGCGAGGAGCGCGCGAGCCTGCTGCGGGTCGGCACGACCCGTCGCGAAGGCCAGGACCGCCGCCACGAGCACCGCCACCAGCCAGATCAGCACGGTGGTCTGCAGACCCTCCGGTCCGGCGGCGGCGGTGAAGGCGAGCCGCTCGTTCGCACCGGCGAAGCTCGACTCCAGCGAGCCGGAGGCGTGGACCGACGTCAGCCGCACCAGCAGCGGGACCGCAACGAGCAGCGAGACCAACCAGGCCCCGAGCGCGAGCAGGCCGTGCTCGCGCCGGGCCAGCCTCAGCACGACGTACGTCGCGAGCACCAGCACGCCCACGAGGACCAGCGGGGCGACCCACAGTCCGGGCTCGCTGTCGGTGACCTCGCCCCAGAGCCGGCTGTACTCCCGCTGGGTCGGTGCGTCGGTCGCCTCGGCCACCCCGCCGACGGGGGCGCCCGAGCCGAGCGAGAGCAGCCAGAGTCCACCGTTGGCGAGACCGCCGATGACGAAGGAGGCCGCGGTGCGCGTCCCCTCCCCGGTGACCTCGCCGCCGGTGTCCTCGCCCGCGATCAGGGACAGGAAGCCGATGCCGCCGGCGACGGGGAGCAGCGCGACGACCGTGGCCAGCCCGCCGAGGACGGGGCCGACCAGGGCACGCAGCAGCCCGACCCGTCCGGCGCCGGTGGCCGGCTCGCCCCACGCGGACCGGTGGCTGCTCCGCCGTACGAGGGCCGCCGCCCCCAGCACGGCCAGCAGGACGAGGAAGCCGAGGCCGAAGGCGCCGAGGGCGTCGGCGCCCATGTCCAGGTCGTAGTCGAGCGCCTGCCGTGAGAGCCCCTGGCCCCATCCGCGGCCCAGCTCGTCGTTGTCGGCGGTGAACACCAGCGCGGGCACGGCCAGGCAGACCCCGAAGAGCAGGGCCGCCCGCGCGGCGTCGCCCGCGGCGACCAGGGGTGAGGGGTAGTCGCGGGTCACCCGGCGGAAGACCAGGACCGCCACGACGAGCGCCAGGAGGGTGACGGTGAAGGGGAACACGCCCAGCGCGGCGTCGCCGCTCAGGTCGAAGCTGTCCTCGGCGCTGGTGCTCACCGACACCTTCAGGTCGGCGCCGAAGGCGCCGGTGGCGATCACGGTGGCCAGGGCCAGCGTGTTCGACAGCCCGAAGTCGACCGGCTTGGCCAGCAGCGCCAGCAGCAGGCCGAGCAGCCCGGCCGTGAAGGCGGTCGACACCGCCACCACGGCGGCGCCGACCCAGTTGCCGCGGACCAGCCCGAGCGCGATGTCGGCCGGCGTGACCGGCGTGCGCTGCTCGCCCGGCTGAGCCTGCCCCGTTGCTGGTACCTGCCCGGCCGCCGGCGCCTGACTCGTCGCTGGTGCCTGCCCGGCCGCCGGCGCCTGCCCCGTCGCTGGTCCCTGCGCCGCGCCGCACGCCGGACAGGTCCCCTCCGTCGCCCCGGTCGTCGCCCCGGTCGTCGCCCCGGTCGTCGCCCCGGTCGTCGCCCCGGTCGTCGCCCCGCACGTCGCGCACGTCATCGCGTCGTCCCCCGTCATGTCGCTGCTCCTCGTCCCGGCCGCCCGACCGCCACGCGCGTCGACCGTGCGCACGTCTGTCCAGGTTGTCAGGGTAGGGCCGCATCCGCCCCCGGCGAGGCAGGACCGTCATGATGGCCGGGTGGCGACGACACGGAGGGACCGCGGGGCGCCCGGGGTCCCCGGCGCGGGGCCGGTCGGCAGGACGCCGAGCTCCTGGGCGCACCTGCGGCGGCTGCTGCGCGGGCGCTGGTTCCGCCGGCTCCTCGGCGTCCGCCTGGCGAGCCAGCTCAGCGACGGGGTGCTGCAGGTCGCGCTGACGTCGTACGCGCTCTTCGGCCAGGACCAGACCGACCCGGCCGAGATCGCGGTGGCGCTGGCCGTCGTGCTGCTGCCGTTCTCGCTGCTCGGGCCGTTCGTCGGGGTGTTCCTCGACCGTTGGTCGCGCCGGCAGGTGCTCGTCGTGGCCAACCTGGTGCGGGTGGTGATCGCGGCCGTGCTCGCGGGCATCGTGGCCGCCGACCTGCCCGACGCGGTGTTCTACCTCGTCGTGCTCGTGTGCCTGTCGGTCAACCGGTTCCTGCTGGCCGGGCTGTCGGCCGGGCTGCCGCACACCGTGTCGGGCGACGACCTGCTCACCGCCAACGCGCTCACGCCGACGGCCGGCACCATGGCCTTCCTCGCCGGTCTCGGGGTCGGTGGTCTCGTGACCGGCCTGACGGGCGCGGGCGACGTCGGCGTGCTGCTGCTCGCCGCCCTCCTGTACGGCGTCGCCGGGTCGCTGGCGCTGCGCATCCCCCGGACGCTGCTGGGCCCGGACCGCCCCGGCACCGCCGGCACCGCCGGGACCGGCCTCCCCGGCGACCACCCGGACGCGGCCGCCGCCGACCTGCCGTCGGTGGGGGCGGCGCTGCGGGCGGTGGGGCTCGGGCTCGTCGACGGCCTGCGCCACCTGCGGAGCCGGCGGGACCCCGCCACCGGGCTGGCCCTGATCGCCGGCCAGCGCTACCTGTTCGGGCTCACCGCGGTCCTGCTGCTGCTGTACTTCCGCAACGGCCTCCACCCCGACGACCCCGACGCGGCCTTCGCCGCCCTGGGACGCACCACGCTCGCCGGGGGGGCCGGGTTCCTGTCCGCCGCGCTGCTGACCCCGGTCGTGACCGAGCGGGTCCGGCCGCACCGCTGGATCGTGCTGCTGCTGGCCGGCGCCGCCGCCGTGCAGCTGCTCCCCGCCGTCCGCCTCACCGAGCCGACCCTGCTGGTCGCGTCGTTCGGCGTCGGCCTGGCGGCCCAAGGCATCAAGATCTGCGTCGACACCTTCGTGCAGCGCGACGTCGACGACGCGTTCCGCGGTCGGGTGTTCTCGCTGTACGACGTGCTGTTCAACGTCGCGTTCGTCTCCGCCGCCGTGAGCGCGGTCGTCCTGCTGCCCCGCGACGGACGGGCACCGGTCGCCCTGGCGACCGTCGCCGCCTGCTACCTGGTGCTCGCCGTGGTCTTCGCGCGCGTCACCCGGCAACGCCCGGACGTGCCGGGGCCGGTCAGCCGTTGAGCAGGTTGCCCATGAGGCCGCCGCCCCCGCCACCGGAGCCCTGGGAGGCCTGCGCCACCCACTCCGAGGGCTGCACCACCACGAACCCCGGGCCGTGAAAGGCGAACTGCAGGGCCTCGCCGGTGCCGCCGCGCAGCATCGACTTCATGTTCATGCTGCTGACGACCTGCGGCACGAGGTTGGCCGACCAGGCGACGGCCGCGTTGGTGTCGACGTACGTCGGCTGCTGCGAGCAGTCGAGCACGACCGGCTTGCCGACCGTGCACAGCGCGACGGAGCCCTGGCCGGTCACCACCGTGTTGAAGAGACCGCCCGCCATCACGCCGGCGCCCTTGACCCGGTTGATGTCCCAGCTCATGGCGGCGTCGAAGGCGAGCAGGTTGCGACCGTTGACGCTGATGCCGTCGCCGTCGAGCTCGAGGATGTAGACGTAGCCGGCCTCGTTGGCGAAGAACACCTCGCCCTGGCCGCTGACGCGCATCAGCGGCATGTCCTCCGAGGTCAGCGCCTTCTTGAGCAGCTTGCCCATGCTGCCGGACTTCTCGTGGTCGAAGCGGATCTGGCCCTGGAAGGCGACCATCGCACCCTTGACCGAGAGCACGTCGGGGCCGAGCGAGACGCGCAGGAGCTGCTCGTTCTGGAGCGCGAAGCGGGTCTGCGTCTCGTTCTCCAGGTTGGACTGGGCGAACAGGTCACTCTTCATGGCGCCAGCCTAGGGTCCGGCTCCGCCACGACGCAGGCAGAAACGGCGCACCGCCTCGCTGCCGGCGAGCTCCGCCAGCGTGCGGTAGTGCTCGCCCGCCTCCTCGCGGCGCCCGGTGCGCCAGAGCAGGTCCGCCAGGGCGAAGCCCGCGTCCCGACGGGCGTACGCCGGTCCGGTGGCGGCCAGGCGGGCGAGCGCGGTCCCCACCGCCTCGGCCGACGCGGGGTCGGCGTACGACTGCGCCACGAGGCGGGCGGCCTCGACCGCGGGCGAGGGCCAGACCCGGCCGAGGGCGTCGTACAGGGCGAGGATGCGCGGCCAGTCGGTGGAGGCGACGTCGGGGGCCGTGGTGTGCAGCCCGGATATCGCGGCCTCGAGCGCGAAGCGACCGGTGCCGTGGCGGGCGGCGACGGCCGCGTCGCGCAGTCCGGCCCGCACCAGCCGGTCGTCCCACCGCGTGCGGTCGACCTCGTCGAGGGTGAGGGCGACGCCGTCGGCGTCGACCCGGCCCGGGCGGCGGCCGAGGCCGAGCAGCACGAGCGCCCGCAGGCCCCGCACCTCCGGGTCGTCCGGGGAGAGGCGCACGAGCGCGTCGGCGAGCGAGAGCGCCTGGCCGCCGAGGTCGCTCGCGGCGTCCACCGGGGCGAAGCCGTCGCGGTGGGCGACGGTGAACATCCCGGCGACGCAGGCCAGGACGACCGGCAGCCGCGCCCGCCGGTCCTCCGCACCCGGCACGGCGAAGCCGGTGCGGGCCTGGGCCAGCCCCTTCTTCGCCCGGGTGAGCCGGGCGGCGGCGGCCGTCTCCGCGATGCCGAGGTGGACCGCGATCTCGCGGACGCCGAGCCCGCACACGACCCGCAGCGCCAGCACCATCTGCGCGCCCGGGGCCAGGGCGTCGTCGCAGGCGACGAACAGCAGGGCCACCCGGTCGTCGAGGTCCTCGGCCAGGTCGTCGGGGTCCACGTCGGTCTCCGCGGGGTCGCGAGGGGTGTGGCGGGAGCCCGCCGCGACCGCGGACCCCGGCGGAGGCTCGACCGCGACCCGGTCGGTGCGGGCGAGGTCGGCGGCGAGCCGGCCGAAGGTGTCGCGGCGGCGGACGTCGTCGAGGAGGGCGCGCCGCCCGACCTGGACGGCCCAGGCGGCGAGGTCGTCGATCCTCCCGCCGTCGGCGTCGTGGCGCACCGCGCGCGCCATCGCCTCGGCGGCGTGCTCCTCGGCCAGGTCCAGGCTGCCGCACCACCCGGCCAGCGTCCGCACGACGCGGGGCCAGGCGGCGCGGAACTCCTCCTCGGTCGGGCTCACGCCCCCATCGTGACGCCTGGTGCGGCGCCCGGGGTGGATCCGGTCCTGGGTCCCGGTGGTGGGGCCGGCGGTGGGCCGGGTTGGCCTCAGCCCTCGTCCATCGGCAGCACCTTGCGCCACTCGATGACGTTCCCGCTCGGGACCAGGGCCGCGACGGAGCGGGCCTGCTCCTCGCTGTCGACCTCCACGAGGTAGAAGCCGGTGATGAGCTCGCTGGTGTCGGCGTACGGGCTGTCGCTGAAGATCGCGTCCGAGCCGTCGCCGCCGGCACCGGTCACCACCCCGCCGTACGACGCGTTGTGGAGCACGTGGCCCCCGACGATGCGGGCCCCCAGCTTCTCCACCGCCTCGGCGAAGGCGCCGTGCTCGGCCATCGAGGCCGCGTTCTCCTCCGACATCGCCTCGGGCCCGGCGAGCATGGAGTCGGAGTCCCAGTCCTTCTCGCGGATCAGGTAGCAGTAGGTGTCGCTCATGGTGGAGTCCTCTCGTCGGGCCACCGCCGGTGGCCGGGATGGGTCGGGGCGTCCTCGCCCCACCACTGTGACGAACAGCTCCCCCATTTCTCGACAAGGGCCCCGTGCCGGTTTCACTGGGTACCTAGTGATTCCGGCGCTTCCCGAGTGAAGTTTCGTTCGGGAAGCGCCAGTTTCACTAGGTACCCAGTGAAACCGACACCCCCCTGGCCCGCCTGGTGGGGTCAGGGGCGGGCGGCCCACCACTCGCGCAGGGCGGCCTCGGCGGCCTCGGGGGCCATCGGGCCGTGGTCCATCCGCAGCTCGAGGAGGAAGCGGTAGGCCTCGCCGACGGCGCGGCCGGGGCCGACGCCGAGGATCTCCATGATCTGGTTGCCGTCGAGGTCGGGCCGGATCGACTCCAGCTCCTCCTGCTCGGCCAGCCGCGCGATCCGCGCCTCGAGGTCGTCGTAGGTGCGCCGCAGCCGCTCGGCCTTGCGCCGGTTGCGGGTGGTGCAGTCGGCGCGGGTCAGCACGTGCAGCCGCTCGAGCTGGTCGCCGGCGTCGCGGACGTAGCGACGCACGGCCGCGTCGGTCCACTCGCCGTCGCCGTACCCGTGGAAGCGCAGGTGGAGCTCGACCAGCCGGCACACGGCGTCGGTGGTGTCGTTGGAGAAGCGCAGCGCCTTCATCCGCTTGCGCGTCATCTTCGCCCCGACCACGTCGTGGTGGTGGAACGTCACCGTCCCGTCGCCCTGGAACCGCCGGGTGCGCGGCTTGCCGACGTCGTGCATCAGCGAGGCGAAGCGGGCCACGAAGTCCGGGCCCTCCCCCGGCAGCCGGTCCTCGAGGTCGATCGCCTGCTCCAGCACCGTCAGCGTGTGCTCGTAGACGTCCTTGTGCCGGTGGTGCTCGTCGCGCTCCAGAGCGAGCGCCGGCAGCTCCGGCAGCACGCGCGCGGCCAGGCCGGTCTCGACGAGCAGGGCGAGGCCGCGGCGCGGGTACGTCGCGCAGACCAGCTTCACCAGCTCGTCGCGGACCCGCTCGGCCGAGATGATCTCGATCCGCTCGGCCATCGCGGTCATGGCCGCCACGACCTCCGGGGCCACCGCGAAGCCGAGCTGGGCGGCGAAGCGGGCGGCCCGCATCATCCGCAGCGGGTCGTCGGAGAACGAGTCCTCGGGCGTGCCCGGGGTCCGCACGACCTGGTGGGCCAGGTCGACGATGCCGCCGAACGGGTCGGCGAACTCGCGCTGGGGCAGCCGCAGCGCCATCGCGTTGACGGTGAAGTCGCGCCGGCCGAGGTCGCCCTCGAGGGTGTCGCCGTAGGCGACGGTGGGCTTGCGGGAGTCGGCGTCGTAGGCCTCGGAGCGGTACGTCGTGATCTCGATCGTCCACGCGCCCTTGCGGCAGCCGATGGTGCCGAACTCCTTGCCGATGTCCCAGACCGCGTCCGCCCAGCCCGCCACGAGCCGCTCCACGGCGTCGGGCCGCGCCGAGGTGGTGAGGTCCAGGTCGGAGGTGAGGCGGCCCAGGAGGGCGTCGCGCACGGTGCCCCCGACCAGGGCGATCTCCTCGCCGGCGTCGGTGAACAGCCGACCCAGGTCGGTCAGGACCGGCCCGATCCGGTCGAGCTCGCGCTCGGCCCGCTCCTGGACCTCGACCATCGACAGCGGCTCGCCCGCCGGGCGGCTCGCCGACGCACCTGCCGGCGCACCTGCCGACGCTCCTGCCGACGCACCGTCGGGAGAGGGCTCGTGGGGGGTCGTCGAGGGGTCGGGCACGGGACACCACTGTAGAGACACCGACGGGCGGGACCCACGGCGTCCCCCGACGGCGGGGACCGGCGACTAGCCTGACCGGGTGAGTGCTGCGGACCCGAGACGACGGTGGACCGTCCTCGGGGCCGGGTGTCTCCTGGCGCTGGTGGCCGGGACCTGCCCGAGCGCGTCGGCGTCCCCGGAGGTCCTGCGGGCCGGGGACACCGAGGCGGCCGGGGCGCTGCACCCCGAGGCGCTGCCCGACGCCGAGCCTCCGTCGAGCGGCAACCGCGCCACACCCGCCCTGGCGCGGACCCCCGCCCGCGCGGAGCCCGACGAGCCCGAGTCGCCGCTGCGCGTGGCCATCGACCGGCTGCGACCGGCCGTGGTCCCCACCGAGGGTGACCTGGTGGTCACCGGGAGCGTCACCAACGTCTCCGAGTCGACGTGGGTCGACAACAAGGTCTACCTGCTCACCTCCACCGACCCGATGACGACCGAGGACGAGATCGACGTCGCCGTCGCCTCCGACCCGAACATCGAGATCGGGGACCGGCTCGTCGCCCCCGGCCTGTTCCAGCTCGTCCCCGACCTGGCCCCCGGCGACTCCACCCGCTTCCGCCTCGTCGTCCCGGCCCGCCGGCTGATGGTCTCGGGGGCGCCGGGCGTCTACTGGCTCGGCGTCCACGTGCTCGGCACCGACGAGACCGGCCGCATCGAGGGCGCCGACGGACGCGCCCGCACCCTGCTGCCGCTCGTGCCGGACCGGGCCTCGACCCGGCTGGCCCTGGGCATGCCGTTCCGGCGGCACGTCGTGCGCGAGGCCGACGGCACGCTGCTCTACGACCAGCTCTGGGCCGCGCAGCTGCGCTCCGGCCGCCTGGAGCGGGTGCGTGCCTTCGCCGCCAGCGCCCTGCCCGACGCCGCCGAGGACTCGACCGACCCGCCACGCCGCCCGCGCCGCGACGGAGCCGGGTCGCGCACCGCGGCCGGCTCCGCCCGGGAGGCCCGCGACGGCGACACGGCCGCGGGCCGGGGCGCCGTCGCGGACAACGCCCCCGACGGCTGGCCGCTGACCTGGCTGGTCGACGGCGCCCTCCTCGACGCCGCCGACTCGCTGAGCGCCGGCAACCCGGCGATCGACCTCGCCTCGGACGGCTCCAACGAGGTCACCGCGCCCGACGACGAGCCCAGCGAGGAGGAGACCGCCGCCCGCGCGGCCGAGGACGACCCGGCGGCCAAGGCCGCCACGCGCTGGGTCGACCGGTTCGTCGCCGACGCCCGGCGCACGAGCGTGCTCGCCCTGCCGTACGGCGACCTCGACGTCAGCGCGACCGCCGACGGCACCCGGGGGCCGGAGATCGTCTCGATCGCCCTCAACCAGAGCCAGTCCGTGCTGTCGGCCCGGGGCGTGTCCTCGGCGCCGGTCGTGGCCCCGCCGTCCGGCTACCTCTCGCCGGAGGGGCTGGGCGTGCTCGACCCCGACCTGCGGGTGGTGCTCGGGCGGGCGGCGATCCCCGAGGAGCTCGAGGACCCCGACGACCCCACGGTCTTCGCGGCCCCGCGCGGCGGCGCGCTGACGACCACCCCCTCCGACGAGGGCATCTGGGGCCCCGGGCCCGGTCGCAGCCACAGCGCGCTCGCCGTACGCCAGCGGCTGCTCGCCGAGGCCGCCGTCCACGCCCTGTCCGACGACGCCACCGAGCCGCTGGTCACGGTCCTGCCCGCCCTGTGGGACCCGGGCCGCGACTGGGAGCGCTCGGAGTTCTTCGACGCCCTCGCCGCCCAGCCGTGGCTCGACGGCGTGTCCCTGAGCTCCGTGGTCGACCCGGCCGCCGTCGGCTCGGTCACCGTCCGCGGCGACGACCTCGTCTACCCCGACGAGGAGGTGCTGGAGGAGGTGCCGGCCTACGCCGTGGCCGCGAGCTCGGCGCTCGTGGACCGCAGCCTGACCCTGCAGGACCTGCTCACCGACGACGCCGGGCTGGGCGAGCGGGTCGACCGCCAGGCCCTGCTGACCTCGTCGGTCTGGAGCCGCACGTTCCCCGGCGTGGCCACCCAGCGCGCCCGCGACGCGGTGGAACGGGTCGACGACTGGCTCGGCGGCGTCACCATCCGTGGCCCCTCGTTCATCACGATGTCGAGCGAGAGCGGGACCTTCCAGGTCACGCTGGTCAACGGCCTCGACCAGGCGGTCACGGTCGGGCTGTCGGCCACCGTGCGCGGCGGTCCGCTGCGGCTCACCACCCCCGACCCGGTGGACCTGCCGCCGGGCGGGCGGCGCCCCATGCGCATCGAGGCCGACGCCACCGACATCGGCGTGCACCAGGTGACGCTGCAGCCGGTCAGCCAGACCGGCCGCGCGCTGGGCGAGACCTCCACCCTCAGCGTGCGCAGCAGCAAGGTCGGCATGATCCTGTGGTTCATCATGGCCGGCGGCGGGGTCGCGCTCTTCGGGGCGATCACCGTCCGCACGGTGCGACGCCTGCTGGCGCGACGACGGCGGCGTACGGCGGGGGCGACCGCGTGACCCAGCGCGACACCAGCGTGCTCTCCTCGAGCGCGGTCATGGCCGCGGGCACCACGGTCTCCCGGCTCAGCGGCTTCGTCCGCTCCACCCTGCTCGCCGCGGCGCTCGGCACCCAGCTGCACGCGGACGTCTTCACGATCGCCAACACCGTGCCGAACATGCTCTACATCCTGCTGGCCGGCGGGGTGTTCAACGCCGTGCTGGTGCCGCAGCTGGTGCGGGCCATGAAGCACGACCCCGACGGCGGCGAGGCCTACACCAACCGCATCATCACGCTGGCCGCGCTGTTCCTGGCCGGCACCACCGCGCTGCTGGTGCTCGCCGCGCCCTGGGTGATGCGGCTCTACCTCGACGACGCCTACTTCACCGCCGGCTTCACCGAGCAGCGCGAGTCGGTCATCGCCTTCGCGCGGCTGTGCCTGCCGCAGGTCTTCTTCTACGGCATGTTCGTGCTGGTCGGCCAGGTGCTCAACTCCCGCGACCGCTTCGGGCCGATGATGTGGGCGCCGATCGCCAACAACGTCATCGCCGTGCTCGTCCTGGTCGTCTACCTCGTGCAGTTCGGCGCCGCGAGCGGTGACGGGCTGACCGGCGGCTACTCCTCGGGCCAGGAGCTGCTGCTCGGCCTCGGCTCGACGGCCGGCATCGCCGTGCAGCTGCTGATCCTGCTGCCCTACCTGCGCGCCGCCGGGTTCCGCTTCCGTCCGCGCTTCGACTTCCGCGGCACCGGCCTGGGCCACACGTTCCGGCTGGGCGCGTGGACGCTCGGCTTCGTGCTGGTCAACCAGATCGCCTACACGGTCGTGGTCCGGCTCGCCTCCGGCGGCACCGCCGGGTCGGGCGACGGGGGCGCGGGGGCGGCCGGGGCGGCGGAGGCCACCGGCTACACCGTCTACTCCGGGTCGTTCCTGCTGGCGATGGTGCCGCACTCCATCGCCACCGTCTCGCTGGCCACCGCCGTGCTGCCCCGGCTGTCGCGCCTGGCCGCGGACACCGACCTGCGCGGCTTGGCGGGGCAGGTCGCGTCCACCGCGCGCACCGCGCTCGCGCTCATCGTGCCGTTCGCGCTGATCCTGCCCGCCATCTCGCTGCCGCTGGCCGACCTCGTCTTCGGCTACGGCGCCGCCTCGGAGACCTACGAGGGCTTCGCGACCACGCTCGTGGCCTTCGGGCCCGGCCTGGTCTTCTTCACCCTCCACTACCTGACGCTGCGCGGGTTCTACGCCCTCGAGCGCACCCGCACCGTCTTCCAGGTCCAGTGCGTGATCGCCGTCGTCAACGTCGTGCTCGCGCTGCTGGTGGTCGGCGCGGTCTCGCCCCGGCTGACCGCGCCGGGCCTCGCGCTCGCCTACGGCGGGGCGTACGCCGTGGGGGCGGTCACCTCGACCCTCGTGCTGCGGCGCGTCCTGGGGTCGCTGGAGATTCCCGAGCTGGTCCGCTTCGGGGTCCGCATCCTGCTGGCGGCCGGGGTCGCCGGGGCGGCGGCGTACGGCTGGCGCAGCCTGGTCGACACCCTGCTCGACCCCGGGGGCGCGGGCGTCGAGGGCAAGCTCACCTCGCTGCTGGTGCTCGGCACCACCGGCCTGGTCGACCTGGTGGTGCTGCTGGTGGTGGCGCGGGCGCTGCGGATCACGGAGATCTCCGAGGTGACGTCCCTCGTCACGAGCCGGCTGCGACGCTGAGTTCCACCGGGCGGGGCCGACCCGCCTACCATGGAGGTCGACCAGCGCCGCCGGTCGCACGAGACGCCGGGGACGGCGTGGATGCGCCGGTGTCACGGGAGACACGACCCGGGGCCGGGGAGCCACCGGGACCGGGGAGGGAGCAGGACGGCATGAGCCAGGGAGGGCAGGACGCCTGGGGTCCCGGGAGCATCGTCGCCTCCCGGTTCCGCCTCGAGGACCTGCTGGACGAGCGCTCCGGCGCCCGCTTCTGGCGCGCCACCGACCTGACGCTCGCCCGCAACGTCGCCATCCACGTCATCGCCGCCCAGGACCGGCGTGCCTCGGCCGTGCTCACGGCCGCCCGCACCTCCGCGACCGTGAGCGAGCCCCGGCTGCTCCGGGTGCTCGACGCCGTGCAGGAGGACGACGTGGTGCACGTGGTCCACGAGTGGGGCTCCGGGATGTCGCTGGACCGCATGGTCGCCGAGGAGCCGCTCGCCCCGCGCCGCGCCGCCTGGCTGGTGCGCGAGGTGGCCCAGACCATCGCCGCCACCCACGCCCAGGGGGTGGCCCACGGACGCCTGCTGCCCGAGAACGTCCTCGTGTCCGACGCCGGGTCGGTCAAGCTCATCGGCTTCGTCGTCGACGCGGTCCTCTACGGCCGGCTGTCGCCCGAGGACCTGACCGGCGACCTCGAGGGCGTGCACCTGAGCGACCACGAGAACGACGTGCGCAACCTCGGGGCGCTGCTCTACACCGCGCTCGTGGGCCGCTGGCCCGGCCGCCCCGCCTCGGTGGTGCCCGACGCCCCCCTCGACCACGGCCAGGTCTGCCGGCCCCGCCAGGTGCGGGCCGGGGTGCCGCGCGAGCTCGACACGCTGTGCCGCCGGCTGCTGCGGGTCCAGGAGAACCCCTCGGTCGTCGTCACCGCCTCCTCGGTGGCCGAGGCCCTCAGCCGCTACCTCGGCGAGGGCGGCCCCCACGCCGTCACCAACGTCTCCGCCGCCACCGCGTTCCTGGCGCCCGACGCCCTCACCGGGCCCGGCGGCACCAACCGCCCCGAGGACGACAGCCTCGGCTCCCACGACCTCCTGCCCACCCAGGCGTCCGGCGCGCCGTTCGCGGACCCGGAGGCGACCCAGGCCTCGCCCCAGCCGCGCTGGGACCTCGACGACACCGGGGCCGGCCCGGCCGGCCGGGGTGCCCCGGCCGCCGACCCCGAGGCGACCCAGGCGGCTCCCTCCGCGTCACCGCGGAGGGCTGGGCCGGCTCCCGGGGCCGGGCACGACGCCGACCCGAGCGGACGGACGCAGGTGGTGCCGGTCCCCGACCGCGCCACGCCGCCGCGCGACCCCCGGCTGGGGATGGGCGCGGGCGCGGTGCCGCAGGACTGGGGCCCCGACGCCGACGACACGGGGTCGCTCCCGGTGCTGCGCGAGGCTCCCGAGCGCCCGGGCTCGAGCTGGATGCGCCTGGGCGCCGCGCTGGCGGGGCTGCTCCTGCTCGTCCTCACCCTCGTGGTGGTGGCCAACCTCGGCGGCCCCGACCTCGTGCCGGGCGGCGAGCCCTCCGACGAGCCCACGCCGGAGGCGTCGGCCGAGCCGGACCCGCCCCAGCCGGTGCCCGTCGCGTCCATCTCCGACTTCGACCCCGAGCAGGACGGCGGCACCCCCGAGGAGAACCCCGAGCTGCTGCCGCTGGCCGTCGACGGGCGCCCCGGGACCGTCTGGGAGACCGAGACCTACTTCGACGGGCCGGCGCTGCCGCCGTACAAGTCGGGGGTCGGGCTGCTGCTCGACCTCGGGCAGGAGACCGAGGTCACCGACGTCGTCGCCCAGCTGCCCGGCGCGGGCTACTCGGTGCAGCTGCTCGCGGCCGGCGAGGGCGCCGGCGCCCCCACCACGGCGACGGGGCTGGACCGGGTGGCGACGCAGACCGGCGTCGGCGGCCGGGTCGTGCTCGCCCCCGACTCCCCGGTCACCACTCGCTACCTCGTGCTCTGGCTGACGGCGCTCCCGAGTGTCGACGGCGGCTACCAGGGCCAGGTGGCCGAGGTCGTCGTACGGTCGTGACGTGACCGAGCCGACCGGGCCCCGCGACCTGGCCGCGAGCGACGACCGCGCCCTGCTGGCCGCCCACGTGGCCGGTGACCCCGAGGCGTTCGGCGTGCTCTTCGCCCGGCACCGCGACCGGCTCTGGGCGGTGGCGCTGCGCACCACCGGCAACCGCGAGGACGCCGCGGACGCGCTGCAGGACGCACTCATGGCGGCCTTCCGGCGGGCGGGGAGCTACCGCGGCGACGCGGCTGTCACCACCTGGCTCCACCGGGTCGTGGTCAACGCCTGCCTCGACCGGCACCGGCGCCAGGCCGTCCGGCGCACCGAGGCGCTGCCGGAGACCGAGCGGGTCACCGATGTCCCGGACCCCGGGCCCGGCACGGGCGTGCTCCGGCCCCGCAGCGACGGCGACCCCGAGGCCGTGGCCGAGCGGTCCGAGCAGCAGCGGGTGGTGCACGCCGCCCTGGCCGCCCTCCCCGTCGAGCAACGGGCCGCCCTGGTGCTGGTCGACATGCAGGGCCTCGGGGTCGGCGAGGCCGCGGAGGTGCTCGGCGTCGCCGTCGGGACGGTCAAGAGCCGGTGCTCGCGAGGGCGTCACCGGCTGGCCGAGCTGCTCGCCGACCTGGCCCCGGGGTCGGCCGGCGGGAACCGCGACGGTCCCGCGCGCGTCCCATCCAGGACCGACGAGACCCCGGCAGGAGGTGTGACCAGCGATGAGTGAGGACCGACCCGGCTCCGGCGTGCCCGCGGGAGGGCTCTCCGAGGAGGAGGTCGCCCGCCTGCTGGGCGCTGCCGGGCCCGTCGAGCCGACCCCGCCGGACGTGGTGTCTCGCCTGGACGCCGTCCTGGCCGACCTGGTCGCGGCGCGGACCGCCGACGGTGCCGCGACCCCGGCGGTGTCCCTCGACGCGGAGCGGGCCCGGCGTCGCCGCACCTGGGGCGCTCGGCTGCTCGTCGCGGCCACCGTGCTGGGCGTCGCCGGGGTCGGCCTGAGCGTGGTGGACGACCTGACCGGCGGGTCCGGCTCCGACAGCGCGGCCGCCGGGGACGCCGGCGGAGCGCAGGCGGAGTCGAGCGAGGAGAGCGCCGCCACCGAGTCCGGCGCGGGCAGCGACCAAGGGCAGGCGCGCCGCGACGCCGGCGGGTCCGGAGGCTCGGGTGCGGCTGATGACTCCGGTGACGCCGACGCGCTCGACCAGCCCGGCCGGGTCTCCGAGTCCGCCCGCGCGCCCCGGCTGCCCCGGCTGCTGCGCATCTCCGACGACGCCGATCTCCGCGCCGCCGTCCGCGGCACCGCCGCCGGCGACCTCGCCGCCCTCGCCGACCGCGGCTCCCTCGACTACCTGACGGGCGACGAGGCCCCGGGAGCCGCCAACCGGGCCGGCGCGGACCGTTGCGTGACCCCGGGGGGCCCCGGTCGACGCACCTTGGTGAGCTACCGGGGCGACCCCGCCACCCTCGTCGTACGCCGGACGGGTGACCGCCTCGACGGGCGGGTCTACGACTGCGAGCTGGGGTTGCTGCTGGACGGGGTCGAGATCGGTCCCGCGGGGGAATAGTCGCCACCTAGGATCGGTTGTGCCGACGGCCCCGCCGCGCGTGATCACGACGGGCCGGATCCACCCAGCAACCGCGAGCGAAGGACATCCATGACCTCCGAGACCGAAGTCCACGACGTCATCATCATCGGGTCGGGACCCTCGGGCTACACCGCCGCGATCTACGCGGCGCGCGCCAACCTGAAGCCCCTCGTCTTCGAGGGCGCGGTCACCGCCGGCGGCGCCCTGATGAACACCACCGAGGTGGAGAACTTCCCCGGCTTCCAGGACGGCATCATGGGCCCGGCGCTGATGGACGAGATGCGCGCGCAGGCCGAGCGCTTCGGCGCCGTCTTCGTCACCGACGACGTCACCGAGGTCTCCCTGACCGGCGAGGTCAAGGAGGTCACCGACGGCGACGGCACCCGCTACCGGGCGCGGACGGTCGTCCTGGCCACCGGCTCGGGCTACCGCAAGCTCGGCATCGCCGACGAGGAGCGGCTCTCGGGCCACGGCGTCTCGTGGTGCGCGACCTGCGACGGGTTCTTCTTCCGCGACCAGGAGATCGCGGTCGTCGGCGGTGGCGACTCGGCCATCGAGGAGGCGACCTTCCTCACGCGCTTCGCCAAGAAGGTCTACCTGATCCACCGCCGCGACGAGCTGCGCGCCTCCAAGATCATGCAGGAGCGGGCTTTCGCCGACGAGAAGCTCGAGATGGTGTGGAACAGCACCGTCACCTCGCTGCACGGCCAGGACAAGCTGAGCGCCGTCACGCTGAGCGACACCGTCACCGGCGAGACCCGTGAGCTGCCGGTCACCGGGCTGTTCATCGCCATCGGCCACGACCCGCGCTCGGAGCTGCTGGCCGGCCAGGTGGACCTCGACGACGAGGGCTACGTGCTGGTCCAGCACCCGTCGACGCGCACCAACATCGAGGGCGTCTTCGCCTGCGGCGACCTCGTCGACCACGAGTACCGCCAGGCCATCACCGCCGCCGGCACCGGCTGCTCGGCCGCGCTCGACGCCGAGCGCCACCTCGCCGACCTCGACCACGCCGCCAAGCAGGCCGGCGTCGGGGTGGGCCGCGAGCCCGCCAACGTCTGAGCCGCCCGCGCGCACCCGGCGCCGGGAACAATCCGTCGCCGCCGTGGTGTTGACTCAGCACGCACGAACCAGCACGACCCCCCGCACCGATCCCGCACGACCCACGAACGGAAGGACCTGATCCGTGGCCGAGATGAAGAAAGTCACCGACGCCGACTTCGAGGCGGAGGTCCTCAAGTCCGACAAGCCCGTGCTGGTCGACTTCTGGGCCGAGTGGTGCGGTCCGTGCCGCCAGGTCGCCCCGATCCTCGCCGAGATCAGCGCCGAGCACGGCGACAAGGTCGAGATCGTGAAGATGAACGTCGACGAGAACCCGGTCGTGCCCGCGCAGTACCGCGTCTCCGGCATCCCGACGATGAACCTCTACCACAACGGTGAGGTCGTCAAGCAGATCGTGGGGGCGCGCCCGAAGGCCGCGATCCTCAAGGAGCTCGCCGACTTCATCGGCTGAGCCGATGAGCGACGTCCCCGCCCCGAGCCGCACCTCCGTGGTGTTCCGGCTCGGGGACCGGGCGCCCGAGGTCGCGGAGCTGAAGCACCGTCTGGTCGCCCTCGACCAGCTGCCGGCCGCCGACCTCGGCGACCCCGAGGCGTACGACGACGCGCTCGAGCGCGCCGTGCGTGCCTTCCAGCAGCGCCGGGGCCTCAACGCCGACGGCGTCGTGGGCCGCTCCACCTTCCGGGCGCTGGAGGAGGCGCACTGGCGCCTCGGCGACCGGGTGCTGGTCCACCTGCCCGGCACCGTGCAGACCGGTGACGACGTCATCGCGCTGCAGCGCCAGCTGCTCGAGCTCGGCTTCAAGACCGGCCGTGTCGACGGCCGCTTCGGCTCCGTGACCGAGCGCGCGGTGCGCGAGTTCCAGCACAACATCGGCGTCCCCGCCGACGGCACCTGCGGTCCGGCCACCCTCAAGGCGCTGACGCGGCTGGCGCCGCGGGTCTCGGGCGGGCGCCCCAACGCGCTGCGCGCCGAGGAGCGGATCCGCACCGCCGGGCCGCGGCTGAGCGGCAAGGTCGTCGTGATCGACCCCTCCGCCGGCGAGACCGCCGACGGCCGCTCCGCGCAGGACCGCGAGCGGCGGGCCCAAGCCCACGAGGCCAGCAGCGACCTCGCCCGCCGCGTCGAGGGCCGCCTGCTCGCGACCGGGGTGCAAGCGTTCCTGTCGGTGCCGCACGCCGGCGTCGAGGAGGACGAGGGCGTCCGGGCCGCCTTCGCCAACCGGGCCGACGCCCACCTCTGCGTCTCGTTGCTGGTCGACCCGGCCGCCGAGCCCGCCGACCGCGGCGTGTCGACGTACTTCTTCGGGATGGAGGCGCACGGGCTGCGCTCCTGGGTCGGCGAGCGCTTCGCCGGGCTGGTGCAGCGCGAGATCGTGGCCCGCACCGCGCTGCCCGACCTCCGCACGCACGCCCGGTCGTGGGACCTGCTGCGCCAGACCAAGATGCCGACCGTGTGCGTCGAGGTCGGCTACGACGCCGCGTCCGTGGCGTCGGGGCGCGACGAGCACCTGCGCGACACCGTGGCCGAGGCCGTGGTCATCGCCGTGCAGCGGCTCTACCTGGACCCGGACTCCGACCACCACACGGGCGTGCTGCGCATCGCCGACCTCCGCGCACTGCGCCACGCGTCCCCCGACGGCGGCTGAGCCGACCGCCCGACGCGGCTCGCCCCCCGGCTCGTCTCACGGCTCACCCCACGGCTCGAGGCCCGGGGTACCGGGGCGGGCACCGGCGGCCGCACCGCGCCCAGCAGCCGCTCCCAGGCGAGCTCGACCTCCTCGCGCCAGCTCACCACCGACTTGAGGTCCAGCCGCAGGCGCGGGTGCCGCACGTGACCGCGGGCGGTGCGGAAACCGACGCGCTGGAGGAACTCGACCGGCAGGCAGCAGGCGTCCGCGTCGGGCGAGACGCCCGGCTCGCGGCCGAAGCACTCCACGGCGCGGTAGCCGCCCCGCTGCAGCACGTCCTTGACGGCCAGCTGCATGAGCAGCCGGCCCAGGCCGCCGCCGGCGTGCTCCTCGGCGACGAAGGCGCTGGCGATCTGCACCGCGTCCTCCGCGACCGGCGCCGTCGGCATCACCACGGTCCCCGGCAGGAACGCGGGCGGGGCGTAGACGACCACGCCCGCGACCGCGTCGTCGATCCACACCACGCGGCCGCACGATCCCCACTCCAGCAGCACGCGGGAGAGCCAGGCGGCCTTCTCCTCGGCCGCGGTGCCCTCACGCTCGGCCCGCGCCCGCTCGACCGGGTCGAGCTCCCAGGCCACGCAGGTCCTCACCTCGTCGGGCAGGGCGGCGAGCGAGTCCACGGTGAGACGTGCGACGCGTCGCGACACGGCACCTCCTCGGGTGTGGATACTGGGATGGTAGTCAGCCGCCAGGAGTTCGCACCCATGTCAGTCCCGCCGCCCGAGCTGCCCGCTCGCAGCAGCACCCGTCTCGACAGCTACGTCGACCGGTACGCCGCCCGCACCAAGGGCATGACGGCCTCGGAGATCCGCGCGCTGTTCTCGGTCGCCAGCCGGCCCGAGGTGGTGAGCCTCGCCGGGGGCATGCCGAACATCTCCGGCCTCCCGCTCGACGTCGTCGGCGGCGCGATCAGCGACCTCGTCGCCGACCACGGGGCCACCGCCATGCAGTACGGCTCCGGCCAGGGCGACCCGGTGCTGCGCGAGCAGATCTGCGACGTGATGCGGCTCGAGGGCATCGAGGCCCACCCCGACGACGTCGTGGTCACCGTCGGCTCCCAGCAGGCCGTCGACCTGGTGACGCGGATCTTCTGCGACCCCGGCGACGTCGTCATCTGCGAGGCCCCGTCGTACGTCGGCGCGCTCGGCGTCTTCCGCGCCTACGAGTGCGACGTGGTCCACGTCGAGATGGACGCCGACGGCATGGTGCCCGAGGCGCTGCGCCAGGCCATCGCCCACGTGCAGGCAGCCGGCCGGACCATCAAGTTCGTCTACACGATCCCGAACTTCCACAACCCCGCCGGCGTGACGCTCAGCGCCGAGCGACGCACCGAGATCCTCCAGATCTGTCGCGAGGCCGACGTGCTCGTGCTCGAGGACAACCCCTACGGCCTGCTCGGCTTCGAGGGCGAGCCGATCCGCGCGATGCGGGCCGACGAGGCGGAGGGCGTGATCTACCTCGGGTCGTTCTCCAAGACCTTCGCCCCCGGGTTCCGGGTGGGGTGGGCGCTGGCGCCCCACGCCGTGCGGGAGAAGCTGGTGCTGGCCCAGGAGTCGGCCACGCTGTGCCCCCCGTCGTTCAGCCAGATGGCGGTGTCGGCGTACCTGCGCACCCACGACTGGCAGGGCCAGGTCAAGCAGTTCCGTGAGATGTACCGCGACCGGCGCGACGCGATGATCGAGGCCCTCGACGACCTGATGCCGGCCACCGCCCGGTGGAACGTCCCGGCCGGCGGCTTCTACGTCTGGCTCACGCTGCCCGACGGCCTCGACGCCAAGGCGATGCTGCCCCGCGCCGTCACCGCCCGCGTCGCCTACGTCCCGGGCACCGCCTTCTTCGCCGACGGCTTCGGGGCGCAGTCGATGCGGCTGTCCTACTGCTACCCCACGCCGGAGCGCATCCGGGAGGGTGTGCGCCGCCTCGTGGGGGTCATCGAGGACGAGCTCGAGCTCCGCCAGACCTTCGGCACCGTCGCCGACGTCGTGGCGCGGGGCTACGAGGGTCCCCAGTCCGACCTGACGTGAGCCCCTGTCCGTCCGGGACCCACCCGGGTCCCGTCCCCGCTGTCCCCGTCCGACCCGGAGGTCGTCCTTGTGAGTGAGCGCGTGCTGGTCCTGGCCGGAGGCCTCTCCCACGAGCGCGACGTCTCGCTGCGCTCGGGTCGCCGGGTCGCGGAGGCCCTGCGCGACCACGGGCACGACGTCGAGGTCAGCGACGTCGGCTCCGGCCTGCTCGAGCGGCTCCAGCAGGACCGGCCGACCTGCGTCGTGCCCCTGCTGCACGGCGAGTCCGGGGAGGACGGCGCCCTGCGCGAGGTCCTCGAGCTGCTCGCGCTGCCCTACGTGGGCTCGCGGCCCAGCGCGTGCCGCCTCGCCTTCGACAAGCCGGTGGCCAAGACGCTGGTCGGTCGGGCCGGGGTCCGGACGCCGGCGAGCGTCACCCTGCCGGCCGAGGCGTTCCGCGAGCTCGGCGCCTCCGCGGTCATGGCCGCGATGGTCGAGACCGTCGGGTTGCCGATGATGGTCAAGCCCGCCCGCGGCGGCTCCGCCCTCGGCTGCAGCCTGGTCACCGAGGCCGCGCAGCTGCCCGGCGCCATGGTCCACGCCTTCTCGTACGGCGACACCGCCCTCGTCGAGGCGTTCGTCGTCGGGTCCGAGGTGGCCGTGCCGGTCGTCGAGACCGACGCCGGCCCCGAGGCCCTGCCGGTCGTGGGGATCCGGCCCGACGGCGGCGTCTACGACTACACGGCCCGCTACACCGCCGGCTCGACCGCGTTCGACGTACCGGCCGACCTGTCGGACGAGGTCATCGACGCGTGCCGCACGGTCGCGCTGACGGCGCACCGCACCCTCGGGCTGCGTGACCTCTCCCGCTCCGACCTCATGGTCGACGCCGACGGGCAGGTGTGGTTCCTCGAGGTCAACGTCGCGCCCGGCCTGACCGAGACCTCGACGGTGCCGCTGGCCGTCGACGCCGCCGGGGAGGACCTCGGCGCGGTCATGGCGCGCCTCGTGGGGAGAGCGGTCGCCCGCGCGGCTACGGGCCAGTAGCCTGTCCCGGTGACCGACCTGACGTACTACTCGATCATCGGAGCGGCGCGGACCTGGTTCAAGGCCATGGACTTCCGCTTCCAGATCACCGGCGAGGAGCACATCCCCGCCGACGCGGGCGCGGTCCTGGCGATCAACCACGTCTCCTACGTCGACTTCATCATGGCCGGCCTCGGCCCGCGCTCGGTGAACCGGCTGACCCGGTTCATGGCCAAGCGGGAGACCTTCGACCACCCGGTGACCGGGCCGATCATGCGCAACTGCAAGCACATCAGCGTCGACCGCGCCGACGGCCAGGCGTCGTACGACGAGGCGGTGCGCTACCTGCGCGACGGCGAGCTGGTCGGTGTGTTCCCCGAGGCGACGATCTCGCGGAGCTTCCTGATCAAGGAGCTCAAGACCGGCGCCGTGCGGATGGCCGAGGACGCCGACGTGCCGCTGATCCCCCTGATCCTGTGGGGCACCCAGCGCATCATGACCAAGGACCACCCGCGCGACCTCTCACGGCACAAGACGATCTCGATCACGATCGGCGAGCCGTTCCGTCCCGAGGGCGAGACCGCGGTCGAGAAGACCAAGGTCCTCCACGAGCACATGTCCGCCATGCTCGACAAGGCGATCCGCGAGTACCCGCCCGAGGAGCAGCCGCCGGGCTCCTGGTGGCTGCCCGAGTCCTACGGCGGCTCGGCCCCGACGCCCGAGCGCGCCAAGGAGCTCGACCGCGAGGAGCTCAAGCGCCGCGCGGAGAAGCGCCGCGCCAAGGCCGAGGCCGCCCGCGCCAAGAAGGCCTAGCCTCGCGCGACGTCTCGCGGGTCAGTCCTGGGCGGGGTTGGCGTGCTTGGGCACCTCGGCGAGCTCCTCGGTCGACAGGTGCAGGCCCAGGCCCTCGCGGCAGAAGTCCTCGCCGAAGGGTGTCAGGTGCAGGCTGCGGCGCACGCACTTGGCGCGCTTGACCGACTCCATGGCCTCGATGACGTCGGGCTGGGCCTCGAGCACCTGGTAGTCCATCGGGTCGGTCACCAGCTCGGGTGAGAACCAGATCAGCCCGAGCCGCTCCAGGTTGTGCAGGTAGGACGGCACCCGGTCGACGTACCGGCAGCCCGCGTGCGCGCCGATCATGTTGAGCTGGGGGGCGACCAGTGTCGACGACACGGCGCCGATGAGGCCGCCGGTGCGGACGTCGACCGCCGCCTGCGGTCCGCGCCGCAGCAGCAGCAGCAGGATCCGGCCCTCGTCCGGCGCAAGCTCCTCGATGATCCGGGCGTAGGCGGGGTGGCCGTGGTCGTCGGCCCACACGTCGCGCGAGCGGTGCAGCAGGTCGCGGCCCGCCGCGTGCAGGGGGTTCTCGGGCTCCGGGTCCGGCTGTGCCGGCGGCTGGCTCGGGGTCACGTTGTCCAGGGTCTCGGCCACGACGCGGACCACCGGGTTGCCGGCCGCGGCCGCGCGGACGTCGTCGAGCCGGTCCCCCACCATCGCGCGCGTCACGGCGCCGGCGGCGTAGCGCACGTCCTCGGCCAGCTCCCAGGCGTGGTCGGGGTGGAGGGCGACGTCGACGACGCGTCGCGTCGCCGACAGACCGGTGTACGCCGCCCACGCGCCGACCCGGAACCCGGAGACGGTGACGACCTTGGCGAGCCCGACGACGTCGCGGGCTCCGAAGCCGTCGGGCTCCCCCGCGGGGGCGCGCCTCTCCAGGCTCACAGGAACTTGTCCGAGCTGAAGATGAGGACGTGCAGGAGTCCGCCGCCGAACCCCATCACCGCCCCGTGCGCGTAGAGCATCCACTCATCCTCCTTGATCGCGGCACGCAGCATCTCCACGAAATCCTGGGAGGGGAGCTCGCGGGTGCGCTTCTCGAACAGCAGGCGGATCTTCTCGCTCTGGCGCGCCGAGAAACTGGGGTCCTTGAAGGGCTCGATGGTGTGGGCGGCCGAGTCGTGGGCCACCTGGTCGCGGATCGCGTCGAACTCCCGTGTGCCGACCGCCACCCGCAGCGCCCCGCGCACCGGGCCGGCGGCCCGGTCGATCGCCGGGCCCATCGCCTCCTCCAGCATCTGGTGGGTGCGGTCGCCGCGCGGACCGTAGAGCAGGAAGTCCCCGATGTTCTCGAGCGTGATGACGTCGTCGGCGATGATCTTGGCGTAGATCGAGGCCACCTCGTCCTGGCGGCGCAGGAAGAGGCCGTGGACCTTGATGCCGAGGATCCGCCTCTCCTCGACCGGCGAGAAGATCAGCGCCATCCCGAGCAGGTTGGTGATCCAGCCGACGATGACCCCGAGGAACGGCAGCGTCCACCACAGGTGGAAGAACACGTCGATGATCGCGACCGGGATGCCGAGCAGGAAGCCGAAGACGAACCCGACGCGCACCATGAGCTTGAGCTCGCGCTCGCCGACGTCGTAGAAGATCTTGTTGACCAGGGCCGGGTTCTTGCGGAAGTGCTCGATGACCATGATCTTCGGGTCGAGGAGCTGGTCGATGTGCTCACCGATCTCGTCGGTGATCTCCTCGACGATGTTGGGCAGCTGCTGCTTGACCCGCTGGATGATCGCGTCCTTGAGCCGCGGCGGCAGGCTCTTCCACAGCTGCGGGTGCTGGCGCAGCATGACGCCCTCGACGATCTCGGGCACCTTCGGCTCCATGATCGAGACGATGTGCTCGCCGATGACCGGCGGGTCGAGGTGCTGGTAGAACTCCTGCGGCGTGCCGATCTTGGCGATCGCCTTGTCGACGGCGATGCTGCCCATCTTCGCCGCACGGGCCGGCACGATCCCCTGCCAGCCCAGCCGTCCGTAGAGCAGTCCCGGGATCTCCTGCAGCTTGTGCGGCAGCAGGCGGGCCACCTCGGCCAGGCCGGGCACGCGTACGCCGTACAGCCGGACGGGCTTGAAGAGCATGATCAGACCGGTCCAGTTGATCAACCAGCCGACCGTGCCGGTGAAGATCGGGATCGTCCAGAAAATGACCCATTCGTTCTCGAAGAAAGTCGAGATCCCGTCCACCGGCCGAGCCTAGCCACAATCGCCTGCTCCCGAGGCCGATGGCGTCAGGTTGTGACGACCGGCACGCCGACCGAGGTCAACGCGCCGGTTTCACGTGAAGCGGACGTCGACCGGTCGACTGAGTGACTCATCGACCTATCGATGTGTCAGTGAAGCGACGAATCAATGTGTCGTCAGGTCGCTTTGTCGACAAAGCGACTTGTTACTCCGTGTGCCCGGCTCCCCGGGGGTCCATCGTGGCCACGATGCGCTCGAGGTCGGCCAGCGAGGCGAACTCGATGGTGATGCGCCCCTTGCGCTGCCCCAGGTCGACCTTGACCCGCGTCTCGTAGAGGTCCGAGAGCCGCTGGGCGACCTCGGCCGCGTGCGGTGCCACCGGCTTGGCCCGACGGACCCGGGGCGCGGCGTCGCCGCCGTACTCCCCCACCGCCACGATCTCCTCGAGCGCGCGGACGGAGATGCCCTCGGCCACGACCCGCTCGGCGAGCCGGTCCTGCAGGGTCGCCTCCGGGACCGAGACCAGCGTGCGTGCGTGGCCGGCCGACAGCACACCGGCGGCGACGCGACGCTGGACGGCCGGCGACAGCTTGAGCAGGCGCAGCGTGTTGCTGATCTGGGGTCGGCTGCGGCCGATCCGGCGGGAGAGCTCCTCCTGGGTGCACCCGAAGTCGTCGAGGAGCTGCTGGTAGGCGGCTGCCTCCTCGAGCGGGTTGAGCTGGGCCCGGTGCAGGTTCTCGAGCAGGGCGTCGCGCAGCAGGTCGTCGTCAGTGGTGTCGCGCACGATCGCCGGGATCGTGGTGAGGCCCGCACGCTGGGTCGCGCGCCAGCGCCGCTCCCCCATGATCAGCTCGTAGCCGCCGCCGACCGCGGGACGCACCACGACCGGCTGCAGCAGGCCCACCTCGGTGATCGAGTCGACGAGCTCGGTGAGGGCCTCCTCGTCGAAGACCTCGCGCGGCTGGCGCGGGTTGGGCCGGATGTCGGTGACCGACAGCTCGGCGAAGTGGGCGCCGGCCACCGGTGCGGGGCCGGTCTCGACGGCGTCGGAGGCGGTCGCCTCACCCTCGGCGGCCGGAGGGTCGATGCGACCGATCCAGTCCGTCGGGGTGGCCTGGCGCGGCGGTGCCGTCTCCCCCGGCGCCAGGGTCGCGGTCGTGGTGCCCCCGGTGTCCTCGTCGTTCACCGGTGCGGTGGGGATCAGGGAGCCGAGCCCTCGTCCCAGTCCCCGACGCTGGTTGGTGCTCATGCGGTGCCTCCCTGGCTGCCGGCCGCCACGACGTGGGGCTCCGTTTCCTTCTTCTCCACCTGCTGGGCCAGCTCACGAGCGGCCTCGCGGTAGCTCAGCGCACCCGACGACGCCGGGTCGTAGGTCATCACGGTCTGGGCGTAGCTGGGGGCCTCGGAGACCCGCACGGCCCGGGGGATCGCGGTGCTGAGCACCCGGTCACCGAAGTGGCCGCGCACCTCGTCGGCCACGGCCGCGGAGAGCCGGGTGCGGCCGTCGTACATCGTCAGCAGCACGGTGCTGATGCGCAGCCGGGGGTTGAGGTTCGCCCGGACGAGCTCGACGGTCTCCAGCAGCTGGCCGACGCCCTCGAGCGCGTAGTACTCCGCCTGGATCGGCAGCAGCAGCTCCTCCGCGGCGACGAGCGCGTTGAGCGTCAGCAGCCCCAGGGAGGGCGGGCAGTCGATGAGGACGTAGTCGAAGCGGTCCTCCCCGTCCCCGGAGACCCGGTCCCAGCCCAGGATCGCCTTACGCAGGCGGTTCTCCCGGGCAACGACGCTGACCAGCTCGATCTCGGCGCCGGCCAGGTCGATCGTGGCCGGCACGACCATCAGTCCGGGCAGCTCCTCGCAGGGCTGGGCCACCTCGGACAATGGGACGCCGTCCACGAGGGCGTCGTACGTCGAGAGCGTGCCGCGCGTGTGCTCGACCGCCAGGGCTGTCGAGGCGTTCCCCTGGGGGTCGAGGTCGATGACGAGCACCCGCAGGCCGCCCTGGGCGAGCCCGGCGGCGAGGTTCACCGCGGTCGTGGTCTTGCCCACGCCGCCCTTCTGGTTCGCGACGACCATGACCCGCGCGCGGTCCGGCCGGGGGAGGCTCTCGCGCTGCAGCAGGCCCCGACGCAGCTGGAGCTGCTTCTGCACGGCTGCCGCGAGGGGAGTGGACTCGGACACGATCTCCTCCGGCGCCGCCTGGGCCGGGATCGAGGCCGTTTCACGGGAAACGGTGGGGTCCGGAGCCACCGGGGCGTCGTCCGTCGCGCTGACAGCGCCCGGGGCGCCGGAGGCGGTCCCGCCGTCGGAGTCGTCGGTCGTTCCACGTGAAACACCGGTCGTGGACGGGGACGGAGCGGGCGCGCCGACGAGCCCGGACGGCGCTGCCGAGCCCGAGGGAGCGGGTGTCGGCGGGGGAGTGGAGCGCAGGGAGTGGCGCGGGGCGACCGCCGGAGCGGCCGGCCAGCCGAGACGCGAACGACCCAGCTCCTTCATCTTCTGCGGCCACCCGAGCCCTCGCTGGACGCCTGGTTGAGCGGTCGGGCGTCGCACTGACACGGTGGGTGCCTCCTCGTCGTGGCCGGGCGGAGCGGCCCCGGAGGGACCGCGTCGCGCTGTCGGCCCAACCTAACGAGACGCCGGACGCGCTTCCACTCGCACCACCGTGACCGGTGAAGAAAGCCAGTCCTTTTCGACCAGGAGCACCTCGGGGGTGCCGCACCGCAGCCGGTGCAGCGCCGGTCGCGCCGCCTCGATCTCGTCCGGGGCGCTGCGCCCCTTGAGGGCCAGCACCTCGCCCGCGGGGGTGCACAACGGCAGCGACCAGCGCAGCAGCTTGTCGAGCGCGGCGACGGCGCGGGAGGTCACCACGTCGAACGTGCCCTGGCCGGGGACCTCCTCGGCGCGCCCGCGCGCCACCGCGACCTGGTCGCCGAGGCCGAGGTCGGCGACCACCTCCTCCAGGAAGGTCGTCCGGCGCAGCAGGGGCTCGATGAGGGTCACCTGCAGGTCGGGGCGGGCGATCGCGAGCACGAGGCCCGGCAGGCCGGCACCGCTGCCCACGTCCGCCACCCGGCGGTCCGGCGCCACCACCGCCGCCAGGGCCGCGCAGTTGAGGACGTGGCGGTCCCACAGGCGAGGCAGCTCACGGGGGCCGATCAGGCCGCGCTCGATGCCCGGGCCGGCGAGCCAGTCGGCGTACGCCTCGATCAGGGGGGTGCGGGCATGGAAAACCCCCGCGACCGAGGGCGGCGGCGGGGGCGTTCCACGTGAAACAGGGTCGTTCATCAGGCCTCGGCGGGCCGGACGACGACGTGGCGACGCGGCTCGACGCCGTCGGAGTCGGAGGCCAGTCCGGCCTCGGCGACGACGTCGTGGACGACCTTGCGCTCGAACGAGTTCATCGGCTCCAGGGCCTTCGGCTCGCCGGACGCCTGCACCTCGGCGACCGCGGCCCGCGCCACCTCCTGCAGCTCCGTACGACGCTGGGCGCGGTGCCCGCCGATGTCCAGCATCAGCCGGGACCGGTCGCCGGTCTCGCGCAGCACCGCCAGACGGGTCAGCTCCTGGAGCGCGTCGAGGACCTCGCCGCGCTCGCCCACGAGACGGCCCAGGTCGCCGCCGACGATCGACACCGAGGCGCGGCCGTTCTCGACGTCCATGTCCAGGTCGCCGTCGAAGTCGGCGATGTCGAGGAGCTCCTCGAGGTAGTCGGCGGCGATGTCGCCCTCGCGCTCGAGCTGCTCGACCTTGCTGCTGGTCGCCGCCGGGGCGTCGGTCTCGGTGGCCTCGGTGGCCTCGTCCGAGCCGGCGGTCTCGACGGAGTCGTCGCTCTCCACGCCGTCGTCGACGACGTCGTCGGTCTGGGTGGTGGTCTGGTCACTCACGGGGGTGCTCCTCAACGTTGGCGCTGCCGCGGGGGCAGCGGGTGGTCGCCCGGCGGCCGGGCGGGGGAGCGGGTGGTGCTGCTCCCGGTGGTCGGTGGGGGGTCAGTCCGGGTTCTTCTGCTCGGACGGCCCGGGTCGGCGGGGTGCAGCCTGCCGTGGAGCCCGCGGCGGTCCCTGCTTGCGCCGCTGCTCACGGGTCTGCTTCTTCGGCTGCTGCCGCGGCGGGGCGGGCGGCGCCGGCGTCTCGGTCGCGGTCAGCGTGGTGCCGGCGGCGGGCTCGTCGGGCAGGCCCTTCTTGCGCCGCTTCGCCGCGTCCCGGTCCTCCTTGGCCTTGGCGGCCGGGGTGCCGGGGACCGGGTTGTTGCGGATCACGTAGAACTGCTGGCCCATCGTCCACAGGTTCGACGTCGTCCAGTAGAGGAGGACACCGATGGGGAAGGCGATGCCGCCGACGGCGAAGACGAGGGGGAGCACGTAGAGCAGCAGCTTCTGCTGCTGGGCGTACTGGCCGGTGAGCGCGTCGGCCGGCATGTTCTTGGTCATCAGCTGGCGCTGCGTGAGGAACGTCGTCGCGGTCATCGCGACGACGAGCACGGCGGCGAGCAGCTTGACCTGGGTGGCGGCGTCACCCGAGGCGCCGAGGAACGTGTCGGCGATGCGGGCACCGAAGAGCTCGGCCGAGGAGAGCTGGTCGACCTGCTTCTGGGTGAGCACGCCCTTCTTCTCGCCGTTGGCAGCGCTGTCGATGAGGTGGAAGAGAGCCAGGAAGATCGGCATCTGCAGCAGCAGCGGGAGGCACGCGGAGAACGGGTTGGTGTTCGTGTCCTTGTAGAGCTTCATCTGCTCCTGGGCGAGACGCTCCCGGTCGTGCTTGTACTTCTTCTGCAGCTCGCGCACCCGCGGCTGGATCAGCTGCATGTTGCGGCTGGACTTGATCTGCTTGACGAACAGCGGGATCAGCGAGGCCCGGACCACCAGGGTCAGACCGACGATCGACAGCGCCCAGGAGGCGCCGGAGGCGTCACCGAAGATCGCGCCGAAGACGCTGTGGAAGCCCGAGAGGACCAGCGAGGTGATCCAGTAGAGCGGCGTCAGGATGGCGCCGAAGAACGAACCGATCGCGTCAAACACGCTGGCTCCTCGAGTCAGGGTCGGTGGTGGTGGTGCGGGGCGGGACCGGGTCGTAGCCGCCCGGGTTCCACGGGTGGCAGCGCACGATCCGGCGTCCGGCCAGCCATGAGCCTCTCAGACTGCCGTGCACGGTGACCGCCTCGAGGGCGTACGCCGAGCACGACGGGTGGAAGCGGCAGACCTGGCCGTAGAGCGGGCTGATGAGGAGGCGGTAGGCCCGGAGGAAGCCGATGAGCAGGTACCTCACGCGTCCACCTCGACGGCGGTCCGGGACCGTCCGACGCGCCGCAGCACGTGGTCGAGGTCGTTCCCCAGCCGCTCCGCGTCGGCCGCCGCAGCGGCCGGGAGCGCCCGCACCACGAGGGTGGCGCCCGGAGGCAGGGTGTCGAGCCGGTCGGCCACCAGGTGCCGGAGGCGGCGCTGGGTCCGGTTGCGCACAACCGCATTGCCCACGGCACGACTCACGACGAACCCCACGCGGGGCGGGCCGGCGTCGGGCTCCACGAGCAGGTGCCCGACGAGGGTGCCGGACCCGGCGCGCGCGCCGCGGCGTACGGTCGAGCCGAAGTCCTGGGCACCGGTCAGACGGTGCGGGCGCGCGAGCACGGGCTCAGCCGTTCCGCGCGCGGCTGCGCGCGCGCAGCCAGACGTGCGACGCGCGAGGCTCCGAGGTCACGGGGGGCACCGGGGGCACCAGGTCCCCGCCTCAGACGGAGAGGCGCTTGCGGCCCTTGCTGCGACGCGTGGACAGGATGGCGCGGCCGGCGCGGGTGCGCATGCGCAGGCGGAAGCCGTGCGTCCTGGCGCGGCGACGGTTGTTCGGCTGGTAGGTCCGCTTGCTCACGAGTATCTCCGGGTGTCGAGGAATGAGACAGTCTGGAAGGACCGGGGTGCTCGAGCACGTCGGTGACCCCGACGGGCGGGCGGCCCGTGGCGCTGTGGACATGCGGCACTCGACGATCCGGTCGTCTGCTCCACGGTACGGCGTGGGCCTGACGAGGGTCAAACCGGACCGGGAGCGGACCGGGAGCGGACCGGGAGCGGGCCGGGACGGGGCGGTCCGCCGGAGCTGTCCACGCCTCGTCGGTGCACCATCCAGCCTGTGGAGAACTCCTTGATCCCCGGGTGATTCCCTTGTTAGGTTCACCCCCTCCCCGAGACTTCCCCCTCTGGCTCGTCGACCGTCCTGCACGCCCCCGCGACACCTCTCGCTCCCCCGGTCCTGCACCGGCCGAGCGCCGCGCCGGGCCACGGCTGGAACGATCCAAGGCGCCTGGTCCTCGCCGGAGACACCAGACCCCTCCCACGCTGCACAACCTGTGGATAAGGGTGTGGACGACCACCTCACGAGGCACCCCGCCCTCGGAGCACCACGTCGTCCCGGCCGCGCCGCCCCCGGGTGCCGCGCCCCGGTTCGGCCCAGGAGAGGACGCGAAACCGACGTGACGTTCGGCGGCAACCCCCCAGGCATTCCCCCCGAGAACCCCACGGCGACCGGCGCCTCCCCCACCCCACCGGACGACCTGCTCCGGGTCTGGCGCCAGCTGGTGGAGAACCTGCCGCCGAACCAGCGCGTGTGGCTCAACGCCAGCCAGCCGCGGCACCTGCGCGACAACATCGCCACGATCGCGGTGGGGGACGAGTTCACCCGCACCCGGCTCGAGGGCCGCCTGCGCACCTGGCTCGAGGACGCGCTCGCCGACGCCTTCGGCCGCTCGATCCGCCTCCAGGTCGAGGTCGACGACAACCTCCCGGTCCCCGCGGAGCCCGCCTCCACGCTCGAGCCCGCCCCGGTCCCGGTCTCCATGTCGACGGATACCTTTCCCGACAAGTCGACAAATCGAGGTGTCGACGACGGCTACGGCATGGGGCGTCCGACCGGCAGCATCGTCGAGGCGCGGCTGAACCCGAAGTACATCTTCGAGACCTTCGTCATCGGCTCGTCCAACCGCTTCGCCCACGCCGCGGCGGTCGCCGCGGCCGAGGCCCCCGGGCGCGCCTACAACCCGCTGCTGATCTACGGCGGCTCGGGGCTGGGCAAGACCCACCTGCTCCACGCGATCGGTCACTACGTCCGCAGCCTCGTCGCCGGCGCGCGGGTGCGCTACGTGTCCAGCGAGGAGTTCACCAACGAGTTCATCAACGCGATCCGCGACGACAAGACCTCGATGTTCCACCGACGCTACCGCGACGTCGACGTCCTGCTCATCGACGACATCCAGTTCCTCGAGGGCAAGATCCAGACGCAGGAGGAGTTCTTCCACACGTTCAACACCCTCCACAACGCGAACAAGCAGATCGTCATCACCTCCGACCGTCCGCCCAAGCGCCTCGAGGCGCTCGAGGACCGGCTGCGCAACCGCTTCGAGTGGGGCCTCATCACCGACGTGCAGCCGCCGGACCTGGAGACGCGCATCGCGATCCTGCGCAAGAAGGCCGCCATCGAGCGGCTGACCGCACCGCCGGACGTGCTCGAGTTCATCGCCAGCAAGATCCAGACCAACATCCGCGAGCTCGAGGGCGCCCTCATCCGGGTCACGGCCTTCGCGAGCCTCAACGGGCAGCCGGTCGACCTCACGCTCACCGAGATCGTGCTCAAGGACCTGATCCCGCACGGCAACGAGCCCGAGATCACCGCGCCGCTGATCATCGCCCAGACCGCGTCGTACTTCGGGCTGTCGATCGACGACCTCTGCGGGCCCAGCCGCTCGCGCAACCTCGTCACCGGCCGCCAGATCGCGATGTACCTGTGCCGCGAGCTCACCGACCTGTCGCTGCCGAAGATCGGGCAGCAGTTCGGCGGCCGCGACCACACCACGGTGATGTACGCCAACAACCGGATCCGCGACGAGCTCGCCGAGCGGCGCAGCACGTTCAACACCGTCACCGAGCTGACCAACCGCATCAAGCAGCAGGCCCAGCAGGGATGAACTACACCGGTGGAAGATGTGCACCCACCTGGGGGCGGCCGTCGACGAGCGCGGGAGAGCCTGTGGAGAACATGTGGTTCGCCGGGGACGGCCGCGGCGTCGTCCCCACCCGGGCCGCTGTTCCCGGCGCGTCGTCCACAGGCCCCGTCGAACAACTTCTGGCCGCTGACCAGCACCGACATGGGTTCTCCACAGTTTCCACCGGTGCTACGACTAACCCTGTAATTCCCATGTCCTCCTCCTCGGTGAATTCCTCCAGGGCGCCCGACCTGTGGATGAACGACCTCGCCGTGGCAGGATCGGGCAACTCAACTCTTTGGAGGCAGCAGCCGTGAAGTTCCGAGTCGAACGCGACGTGCTGACCGAGGCCGTGGCGTGGGCCGCCCGCGGACTCCCGGTCCGTCCCAGCGTGCCGGTGCTCGCCGGCCTCCTCATCGAGACCACCGACACCGGTGACGGGCTGGTCCTCTCGACCTTCGACTACGAGACGTCCGCACGGGCCTCGATCCCGGCGACGGTCCAGGACGAGGGCAAGGCGCTGGTCTCCGGCCGGCTGCTGGCCGACATCTGCCGCAGCCTCCCTGCCAAGCCGGTCGACATGGCGATCGACGGCGCCAAGGTGGTGCTGACCTGCGGTTCGGCGAAGTTCACCCTCCAGACCATGCCGGTCGACGAGTACCCGGCGCTGCCCGCGATGCCGCAGTCGACGGGCTCGGTCAGCAGCGACGTCTTCGCCCAGGCCGTCGGGCAGGCCGTGACCGCGGCCGGTCGCGACGACATGCTCCCCGTGCTGACCGGTGTGCGCATCGAGATCGCCGGGAGCAACATCTCCCTGCTGGCCACCGACCGCTTCCGGCTCTCCCTGCGCGAGCTCTCCTGGGACCCCCAGCCGACCGACGTCGAGGCCCACGCCCTGGTGCCGGCCCGGGTGCTGGCCGAGACGGCCCGCGCGCTCACCTCCGGCTCGACCGTCACCATCGCCCTGTCGGGCACCGGTGCCGGCGAGGGCATCATCGGCTTCGAGGGCGAGGTCGGCGGCGGCTTCCGCCGGACCACCACGCGCCTGCTCGACGGCGAGTTCCCCCGGGTCCGCACGCTGTTCCCGGCCGAGCACGCCACCACCGCCCGTCTCAACCGCACCGAGCTGATCGAGGCCGTCAAGCGCGTCTCGCTGGTCGCCGAGCGGAACACCGCGGTCCAGCTCAAGTTCGACGACGACGGGCTGACCCTCGACGCCGGGCACGGCGACGAGGCGCTGGCGACCGAGCTGATCGACGCCCAGGTCAAGGGCGAGGGCATCGTCACCGGCTTCAACCCGCAGTTCCTGCTCGACGGCCTCACCGCCATCGAGGAGCCGGTCGTCGAGCTCGCCTTCACCCAGGCCGCCAAGCCGGCGGTCATCACCGGGGTCCCCGACCTCGACGGGGAGCGCAACACCGACTTCCAGTACCTCCTGATGCCGCGCCGGCTGCTGAGCTGAGGCCCGATGAGTGAGCAGACGAGCCGGGGCGGGAGCACGGAGGCGCTCGACCACATCGGCATGGTCGGCCTGGGCAAGATGGGCAAGAACATGCGCGACCGCATGCGGGGCGCCGGGCTGACGGTGGTCGGCTACGACCGGAACCCCGAGGTCAGCGACACCGAGTCCCTCGAGGCGCTGGTCCAGGCGCTTCCGCAGCCCCGCGTCGTGTGGATCATGGTCCCGGCCGGTGGGCCCACCGACGAGACGGTGACCGCCCTGGCCGACCTGCTCGACGAGGGCGACCTGGTCGTCGACGGCGGCAACTCCCGCTGGACCGACGACGAGCGCCACGCCGCGGAGCTCGACGCCCACGGCGTCGCCTACGTCGACTGCGGCGTCTCGGGCGGGGTCTGGGGCCTCGAGAACGGCTACGGCCTCATGGCGGGCGGTGCTCCCGAGCACATCGAGCAGCTCAGGCCCTTCTTCGACGCGCTCAAGCCCGAGGGCGAGCTGGGGTTCGTCCACGCCGGCCGTGCCGGCTCGGGCCACTTCTCGAAGATGGTCCACAACGGCATCGAGTACGCCGTCATGCAGGCCTACGCCGAGGGCTACGAGCTGCTCCAGGCCGCCGACATGGTCGACAACGTCACGGAGGTGTTCCGCTCCTGGCGCGAGGGCACCGTCATCCGGTCCTGGCTGCTCGACCTCCTCGTCCAGGCGCTCGACGAGGACACCGACCTCCAGGGCATCCAGGGCTACGCCGAGGACTCGGGCGAGGGACGCTGGACCGTCGAGGCGGCCATCGAGCACGCGGTCGCCACCCCGGCGATCGCGGCGTCGCTCTTCGCCCGCTTCGTGTCCCGGCAGGAGGACAGCCCGGCCATGAAGGCCGTGGCGGCGATGCGCAACCAGTTCGGCGGTCACGCCGTGCACGCCGGGCCGCCGGCGGGCGACGCCGGTGGTCACGCGGGCGGTCAGGGGTCGGGCGGGAGCCCGACCGGCTCCTGAGGCGTACGACGTGCACGTCGCGCACCTCACGCTGCACGCCTTCCGCTCCTACGACGCCCTCGACCTGCCCCTGACCCCGGGACCCACGGCGATCGTGGGCAGCAACGGGCAGGGCAAGACCAACATCGTCGAGGCCATCGACTACCTGGCGCGGCTCTCGTCGCACCGGGTCTCCAGCGACGCGCCCCTGGTCAAGCAGGGCGCCGAGCAGGCAGTGGTGCGGGCCGCCGTCGTCAAGGACGGCCGCCAGGCGGTGCTCGAGGTCGAGATCAACCCGGGCCGCTCCAACCGGGCCCGGATCAACCGCTCCCCGCTGCCCCGGGCCCGCGACATCGCCGGCCTGGTCCGCACCGTGCTGTTCTCGCCCGAGGACCTCGCGCTGGTCAAGGGCGACCCGTCGGACCGCCGACGCTTCCTCGACGACCTCATGGTGCTGCGGACGCCGCGGCTGCTGGGGGTCCGCGGCGACTACGACAAGGTGCTGCGCCAGCGCAACGCGCTGCTGAAGAACGCCGGGCAGGACCGCCGCCGCCCCAGCGAGTACTTCGAGAGCACGCTCGCCGTCTGGGACGACCAGCTGGTGCGGCTGGGCGCCGAGATCACCGCGGTCCGGGCCGCGATGGTTACCTCCCTGCGCCCGCTGGTCGCCCAGGCGTACGCCGAGGTCGCCAAGGACGCGGCCCGTTCCGAGGCGCTGGTGGACTACGTGCCCTCGGTCCCCCTCACCAGCGCGCCCGGCGACGACCAGGACGACCCTGCTGGCGACATGGGTGGCGACCCCGGCGGCGGCCTCGACCGGGAGGCGCTCGCCGTCTCGTTCCAGGAGGCGCTGACGGCCCGGCGGCGCGAGGAGCTGGCCCGGGGCGTGACCCTGGTCGGTCCCCACCGCGACGAGCTGGCGCTGGCCGTCGGCACCCTGCCGGTGAAGGGCTACGCCTCCCACGGGGAGTCGTGGTCCTACGCGCTCGCGCTCCGGCTGGCGTCGTACGAGCTGCTCAAGGCCGACGGCGACGACCCGGTCCTGATCCTCGACGACGTGTTCGCCGAGCTCGACGTGGCCCGGCGTGACCGGCTGGCCGAGCTGGTCTCCGACGCCGAGCAGGTGCTGGTGACCGCCGCGGTGGAGGCGGACGTGCCCGAGGTGCTGAGCGGCACCCGCCTGCAGGTCCGCGACCTGGTCACAGGAGGCGGCGATGGCTGAGCAGGAGGGGCAGCGCGGGCGGGACCGGGACGAGGCCCGCGAGGGACGTGAGGAGCCGTCGGGCGCCCCGACCGGCGCCAGTCGGGAGGCGGCCGAGAACGCCCCCGAGGAGGAGCCCCACCGCGACACCGGCCTGGACCTGGCGCGCAGCATCGCGCGGGGGCTCGCGTCGCGGCCGGGCCGACCCGGCGACGCCCGGCGCGGGCAGGGCGGGCGCTCCGGCGGCGCGGGAGGACGTCGGCGCGGACGGCGCGTGGACCCGCAGGCCTCCGGCTCCCACCCCGACGACCGCGACCCCCAGACCCTCGACTCCACCATCGGTCGCTTCATCTCCCAGCAGGGCTGGGAGCAGGACGTCCGCGTGCACGGGGTGTTCTCGCGGTGGGGCGCCATCGTCGGTGACCAGGTCGCCCAGCACGCCCAGCCGGTCTCCTTCCGCAAGGACGACGCCACCGACGGCGGCCGCCTCGTGGTGCAGACGGACTCGACGGCCTGGGCGACCCAGATGCGGCTGCTGGCGCCCACGGTGCTCAAGCGGCTCAACGGCGAGCTGGGGGAGGGCACGGTCACCTTCATCGAGGTGCGCGGGCCGTCCGCGCCGACCTGGAGCCACGGCCGGCGGTCGGTGCGGGGCGGGCGCGGGCCGCGCGACACCTACGGCTGATCGGCCCGAGCGCCAGGAGCCGCAGGCGCCGGACAGGGCCCCGGAACGCCCGCTGGCCGGTATGGGGACTCACGACGCCCCCTGTCAAGGGCCCTGGACGGCCCTGTGAGGCCCACAACCGGGCAATTTCAGGGCGTCGTCCCCAGATTGGGCATGCCCGACCTCCGATTCCGGGCCTCTGAGAGGTAAGGTGGGACGACGAGGTCGTTCCCCCGTCAGCCACTGAGAGGGACGACCTTCGCTGTGCCTCCACTCCTTTGAGCAGTCAGGACGGTTCGTGCCCGACGACACTCCGACCACGCCCGCCTCAACCCCGTCAGACGACATCAGCCCCGAAGCCGCGGCCGCCCTCCAGGCCATCCCCGCCGCCTCGGCCGCTGCGCTCCCGTCGTACGACGCCTCCGCCATCCAGGTCCTCGAGGGCCTCGAGGCGGTCCGCAAGCGACCCGGCATGTACATCGGCTCGACCGGTGAGCGCGGCCTGCACCACCTGGTGTGGGAGGTCGTCGACAACTCCGTCGACGAGGCGCTGGCCGGTCACTGCGACCGCATCGTCGTGACGCTGCTCGAGGACGGCGGCGTCGAGGTCGTCGACAACGGCCGCGGCATCCCGGTCGACATCCACCCGGTCGAGGGCATCCCCGCGGTCACGGTCGTGCTGACCGTCCTGCACGCGGGCGGCAAGTTCGGCGGCGGCGGCTACAAGGTGTCCGGCGGCCTGCACGGCGTCGGCGTCTCGGTCGTCAACGCGCTCAGCCGTCGCGTCGAGGTCGACATCAAGCGCGACGGCTTCCGCTGGACCCAGGGCTTCGCCTTCGGCGTCCCCGACGGCGAGCTGCTCAAGCACGAGGCGACCGACGAGACCGGCACCACGACGCGGTTCTGGCCGAGCGAGGAGGTCTTCGAGACCACCGACTTCAGCTTCGAGACCATCACCAACCGCTTCCGCGAGATGGCGTTCCTCAACAAGGGTCTCGAGATCGTCGTGCGCGACCACCGCCGGCAGGCCGACGAGATCGCCGACGCGGTCGAGGACGGGACGGTCGACAACACCGTCGACCAGGCCGACGCCTCCGACGCGCAGCGCGGGTCCACCGGCGGGCTGGAGCGGACCTTCAAGTTCGAGCGGGGCCTCGTCGACTACGTCGAGCACCTCAACAAGCGACGCGACCCGGCCCACCCCAGCATCATCAGCTTCGAGGCCGAGACGGCCCTGGAGTCCGACGCCGGCCTGAGCCTCGAGGTCGCGATGCAGTGGAACACCGGCTACACCGAGTCGGTCCACACCTTCGCCAACACGATCAACACCCACGAGGGCGGCACCCACGAGGAGGGCTTCCGCTCCGCCCTGACGTCGCTGATGAACAACTGGGGCGAGGAGTGGGGCCTGATCAAGAAGCGCGAGGACCGGGTCTCCGGCGACGACGTGCGCGAGGGCCTGACCGCGATCGTGTCGGTCAAGCTCGGCGAGCCCCAGTTCGAGGGGCAGACCAAGACCAAGCTCGGCAACACCGAGGTCAAGGGCTTCGTCCAGCGCGTGGCCAACGACCAGCTCGGCCACTGGCTCGAGGCCAACCCCGCCGAGGGCAAGGACATCGTCCGCAAGGCCATGTCCGCGGCCCAGGCCCGCATCGCGGCCCGCAAGGCCCGCGAGCTGGCCCGCTCGCGCAAGGGCCTGCTCGGCGGCGGCGGCCTGCCCGGCAAGCTCGCCGACTGCCAGTCGACCAACCCCGCCGAGTGCGAGATCTTCGTCGTCGAGGGTGACTCGGCCGGCGGCTCGGCCAAGGGTGGGCGCGACCCGCGCATCCAGGCGATCCTCCCGATCCGCGGCAAGATCCTCAACGTCGAGAAGGCCCGCATCGACAAGGTGCTGGCCAACAACGAGGTCCAGGCGATCATCTCCGCTCTCGGCACCGGCATCCACGAAGAGTTCGACATCGAGAAGGTCCGCTACCACAAGATCGTGATGATGGCCGACGCCGACGTTGACGGTCACCACATCCGGACCCTGCTGCTCACGCTGCTGTTCCGCTTCATGAAGCCGCTCATCGAGCACGGCTACGTCTACCTCGCGCAGCCCCCGCTCTACCGGCTGCGCTGGAACAAGCCGCACGAGCACGAGTTCGTCTACTCCGACGCCGAGCGCGACGCCGTGATGCGCGTCGGCCTCGCCGCCGGCAAGAAGCTGCCCAAGGAGAACCCGGTCCAGCGCTACAAGGGCCTCGGCGAGATGAACCCCGACGAGCTCTGGGACACCACCCTCGACCCCGACAACCGCCTGCTCCTGCAGGTCCAGCTCGAGGACGCCGCCCAGGCCGACGAGATGTTCTCCGTCCTCATGGGCGAGGACGTCGAGCAGCGGCGCTCGTTCATCCAGCGCAACGCCAAGGACGTGCGGTTCCTTGACATCTGATCCCACCGGGCGATGCGGGGTGGGGTGGTCCGGCGGGCCGCCGGCTGCCTGGCCAGACGCGCTGTCGCCGTGTCGTCCGGGGCTTCCGCTCGGGTCGCCCTCGGCGACGAGACGCCACGCCTCTTTGATGCGCGCCCGGCCACGCAGCCGCGCGCCCCACCGGACCACCCCGGTCCCGTTCCCGACCTGGGCGCAGGACGCGCTCGCTGCCACGAGGAGTGACCGATGACTGAGATCCCGCCGATGGAGCCGCTGGGCGGGCGGATCGAGCCCGTCGAGCTGCAGGTCGAGATGCAGCGCTCGTACATCGACTACGCCATGACCGTGATCGTCGGGCGCGCGCTGCCCGACGTCCGGGACGGCCTGAAGCCGGTGCACCGACGCGTGCTCTACGCGATGTACGACGGCGGCTACCGGCCCGACCGGGGCTTCTCGAAGTGTGCGCGCGTGGTCGGCGAGGTCATGGGTCAGTACCACCCCCACGGCGACTCGGCGATCTACGACACCTTGGTGCGTCTCGCGCAGCCGTGGGTGATGCGGGCCCCGCTGGTCTCCAGCCAGGGCAACTTCGGCTCGCCGGGCAACGACCCCGCGGCGGCCATGCGCTACACCGAGTGCAAGATGGCGCCGCTGGCCATGGAGATGGTGCGCGACATCGACGAGGACACCGTCGACTTCACCCCGAACTACGACGGTCGCTCGCAGGAGCCGGCGATCCTGCCGGCCCGCTACCCGAACCTGCTGGTCAACGGCAGCGCTGGCATCGCGGTGGGCATGGCGACGAACATCCCGCCGCACAACCTGCGCGAGGTGGCCGACGGCGTGCAGTGGGCCCTGGCGCACCCCGAGGCGACGCGCGAGGAGCTCCTCGAGGCGCTGCTCGAGCGGGTCAAGGGACCGGACTTCCCGACCAAGGCGCTGATCGTGGGTCGCCACGGCATCGACCAGGCCTACCGGACCGGCCGCGGGTCGGTGCAGATGCGCGCCGTGGTCGACGTCGACGAGGACGCCCGGGGGCGCACCCAGCTGGTCATCACCGAGCTGCCCTACCAGGTGAACCCCGACAACCTGGCGATGAAGATCGCCGAGCTCGCCGACTCCGGCAAGATCCAGGGGATCGCGGACGTCAAGGACAACACCTCGCACCGCACCGGCCAGCAGCTGATCGTCGTGCTCAAGCGCGACGCGGTGGCCCGCGTGGTGCTCAACAACCTCTTCAAGCACACCGAGCTGCAGACCAACTTCGCCTGCAACATGCTGGCGCTGGTCGACGGCGTGCCGCGCACCCTGACGCTGGACCAGTTCGTCAGCCACTGGATCACCCACCAGATCGAGGTCATCCAGCGTCGGACGCGCTACCGCCTGCGCAAGCGCGAGGAGGAGGCCCACATCTTCCGGGGCCTGGTGAAGGCCCTCGACGCGCTGGACGACGTGATCGACCTGATCCGGCGCAGCCCCGACGTCGACGAGGCCCGCCAGGGCCTGATGGCGCTGCTCGACATCGACGAGGTGCAGGCGACCGCGATCCTCGACATGCAGCTGCGTCGCCTGGCGGCGCTGGAGCGGCAGAAGATCGTGGACCGCCTCGAGGAGCTCGAGACGATCATCGCCGACCTGCGTGACATCCTCGAGAGCCCCGAGCGGCAGCGCCAGATCGTCTCCGACGAGCTGAGCGCCATCGTCGACAAGTTCGGCGACGACCGACGCTCGCAGATCATCGCCGCGGACGGGGACCTCTCGATGGAGGACCTGATCCCCGACGAGGAGCTGGTCGTCACGATCACCCGCGGCGGCTACGCCAAGCGCACCCGCGCCGACCTCTACCGGACGCAGAAGCGCGGCGGCAAGGGCGTGCGCGGCGCCACGTTGCGCGGTGACGACGTCGTCGAGCACTTCATGGCGACGAGCAACCACCACTGGCTGCTGTTCTTCACCACCGCCGGCCGCGTCTACCGGACCAAGGCCTACAACCTCCCGGAGGCCTCGCGCGACGCCAAGGGTGGTCACGTGGCCGGGCTGCTGAGCTTCCAGCCGGACGAGAGCATCGCCCAGGTGCTCGCGATCCGCGACTACGAGCAGGCGCCGTACCTCGTGCTGGCCACGCGCACCGGTCTGGTCAAGAAGACCCGGCTGGGCGACTACAACTCGCCCCGGCAGGCCGGCGTCATCGCGATCAACTTCCGCGAGGACGACGACGAGCTGATCGGCGCCGAGCTGTGCGGTCCCGACGACGACATCCTGCTGATCTCGCGCAAGGGCCAGGCCATCCGGTTCCGGGCCGACGACAGCCAGCTGCGGCCGATGGGACGGGCCACCTCGGGCGTGAAGGGCATGGACTTCCGCGGCGAGGACAGCCTGCTGTCGATGTCGGTGATCCGCCCGCACGCGGAGGACGACGACACGCTCCCGCAGTTCGTCTTCACCATCACCGACGGCGGCTTCGCCAAGCGCAGCCGCATCGAGGAGTACCGCCTGCAGTCGCGTGGCGGCCTGGGCATCAAGACGATGAAGCAGGACGACGACCGCGGCAACCTGGTCGGCGGCTTCATCGTCGTCGACGGCGACGAGGTGCTGGCCATCAAGCAGTCCGGCCAGGTCACGCGCAGCGCGATCGACGACTCGTTGCGGGCCACCAGCCGGGACACCAAGGGCGTGAAGTTCGTGGGCGTCAAGGAGGGCGATGCCGTCGCGGTGGTCGCTCGCAGCGTGGAGTCCACGATGGAGGCGACCGGCGGGACCGACCCGGTGACCGAGCCGGTCACGGAGGCGATCACCCCCGCCACCGGGGACACCGAGGACGCCGGTGACCCCGGTGATGCCACAATCGACGGTGGAGCCACCGATGACGGCCCGCAGGACGGGCCGGAGACAGAGGAGTCCTGATGGCTGACCGGCGCACCGACGACAGGCCCGCCGCCCCCGACCGCAGCAGCGGTGCGGGGACGACCGGGTCGTCGAGCCCCCAGGGGCAGAGCAGCCTCAGCCGGGGCCAGGAGCGGGTCGCGGCCGCGGTCTCGAAGGCCCGTGACAGCGGTCGGGGCTCGCGCAACGACGACACGGCGGCGACATCGGCGACGTCGACAACCGGGAGCACCTCGCCCGTCACGAAGGCCGGCCGCGGCTCGGGCGCGCGCCCCGCGCCGCGCCGGGTGCGCCGAGCCCGGCTGCGGCTGACCCACATCGACCCGTGGTCGGTGATGAAGACCGCGTTCCTGCTCTCGATCGCGATCGGCATCGTCACGGTGGTCGCGGTCGGCATCGTCTGGTCGGTGCTGGGCGCGGCCGGCGTCTGGGACTCGATCAACCGCGCGGTGGCCGACGTGGCCGGCGACACCGGTGGCGACTTCGCGATCGAGGACTACCTGGGCACGAGTCGGATCATGGGCATCACCATGCTGCTGGCGGTCGTCGACGTCTTCCTCATCACCGTCGTGGCCACCCTCGGAGCCTTCCTCTACAACCTCGCCGCCGCGCTCCTGGGCGGCCTGGAGATCGTCTTCGCGGAGGAGGAGCGCTGAGTCCAGCGGTCCCGGCACCCGGCGCGCGACGGAGCGGCGTACGGCGGGCCGGGCTCGGTTTGGGAGCGGCGCCGCGGGTGCGGTAATCTTCCTCGTCGGCCAGGCGAACATGTCCTGGCCGCCTGTGTGCGGGCCTATAGCTCAGACGGTTAGAGCGCTTCCCTGATAAGGAAGAGGTCACAGGTTCAAGTCCTGTTAGGCCCACTCGAGGAAAGGACCCCCATGAAGAAGATCGTTCTTCTCGCCGCGGCCGTCGTCGGCGGCGTGGTGGCCCTCACCAAGGCCAAGGAGACCCAGCACGAGCAGGCGCTCTGGGCCGAGGCCACCGACAGCGTCAAGCGGAGCAGCTGACGCTCTCCGGGTGACCGGCTGGTCGGTCCGGCTGGGTCACCGTCCCGGGGCCATGGCGCAATTGGTAGCGCACCTGCTTTGCAAGCAGGGGGTTAGGGGTTCGAGTCCCCTTGGCTCCACCAACACCAACACCCCACCCGCGAAGCGCACTCGTGTCCATGCGAAGCGTCGCTCGTGTGCGTGCGAGACGTCGCTCATGTACGCACGACTCGTTGGTCGCGGCCCGGGGGCGGCCGGCGGGGTGACCCGCCGACCGCCGTTCGACGGCCTGCGTCCGGTGGGACCGGGTGGATCAGCCGACGGGGACCGGACGCCCGTCGACGGTGAAGGCGCCACCGTCGTTGTAGAGGTTCGGACGCCGCTCGGCCTGGTTGCGCCGGACCGTGACGTCGCGGACCGTGAGAACGCCGGTGCTGGAGTTCCACAGGCCTCCGCCCTGGAAGGCTGCGACGTTGCCCTGCACGAGCCCGCCGACGTACTCCACGACCGCCGCGCCGGTGACGTGCAGCCCGCCGCCGTTGCCGGGGTTCGCGCCCGTCGTGTTGCGCAGCAGCCGCACGTTGCGCAGCTCGACCTGGCCGGCGTTGGTCTCGATGCCGCCGCCCGCGCGGGTCGCGGAGTTGTCGACCACCCGAGAGCCGGTGACCGACAGCGTGCCCTGGTTGTCCAGGATGCCGCCGCCCGAGCCGGACGTGCCCGGCGCCTGGTTGCGGAGGACGGCGGTGCCGCCGCTGACGCTCAGGTCGCCGCCGTCGTTGTAGAGCCCGCCGCCGCCGCTGTCGGAGGCGTCACCGTTCGCCACGTTGTCGGACACCGTGGTGCCGCTGACCCGCATGGTGCCGTCGGCGCTGTTCCACAGCCCGCCGCCCTCGTTGGCGGCGCGGTTCTCGCTGACCAGGCTGTCGGTCACGCTGACGTCGCCGGCACCGGTGAGGTGCAGTCCGCCGCCGTTGCCGGGGGCTGCCCCGGTGGTGTTGCCGACCATGCTCACCCTGGTCAGGGCCGTGGTGCCGCCGACCGCCTCGATCGCACCGCCGGCACGCCGGGCCCGGTTGTCGATCAGCTCGGAGCTGCGCACGCGTGCCTCGCCGAGGTTCAGCAGTCCGCCGCCGGAGCCGGCGGCGCCGGTGGCCTCGTTGTCCTCGACGAGGCTGCCGCGCACGACGAGCACGCCACCGTCGTTGAAGAGCGCCCCGCCGCCGTTGTCGGCGGCCGCTCCGCGCGCGGTGTTCTCGGTCAGGTAGGTGTCGACGACCCGCATCGTCCCGGTGCTGCTGTTCCACAGACCACCGCCCTCCGAGCCGGCCGTGTTGCCGATGACGACCGTGTCGACGACGTCGACGGTCCCGGCGCCGGTCAGGTGGACGCCGCCGCCGTTGCCCGGCATGGTCCCGGTCGTGTTGCCGGTCATGCGGGAGCCCTCGACGCGGGTGGTGCCGGCCAGCGCCTCGATGGCGCCGCCCGCGCGGTCGGCGGTGTTCGCGCGGAACCGGGAGAACACGGCCGTCAGGCTTCCTCCGTCGTTGAAGATGGCGCCACCGCTGGCGCCGGTGCCCCGCGCGGCGTTGTCGACGAACAGGGTGTCGAGGACCTCCAGGGTGCCGGCGCTGCGGACGGCGCCGCCGCTGGAGCCGGTGGCGGGCAGCCCGTTGCGCAGCACCAGGTCCTCGAGCGACAGCGAGACACCGGCCGGGACGTCGAAGACGCGGTCCGTGCCGGCGGCGTCGATGGTCTCGTTGCTGCCCACCACGCGCAGGTCGTCGGTCAGGTCGAGGTCGCCCGCGGCCGGCCCGTCCGCCTCTCCCGTGGGCGGCGTTCCGAGGGTGACGGACCCGGTCAGGCGGATGACGTCGAGGCCGGGGCTGGCGTTCGCCGCGGCCACTGCGTCCCTCAGCTCCGCTTCGCTGTCGACCTCGTACGTCGCGGCGCTCGCCGGGGCAGCGGTCACCGAGAGGACGCCGACGGCGAGTCCCGCCACCGACCCTCCCGCCACTGCTCGCATGGATCTGGTTCTCATCGCAACCTCCGTCAGCTTCGGCACCGACGGGATCCGGGTCGAGGCGACCCAGGCGACGATGCACGTTGTCAGGACGGGTTCGCGGTCCGGCGACGTCCGGATGTGTCCCGCACCACGTGCGGCCCGGATTCTCAGCCTGCTCTCAGGCGCTGGAGGCGGTGGGGGCGGTGACGCGCGTGCGGTCGGGGGCGAAGCCGTGCTCCAGGCCCCACAGCACCGCGGTGGTCCGGCTCGTCACGCCCATCTTGCGGTAGCTGCTGCGGATGTAGGTCTTCACCGAGTTGATCGACAGCGACGCCCGGAGGGCGATCTCGGCGTTGCTCAGGCCCTGGGTGATCAGCGCGACCACCTCGGCCTCCCGGGCGGTCAGGCCCTCCGACCGGCCCGGCCAGTCGCCGGTGAGCACCGGGACGTCCGCCGGGTCGGCGACCACCAGCCGCTCGCCCGCGTGCACAGCACGCAGCGCGGCGACCAGCTCGTCGGCCGACAGGGTCTTCGACAGGTACGCCGCGACCTCGCCGTGGAGGCTGCCGTCGAGGAAGCGGGTCTCGATGTTCCAGGTGTAGACCACGACCCGGCCCACCAGCGGGTCGGCCAGCAGGTCGGCGACGCCGGGCCCGTCCTCGGGACGCTGGGCAAAAGTGTCGAAGAGCGCGATGTCGACGGGCTGGTTGACCGGCACGGAGGTGTTGAGCTCCACGACGCTCACCTCGTCGGCGAAGGGAGCGAGCATGTCGGCCAGGCCCCGGACCACGACCTCGTAGTCGTTGACGATGGCGAGTCGCAGCGGCACCCGCCCATCGTAGGGCGGTCGGGCCTGCGCGGGGCGGCGCTTTTGTCCTTCGGGGACGCTCGGGGGATGATGGGGGTGGAGGGCGAGAGGGGGCCACAAGCGGCTTTCGTCCTCTGGCTTCTCCCAGGGAGGGACACCCACTGTGAACACTGCATCGACCGACACCCCCAGGATCTGGGGCGGGACCACGCTGGCGACCCGTCAGAAAGCGCGTCGCGAGAAGCTGGTGGAGGTCGGGCTCGACCTGCTCGGCACCCCCGGCGCCACGCTCTCGGTGCGGGCGGCGTGCCGCTCGGCCCAGCTGACCGAGCGCTACTTCTACGAGAGCTTCCCCGACCGCGACGCGCTGGTGCTCGCGGTCTACGAGGAGCTGGCCGACGAGGTCCGCCAGGTCCTCGACGAGGCCGCCTCCGAGGGCGACCCGGCCGAGGTGGCGCGGCGCAGCATCGAGGCGCTGGTGACCCTCATGGTCGACGACCGCCGCAAGGGTCGGGTGCTGCTCGTCGCACCGCTGACCGAGGCGGTCCTCGCGCAGCCGTCGCAGGCGCTGCTGCCCGCGCTCGGGGAGCTGATCCGCAGCAAGCTGCCCCGCTCCACGCCCGCCGAGCAGCGCACCCTCATCTCCGTGGGCCTGCTGGGCTCGCTCACCGCGCTCTTCTACGCCTACCTCGAGGGCGGCATGCAGGTCACCCGCGAGCAGCTCGTGGACCACTGCATCGCGGTCCTGAACCACGCCGGGCACCTCGCGGGCTGATCGACGCTGACCACCGCTCCCTCGACCGTGAACGCCGGGTGGCGGGAGTGGCTGACCGCGCGCATGCTGGTGCTGCACACCGGCCTCGTGCTCGCCGTGCTCGCGACGACCTGGCTCGGGTTCTGGCAGGTCGGGGCCTGGCAGGGCCACCGGGAGGACCGGGTCGAGGCCCTGGCCGACGCCGAGCCGGTGCCGCTCGCCTCGGTCATCGGCCCGGACGACGCGTTCCCGACCGACGACGCAGGTCGTCCCGTGACCCTCAGCGGGCGCTGGCTGCCCGAGGACACCGTCGAGGTGACGGGACGGCTGCAGCACGGGGACCTCGGCCGCTGGGTCGTCGTACCCTTCGCGGTGTGCGAGGCCGAGCCGTGCGCCGCTGACGCGAGCGTCGTCCCGGTGGTGCTGGGCTGGTCCGAGGACCCCGCCCCCGACCTCTCCCCGCCCACGGGTACGGCGAGCCTGGTCGCCCGCCTGCAACCGGCGGAACAGGACGACTCGACCGACACCGACCCCGACGACGCCGTGCTGCCCTCCCTGCGGATCCCGGACTTCGTGCCCCGGCTCGAGCAGGACCTCTACAGCGCCTTCGTCATCCTCGACGAGCCGGCCGCCGTGCGCGGCAGCCTGGAGCCGGTCACGCCGTCCGCGCTGCCGAGCCCGCCGGCCTCGACCGGCCTGCGCAACCTGCTCTACGGCGTGCAGTGGTGGATCTTCGGCTGCTTCGCGGTGGTGGTGTGGTGGCGGTGGAGCCGCGACGAGCTGGCCACCGCCCGCGCCCAGACCGGCGAGGAGCCTCGGATAGCGTCGGAGGTGTGAGCGCCTCCGCACCGACCCCTCCCGACCCGACCGACGAGGCCCCCCGCGGCCTGCTGACGGCCTACCGCACCATGGCCGGGATCGTGGGAGTCCTGCTGGTGGTCCTCTGCCTCGTCGGACTGCCGCTGAACGAGGCGCACCTGCTCGACCCGTCGTGGTTCCCGGTCGGCAGCGAGCCCCAGCAGGTGGGCGACGCGATCTCCACCTACCTGGGGGTGGCCCACGGCTGGCTCTACATGATCTTCGTGCTCGTCGCCTTCGTCCTGTCGCGCCGCGAGCGGTGGGGGCTCGGCTTCACGCTGGGCACGCTGCTGGCCGGCACCGTGCCGATCCTGTCGTTCTGGGCCGAGCGTCGGGCCACCCGCGCCGTCCACGCGGCCCACCCGGAGCTCCGGGACCCGGTCCGGACGTGAACGACGCCCCGACCCTCCGCACGGAAGGGTCGGGGCGTCGCCGGTCGACCAGGGGGTGTCAGTCCTTCTTGTCCTCGAGGTCCACGACCTCCACGGGCTCGTCGGGCGTGGTGGGGGTGTGCGCGGTCTCGGCGGCATCGGCCGCGGCCTCGTCGGGGCTGCCCCCGGCGTTGTCGGCGGCCGAGGGCCCGCCCGAGGCGGCGCCGGACGTCGCGGCCGACGCGGCGGAGCCCGCTGCGGTCGGCGGCGCGGGGCGCGGGGCCGACGAGGGCTGCTGCCAGACCGGCTCCTTCTGGGCGGCGCGCTTGCTGGCCACGAACGCGGCCAGGAAGCCGAGGCCGAGCAGGGCCACGATGGTCTTGAACTTGCCGGGCGCGCGTCCGTTGGAGGAGGCCTGCTTGACGAAGTCCGGGGTGCGGTCGTCGGGCAGCGCGTCGTCCAGCTTCGTCGCCACGGTCTCGGTCAGGTCGGCGAGCTTGTCCTTGGCCTCCGCCACGGCGGGCGCGACGAAGCCACGGGCCTCCGACACGGCCGGACCGACGCGGTCGCGGGCGTCCGAGAGGGCGGGACCGACCCGGTCACGCGCGTCGGCGAGCGTCGGTGCGACGCGGTCGCGGGCGTCGAGCAGGGTGGGACCGACGCGGTCGCGGGCGTCCGCGACGGCGGGACCCACGCGGTCACGGGCGTCGGCGGCCTGCACCTTCAGCCCCGCGGCGGCGGCCTGTGCCTGGTGCCTGGCCACATCGACCTTCGATGAAGACTTCCTCAAACCCATCAGTGGCTCTCCTAAGTGTGTGGTGCCCGAGGGCGTCCGGGCGCGATGCCGGGACCCGTCCCATCCTTGCCCGAGGCACCGACCGAGGAAACCCTTTTGGGGAGGACGTGACAAGATCGGGGGGACCCCGTGCGGCAGCGCCGGACGACGTGCGCAGCCTGCCCCCCGCTCCACGAAAGGCGTGCCCCCGTGGCCGACACCTACGCGACCTTCAAGACCAACCGCGGCGACATCACCCTCAAGCTCTTCCCCGACCACGCCCCGACCACGGTCGGCAACTTCGTGGGCCTCGCGACCGGTGAGAAGGAGTTCACCGACGCCACCTCGGGCGAGAAGAAGACCGGTCGCTTCTACGACGGCCTCACCTTCCACCGGGTGATCGACGGCTTCATGATCCAGGGCGGCTGCCCGCGCGGCGACGGTCGCGGCGGTCCGGGCTACACCTTCAAGGACGAGTTCCACCCCGAGCTGCAGTTCGACCGCCCCTACCTGCTGGCCATGGCCAACGCCGGCCCGGGCACCAACGGCTCGCAGTTCTTCATCACGGTCGGCCGCACGCCCCACCTGAACATGAAGCACACGATCTTCGGCGAGGTGGCCGACCAGGCCTCCCGCGACGTCGTCGACGCGATCGCCACGACCGAGACCGGCTCGATGGACCGTCCCGTCGACGCGGTGGTCGTGGAGTCGGTGGAGGTCGAGGAGCGCTGAGCGTGGACCAACCCGGTCCGGGGCAGGTCGCCCAGACGCCGACCTGCTACCGCCACAGCGACCGGGAGACCTACATCCGGTGCCAGCGGTGCGAGCGCCCGATCTGCCCGGACTGCATGCGGTCGGCGGCAGTCGGGTTCCAGTGCCCCGACTGCGTCGCCGAGGGCGCCCGCAGCACCCGCCAGGCGCGCACGGCGTACGGCGGGACGCGGCCGACCCGACCCGGGGCCGTGACCCAGCTGCTCATCGCGGCCAACGTGAGCATCTTCGTGCTCGTGCTGGCCGCCGGCGGGGTCGGCAGCGTGCTGCTGTCGAAGCTGGCGCTGGTGCCGCTGCGCACCGGCCTCGTCATCGAGGGCCGGCCCACGCTGGTCGAGGGCGTGGCCGACGGTGCCGTCTGGCAGCTGGTGACCTCGATGTTCACCCACGTCGAGATCTGGCACATCGGCTTCAACATGCTCGCGCTGTTCATCCTCGGGCCGCAGCTCGAGCTGCTGCTGGGTCGGGCCCGGTTCCTGGCGCTCTACCTGATGTCGGGGCTGGTGGGGTCGGCCGCGGTCTACTGGCTCTCGGCCCCGAACTCGCTGACCATCGGCGCCTCGGGCGCCATCTTCGGCCTGATGGGCGCGCTGCTCGTGGTGGCGGTCAAGGTCAAGGGCGACGTGCAGTCGCTGCTGACGCTCGTCGCGATCAACCTGGTCATCACCGTGCTCGGGTCGAGCTTCATCTCCTGGCAGGGTCACCTGGGCGGCTTCGTCGGGGGCCTCGTGATCGGCGGCGTGCTGGTCTACGCGCCGCGGCGACGGCGGACGGCCTGGCAGGTCGCCGGGCTCACCGTGGTCGGTCTGCTGACGCTCGCGGCGATCGCGGTGCGCACCCTCACCCTGACCTGACCCCGCCTGACCCCGCCTGACCCCGCCCGACCTGTCCCGGCCCGGCGACCGCCACCGGTCCAGACCGGCGCGAGCATCCGCTGCCCGCGCCGGTTTGGCGTGCCCGGACCCGGGGAATGACCCTCCCGAGGCAGCGGCGCGCGGCCTGGCTGCGCGCACCGAGCGCAGCGGCAGGTTATCCACACTGGGGATAACTACTGTGGAGAAACTACACCGGTGTCATTGTCCCCAGGTGTGTCCACAGCTGGGGAGAACCCGGGCTCACTCCCAGCGGGTGGCGAACACGAACCCCGTGGCCATGAAGCCGATTCCGACCAGCAGGTTGTAGTTGCCGAGGTCGGTGATGACGGGCAGCTCGAGGTCCTGGCCGGTGACGTAGTAGACGACGATCCACACCAGCCCGATGAGGAAGCAGCCGAGCATCCCGACGACGACCCCGCGGCCGCGACCGAGGGGTGAGCGCGGGTGGGCGGAGAGCCCGAGTCCCAGGAAGATCGCCCCGAAGCCGATGGCGAGGTTCCAGTCGCCCAGGTCGGCCATCCAGGCCGGCTTGCCGCTGTCTTGCGCAGAGGCCAGGTAGTAGGTGACCCAGGCGATGCCGACGCCGACGAGCAGCACGACGAGCGCCATCCGCACCACCGAGGTCGAGGACCCGCGGGGCTCGGCGGCCAGGGTGGAAGGACGGGACTTGGGCACGGTTTCTCCTCGGCACGGTGGGTCGGTCGGCGGGCCGTCGCGGGGGCCCGGGCACGCCGGGGCCTCGTGGGGCCGCGTCGGCTAGCGTAGTCGCCGGGGGCCGTCGCACCGGACACCACCGGCCGCGCACGCCCGGGCCGATCCACCGGCTCGGCTCCCCCCGAGCGTCCCCCGAGCGTCCGCCCGCCCGCCACCGACCCCGTCCCGGAGCCACCGTGCCGCACCCCCGCCCCGTCGTCGCCGGCCTGCCGGAGTCCTTCCGGCGGCTGCGTCGCGCCGCGAGGCGGCGGGCGGAGACGCGGGGTGACCGGCACGCCGGCTGGCGGGTGGCCAAGCCCCTCGCCTTCGCCGGCGCGGGGCTGCTGCTGGTCGCGAGCGCGGTCAACAGCAACGGCACCGACCTGCGCCCCGAGCGCTACCAGTCGCTGGCCGACCTGGCCGAGCAGCAGAGCCAGCGCGTCGAGGCGCTCCAGCAGGACATCACGGACCTGAACTCCGACATCGCCGAGCTGAGCGCAGGGCTGCAGAGCCGGGAGCTGACCCGGCTGGAGCGGCGCATCACCGCGCTCGAGAACCCGGCCGGGCTCCGGGCCGTGGCAGGGCCGGGGCTCACGGTGGTGCTCGACGACGCGCCCGAGGAGGGCCGCGACGCCGCCGGGGAGGACCGCCAGAACGCGCTGGTGCACCAGCAGGACCTGCAGGCGGTCGTCAACGCGATGTGGGCCGGCGGGGCAGAGGCCGTCACCATCCAGGGTCAGCGGATCATCACCACCACCGGCATCAAGTGCGTGGGCAACACCGTGATCCTCCACGGCGTGCCGTACTCCCCGCCGTACCGGATCTCCGGGATCGGCGACTCCGCGGCCATGGTCGGCCAGCTCGGCGACAGCGCCTACCTGCGGGGCTACCTCCAGTCCGTGGCCGACTACGGCCTGGGGTGGGAGGTCGTCCCCGAGGCGCGCGTCGAGGCGCCGGCCTACGACGGCTCGCTCGAGATGCGTCACGCCGTGGCGGCGGACTCCTGATCGCTCCGGGGACCGCGTCGACCGTGGCGACGAGGACGGCGGTGCGGGGCCGTGCTCCGGGCGGGTGCCGCGGCCGGCACCGCCTGCTCCGAGGCCGAGGGTCCGGGCTCGGGACCGTCGACGGGTGACGGACCGGCCCCCGGGGCTGTTCCGGCGTCGGGGCTCTCGGAGTCGGTCGGCGTCTCGGTGGGCGTCTCCGTCGGCACCTCCGTAGGCGTCTCGCTCTCGGTGGGCGTCTCGGTCGGGGTGGGCGTGGGCTCCTCGTAGCGCGACACCGTGATGGTCACGGTGGACCCGCGGGCGACCTCGGAGCCGGCCCCGGGCGTCTGCTCCAGCACCTGGCCGGGCTCGGCGGGGGTGGTGGTGTCCTCGTCGACGGAGACCTCGAGGTCGGCGTCCTGGAGGATGCTGCGCGCCTGCTCCTCGGTGCGTCCGACCACGCCCGGCACCTCGACGGGGCCCAGCGACAGCACCACGGTGACCGAGCCGCCCAGCTCGATGGGGGTGTCGGCGTTGGGGTCGGTGCGGATGACCGTGCCGGCCGGCTCCGTGGAGTCGGCCTCCTGGAAGTTGGGCGTGAGCTCGCGCTCCTCGAGCTTGGCGGCCGCCTCGTCGCGGGTGTCGCCGAGCAGGTAGGGCACGGTCGTGGTCTCGGCGCCGGCGGAGATGACCACGTTGACGTCGGAGTCCTCCGCGGCCAGCTCGTCGGCGCCGGGGTCCTGGTCGATGACCAGGCCCTGGGCCACGTCGGAGGGCTCACGGTCGACCGAGCCGAGCGTCAGGCCGGCCTCGTCGAGGGTACGGCGTGCCTGGCCGAGCGTCTGGTCGGACAGGTCGGGCACGGGCACCTCCTTCTCCGAGCCCAGCAGGGTGACGGCGAGGGCGATGCCGCCCACGAGCAGCGCGAGCACCACGAGCAGACCGACCACCAGCGGCCAGCGCCGCTTCTTCTTCTCCTCCTCGTAGTCGCCCTCGTCGAGCGCGGGCCGGAAGATCGACGTCTCGGGCTCGGCGGCGGCCACCACGGGGACGGCGGCCACAAGGGCGGTGGGGGCGTCGACGGGCTGGCCGTCGAGGTGGCGCTGGATGTCGGCGCGCATCTCCGCGGCGCTCTGGTAGCGGTCCTCCACCTTCTTGGCCAACGCCTTCATGGTGATGGCGTCGAGCTCGGCGGGGAGCTCCTCGTTGTGGGTGCCCGGCGGCTCGGCCACCTCCCGGACGTGCTGGTAGGCGACCGAGAAGGGGCTGTCGCCGACGAAGGGGGGACGACCGGTCAGCAGCTCGTAGAGCAGGCAGCCGGTCGAGTAGACGTCGCTGCGCGAGTCGACGGTCTCGCCGCGCGCCTGCTCGGGGGAGAGGTACTGCGCCGTCCCGACGACCGCGGACGTCTGCGTCATCGTCGAGGTGCCGTCGGCGATCGCCCGGGCGATGCCGAAGTCCATCACCTTCACGTCGCCGGTGGGGGTGAGCATGACGTTGGCGGGCTTGATGTCGCGGTGGATGATGCCGGCGCGGTGGCTGTAGTCCAGCGCGGCGAGCACGCCGGCGGTGATCTCCAGGGCCCGCTCGGGCAGCAGCTTGCGGCCGTCGTCGAGGACCTCGCGCAGGGTGCGCCCCTGGACGTACTCCATGACGATGTAGGGCTGGACGTGGCTGCCGTCGGGCGCCATCTCCTCGCCGGTGTCGTAGACCGACACGATGTTCGGGTGGTTGAGGCCGGCGGCCGCCTGCGCCTCGCGGCGGAAGCGGGCCTGGAAGGTCGGGTCGGTGGCCAGGTCGGTGCGCAGCTGCTTGACGGCCACCGTGCGGCCCAGGCGTACGTCGGTGGCGCGGCGGACCTCCGCCATGCCTCCCCGGCCGAGCAGCTCGCCGATCACGTAGCGGCCCCCGACGCGTCGGGCGTCCGGCGCCGCGCCGTCGCCTCCGCCGTCCCCGACCGTGGTCTCGTCGTCGCTCATGGCTTGCCCTTGTCCCCCTTGCCCTTGTCGTCGGGCGGGCCGCCGCCCGGGGGCTCCGTCGGAGCCTCGACCTCGGGGTCGTCGTAGACACCCAGGGTGACCTCGCTGTCGACCGGCACCTCGCCGGAGGGGTCGACGTAGGCGACGGTGTCGGCGACCGCGCTGCCGTCGTTGTCGACCTTCTCCTCCTTGACCTTGAGCCCGAGGTCCTCGAGCCGCTGCTCGGCGTCGTCGGCGGGGTCGCCGACATACTCCTCCTCGTCGACCGTGACGGTCTCCGGCTCGGGCTCGGGCTCCGGCTCGGGGGCCGTCTCCTGGGGCGTCTCCTCCGCGCTCTGCGTCGGTGCGGCCTCCTGCGTCGCCGAGGGAGCGGAGCCGGAGCCGGGCTCCTCGGCGGTCGGGTCGTCGTCGCCCTGCAGGGCGGAGGCCAGCCACAGGCCGAGCAGGACGAGCGCGAGGGCGGCGAGCCCCACGACCAGGGGAGAGGGGCGCCGGGACCGGCGGGGCGCGCCGGCGGGGCCGGCGGGGCCGGCGGCCCGTGCGGGGGCCGTCGGTGCGGGTGCGACCCGGGTGGGCGCGCCGGTCGGGAGCACCCGCGTCGACGGCCCGGCGGCAGCGACCGCGGTGGGGGCGGTCCGCGCCTCGTCGAGGTCGCCGCGCAGGATCTCCGCGAGCGCCGCGGCGCTGCGCGGCCGCTCGGCCGGGTCCTTGGACAGCGTCTGCGCCACCACGGAGCGCAGCGCGGCCGGCACCTGGGTCGGCAGCCCCGGCGCCGGGTCGCGCACGTGCGCGAGCGCGACACCGACGGGGCTGTCGGCCGTGAAGGGCCGCTGGCCGGCCAGGCACTCGTAGAGCACGACACCGAGGGCGTAGACGTCGCTCGCCGGGGTCGCCTCCTTGCCCTCGGCCTGCTCGGGCGAGAGGTAGTGCGGGGTGCCGATGACCTGCCCGGTCTGGGTCAGCGGGACGGCGTCCGCGGCGCGCGAGATGCCGAAGTCGGTGATCTTGACCTGGCCGTCGGGGGTGACGAGGAGGTTGCCGGGCTTGATGTCGCGGTGCACGATGCCGAGGCGGTGGGCGGCCTCGAGGCCGGTCGCCGCCTGGGCGATGAGCTCGGCGGCCTTGCGGGGGTCGAGGGAGCGCCCGCCCCGCAGGAGGGCCGACAGCGGCTCGCCCCGGACGAGCTCCATGACCAGGTAGGGACGCTCCGGCTCGCCGGGGCCGGCCGCGGCGGCCTCCCCGTAGTCGAGCACGCCGGCGACGTTCGGGTGGCTCAGGGCGGCCGCGTGGCGGGCCTCGGTCTCGAAGCGGGTGCGGAACGTCGCGTCGCCGGCGTACTCCGGCTTGAGGACCTTCAGCGCCACCGGACGCTTGAGCACGTTGTCGGTGGCCTCCCAGACCTCGCCCATGCCGCCGACGGCGATGAGCCGCTCCTGGCGGTAGCGGGGGTGGTCGAGGGCGGTCACTGGATCACCGCCTCCATGACGCTCTTGGCGATGGGCGCGGCCAGACCACCGCCGCTGATGGCGTCGCGCTCGACCCCCGCGTCCTGGACCAGCACGGCCACCGCGACCTCGGGGTTGTCGGCCGGCGCGAACGAGACGAACCAGGCGTAGGGGTTGCGGTCCGCCGCGCTCTGCGCGGTGCCGGTCTTGCCCGCCACCTTGATGTCCGGGATGGCCGCAGGCGCCGCGGTGCCCTGGTCGACGGTCTCGACCATCATCTGCGTCAGCAGGCTGGCCGAGGTCGAGGACATCGCCCGGTCGGGCATCTCCTCCTCGGAGGTCTTCTCCAGCACGCTCAGGTCGGGTGCGCGCACCTCGTCGACGAGGTAGGGACGCATCCCCTGGCCGTTGTTGGCGATGGTGGCGGTCACCAGCGCCATCTGCAGCGGCGAGGCGCGGACCTCGAACTGTCCGATCGCGCTGAGCGCGGTGTTGGGATCGTTCAGGTCGTCGGGGAAGACGCTCACGGCCTGCGCCCCGAGCCCGCTGAGGTAGCGCTGCCCGAAGCCGAACTTCTCGGCCTGCTCGCTGAGCGCCTCGGCGCCGAGCTCGTTGCCCAGCCGCAGGAAGGCGACGTTGCAGGAGACCTGGAGCGCCAGGGTGAGCGAGATGCGGTCGCCGCCGCCGCAGCTGCCGCCGCTGTCGTTGGGGACGTCGACGCTGGTGTCCGGCAGGCGGTACGTCGCACGGCCGTCGACCTGGGAGTCCGGGTCGTAGTCGCCGCTCTCGAGCGCGGCGGCCGCGGTGACCAGCTTGAAGGTCGACCCCGGGGGATAGACCTCCTGGATCGCCCGGTTGAACATCGGCTTGTCGGGGTCCTCGATGAGCCGCTCGTAGTCGGTCTGGCTCTGCTCGAGGTCGTGGGTGGCGATCTTGTTGGGGTCGTAGGTCGGGTTCGACACCATCGCCAGGATCTTGCCGCTGGAGGGCTCGAGCGCCACGACGGCGGCCTTGGTGTCGGGCCCGAGCGCCTGGATCCCCTCGAACGCCGCGGTCTGGGCGGCGGGGTCGACGGTCAGCGACACCGACCCGCCCTCGGGCTGCTTGTTCGACAGGGTGTCGACGACACGGTTGACGAAGAAGCGCGAGTCGCTGCCCGAGAGGATCGTGTTCTGGTTCGACTCCACGCCGGAGGCGCCGTAGATGTAGGAGAAGAAGCCGGTGAGGTGGCCGTACTTCAGCGGCTGCGGGTAGCGGCGCTGGTACTTGAACTGGTCGTCGACCGGCACGCTCTCCGCGACCGGGTTGCCGTTGACCAGGATGGCGCCCCGCTCGCGGGAGAACTCGGCGTCGCGGACCCGACGGTTGTCGTTGCGGTCGTTGAGGCTGCCCGCCTGGACGTACTGCACCCAGGTGGCGTTGAGCAGCAGCGCCAGGAAGAGCACGAGGCAGAGCACCGACATGCGGCGGATCGGGGTGTTCATCGCAGCACCACGACCTCGGTCTTGTCGTCCTCGGCCATGCCCTCGGCCTCCACCGACGGCGCCGGCCGTCGGGCGTGGTCGCTGATGCGCAGCAGCAGCGCGACCAGCACCCAGTTGGCGATGAGCGAGGAGCCGCCGTAGGACATGAACGGCGTCGTCAGGCCGGTCAGGGGGATGAGCCGGGTGACGCCGCCGACCACGACGAAGACCTGGAGGGCGAAGGCGACGCCGAACCCGGCCGCCATCAGCTTGCCGAAGCCGTCGCGGCAGATCAGGGCCGTGCGCAGCGCGCGCTCGACGACCAGCCCGAACAGCAGGAGGGTGGCGATGAGGCCGGTGAGGCCGAGCTCCTCGGCGATCGAGGCGATCACGAAGTCGGAGTAGGCGAACGGGATCCGCCACGGCTCGCCCTGGCCCAGCCCCCGGCCCACGAGCCCGCCCCACGCCATGCCGTAGAGGCCCTGGACGATCTGGCCGAAGGTGTCGGTGTCGGAGAACGGGTCGAGCCAGCCGTTCACGCGGGTCTGCACGTGGCTGAAGAGCGAGAACGCCGTGAGCGCGCCGCCGACGAACATGACCGACCCGACGACGAGCCAGCCGGGGCGCTCGGTGGCGATGTAGAGCATGACGAGGAAGAGCCCGAAGAACAGCAGGCTGGAGCCGAGGTCACGCTGCCCGACGAGGATCATGAGGCTGATCAGCCACATGGCGAGGATCGGGCCGAGGTCGCGACCGCGGGGCAGGTCGATGCCGACGACACGACGCCCGGCCAGGGCCAGGGCGTCGCGGTGCAGGACGAGGTAGCCGGCGAAGGCGATGACGAGGCAGATCTTGGCCACCTCGCCGGGCTGGAAGGAGAAGCCGCCGATGCCGATCCAGATGCGAGCGCCGTTGATCTCCTTGCCGAGCCCGGGGATCATCGGCAGCAGCAGCAGGGCCAGCGACGCGAGACCGATCGTGTAGGTGAAGGCCTGCAGGCGGCGGTGGTCGCGCAGCACCACGAGCACCAGCGCGAACAGCACCACGCCCAGGGTGGTCCACATCAGCTGCTTGGCCGACAGGCTGGTGTCGTTGGCCAGGTCGATGCGGTAGATCATGGCCAGACCCAGGCCGTTGAGCGCGGTGACCACCGGCAGCAGCACCGGGTCGGACCACGGCGCCACCCAGCGCACGACGACGTGGGCGGCCAGCGCCAGGGCGGCCAGCCAGATCGAGTAGCCGATCATGTCGGCCGGGAGCGCGCCCTCCACACCGAGCCCCACCGCGGCGTACGCGCCGACGCCGACGGCCAGCGCGAGCAGGAGCAGCGTCAGCTCGGCCCCCCGGCGGCGGCGGTGCGTGAAGCCGGGCGAGGCGCTGGTGGCGCTCACGAGGGTGTCCCCGTCACGGCTCCCGTGCCCGTCCCGGCGCCGGTCGCGGTCTCGGAGCAGTCGACGGTCGCGTCGACCTCGCTCGGCGAGGGGGAGGGAGAGGGGGAGACGTCGTTGCCGCCGTTGTCGCCACCTGTGCGCTCCTGACGGCGCGCCTCGCGGGCGGCCTCGCGCGCCTGCTGCTCGGCCTCGGTCTCGGCCTGCTCGCGCTGCTGGGCGGCCTGCTCCTCGAGGTTGGCGAGGATGCGCTCGGCGTTGCCGAGGTCCTCGGCCACGATGCCGGAGCGCACCTTCTCCTGGTCGAAGCAGGGCAGCTCGGCGACGACGACCTCGGAGCCCTGGTGGACCGAGGACAGCTCGACGAGCGGCAGGTCCATCTGGACGCCCTGGTAGATCGCGACCTGGTCGCCGTCGGCGGCGACGTAGTACTGGTTCTGCGACCACACGTAGCCGAACCCGACGCCGCCGGCGAGCAGCAGCAGCGGCACGAGGACGAGGACCAGGCGCCGCAGGCCGAGGAAGCGGTGCGGGGGGCGAGGGGCGTAGCGCAGCTCCTCCGGGTCGACCGGCTCGTCGTCGTCGGCGGCCGGGACGGGGTCGATCTCGTCGGTGTCGCTCTGACGGCGGAAGATCCCGCGTCCGCTGCTGGAGGCGCCGGCGCCGCGCCGGGGCTGGGCCGCGGCGGCTCCGACCAGCATGGGGCCGGCGGCGCCGGCCAGCCCCGTGTCGGCGGCGGTGTCGGCGGCGGTGTCGGCGGGGACCGCCTCGGCCACGACCACCGTGACGTTGTCGGTCGAGCCGCCGTCGAGGGCCGCCTGGACCAGCGTGAGCGCGGCGGAGTCGACGTTGCCGTCCCCGAGCAGGACCGCGAGCGAGGCGTCGTCGACGCCGCCGGTGCAGCCGTCGGAGCACAGCAGCACCCGGTCCCCGACCTCCAGCGGGAGGTGGAAGAGGTCGGGCTCGGTGTCGTGCACGCCGTCCACGGCCCGCAGGATGATGTTGCGGTGCGGGTGGACCTTGGCCTCGTCCTCGCTGATGCGCCCCTCGTCGACCAGCGTCTGGACGAAGGTGTGGTCGTGGGTGAGCTGGCGGAGCTCGCCCCCGCGCAGGAGGTAGGCGCGGCTGTCGCCGACGTGGGCGAACCCGAGCTGGTGGCCGTCGAACATCGCGGCCGTCACGGTGGTGCTGGTGCCGTCGAGCTCCTTGTCGTTCTCGACGAGCTCGGCCAGCCGGTCGTGGACGCGGTGCACGGCCCCGGCGAGCAGCGGCAGCATCTCGTCGGTCGGGCCGTCGTCGAGCTTGCGCAGCAGCTGCACCGCGGTGGAGCTCGCCACGTCCCCGAAGGCCGCACCCCCGACGCCGTCGGCGACCACCAGGAGCTTCTCGCTGGCGTAGCCGGAGTCCTGGTTGTCCTTGCGGTGGCGACCCACGTCGCTGAGCGCCGAGAAACGCAGCGCGAGGCGGGGGCCCGAAGGGGTGTCGGTCATCGGCTACTTCTTCAGCTCGAGGGTGGTCTTGCCGACACGGACCTTCGAGCCGAGCTGGATGGCGGTGGCCTGGGTGAGCCGGTGGGTGCCGATGTAGGTCCCGTTCGTCGAGCCCAGGTCCTCGACGTACCAGGTGTCCTCGGAGCGGCCGATGCGTGCGTGGCGCGTCGAGACGTAGTCGTCGTCGAGGCGGATGCCGGCGTCGGGACCGCGACCGATCAGGATCGGCACCTCGTCGAGCGAGATGGAGAACCCGGCGCTCGGCCCGTCGACGATGACGACCTGCGAGGGGGTCCCCCGTGGCGGCTTGGCGGAGCGGCGCGACTGCTTGGCCTGCTTGGCCTGCTTGGTGGAGCCGCGCTTCTCGCGCCGGGCGGGGGCGGTCGCGGTGTCCGGACGGGCCCCGAACATGTCGGAGCGGATGACCGAGATGGCGCCGAGGACGAAGACCCAGAGGATCGCCAGGTAGGCGAAACGGATGAGGACGAGGGTGAGCTCCTGCACGGTCGCTCAGCCCTCCCCGCGCAGCTGGACCACGATGTCGGTGTTGCCGATGCGCACCGTCGAGCCGTCGGACAGCTCGGCCTCGTCGATCCGCTCCTGCCCGACCAGGGTGCCGTTGGTCGAGCCGAGGTCGACGACCGAGACGCTGGTGCCGCCGCCGCCGCCGGAGGTGACGCGGAACTCCGCGTGCCGGCGGCTGACGCCCGGGTCGTTGATGCGGACGTCGGCCTCCGAGCCGCGTCCCACGACCAGTCCGGGCGGGGTGAGGGCGTGACGGCTGCCGTTGACCACGAGGGCCGCGCCCGCCGTACGCACGCTGCGGTTGCTGCCGGTGACCGACGACGAGACCTGCGCCGCGGCGCGGCTGCGGACCCGGAACCGACCGGTCACGAGGTCCTCGGCCTGCTCGAACTCGATGGAGACCGGGCCGGCGAAGACGTAGTGCTGGTCCTCGGCGTGCTCGCGCAGCAGGTCGATGAGCTCGGTGACCAGGGTCTGCTCGTAGGGCACGAGCCGGTCGTGGTCGACCTCCGAGAGCTCGATGCGGAAGGTGTTGGGCACCAGGCGCCGGTTGCGCGACAGGATCTGGGCGGAGTTGTCGACCTCGCGCTGGAGCGCGGCGGCCAGCTCGACCGGCTGCACCGCGCTGCGGAAGGCCTTCGCGAAGGCACCCGAGACAGCCTGCTCCAGCCGGTTCTCGAACCGCTGCAGCATGCCCATGGCGCCGCCTCTCCTGCTCGTCGTTGCTCGTCGGGCCCCTCGGGGCCCCGTCGGGACCCGGTCGGGCCCGACTCTGGTCATACCCACCGGCGAGTGGGACCAGTCGATCGTATCGGCCCGCCTCGGTTTGGGAGGGCCCCGCCACGTGGGATAGCCTGTGCACGCTTCACGCGCGAGTGGCGGAATAGGCAGACGCGCACGGTTCAGGTCCGTGTGCCCGAAAGGGCGTGGGGGTTCAACTCCCCCCTCGCGCACGTACGTCTGCAAGGCCCCGGGTCCCGGAGATCGTCCAGGAACCGGGGCCTTCGTCGTCCCCTACGATGTCGGGCACCATGACACCGAGGGAGATCCCGTGAAGACCAGACTGATTCCGCTCGTCGCCACCGTGCTGCTGGCGCTCGGAGGCTCGTTGGTCCCGATCAGCGCCGCCGAGGCGGCGACGTGCACCCAGGTGCAGCTGAGGCGAGGCAGTGTCGGCACCTGTGTGCGCAACCTGCAGACCATGCTGAACGGAATCGCCTACTACTACGGAGGCCTCTACAACGGTGGAGGTGGATGTGGTGACCCGTACCTCGACCGCGGGTACGTCGCCGTGGACGGAAGCTTCGGGCCGGGGACGTCGGACCGCGTCTACACCTACCAACGGTGGCAGTGCATCTCCGCGGACCGCGTGGTCGGTCCGGTCACCTGGAGCCGCCTGTGCGCCGACGCCACGTTCCACGGGCCTTCGCCCTCCGAGCCGGTGATGCGGGACGGCTACTACGCGGCCCTGCGCAGCGGCTGCCCGGACCGGTCCCGCAGCTGATCGCTGCCCCCGGTGAGTCGCCGCCCGGCTCAGGGGCCGGTGACCGAGCGGATGCGGCCGTCGGCGGTGCTCTCGACCACGACAAGGCCGTCGCCCCCGTCGCCGGCGACGGTCCGCAGCGACGGTCCGCGGCGTCCGGGCACCACCTCGACGTAGGTGCCGGCAGGCTCGGCGAGCAGGGCCTCGGCCTCCCGGACGGCGACGGTCACGGCGCGGGCGTCGATCACGGCCAGGTCGAGGCGCGCCCCGCGGACCACGGCCCCGCCCTGCTGCTGCAGCCCGTCCTCGCCGTAGCGGAAGCGGCTGCCGGTGCGGCCCCGCGGCTCGTCCGGGACCACCACCTCGGCGTAGGTGGGGTAGAGGGTGAGGTCGAGCACCTCGGTGTCGCCCGTGCGCGCCTCGACCGCCGTCACGACGTCGCGGAAGCCCCACTCCGTGAGCATGCCGTCGGACGCCGACCCGATGCCGGTCGCCTCGTCGACGCTGCTGTCCGAGCCGCCGCGGGCCAGGAACGAGGCGGTCAGCGCCGTGCCCACGACGAGGATCGCCACCGGGGAGGTCTTGCGGCGCTTCCGTGGCTTCATGACCGGCCCGGCACCGGGCGCCCAGGGTGCCCCGCTCCCTCCGGGCGGCCGCGACGAGGGAGCCGGGCCGGCGAAGACCGGGCCCGCGGGGACGCCGGCGTCCCGGGGCGGGGCGGAGGACGGGTCGGCGGTGACGGGAGCCGGTGAGGGGCCGGCCGGTGTGGGAGGCCGGTCGGTGTCGGTCCGCTGCGCGGAGGCAGGAGCGGTGGTCGAGGTCGGGGGCGGGGTCGGGGTCGAGGTCGGGGTCGAGGTGCTCGCCCAGGGGTCGGCCGCGACCGCGGGGTCGAGGTCGCGGACCAGCCGGTCGAGGTCCGAGACCATCGCCGCGGACTCGATCTGCATCATCCGGAGGTCGGCGTCGGCGGCCACGATGCGTCCGCGGGCCAGCGCCTCCTCGACCTTCCGGGTCGCGGCCCTGCGGTCGCGGCCCTTGGCCTCCCGGTCGACGTCCACCCACTCGCCCCCGTCCCTGCTCGTCCCGCGGCTCGGGACCCACTCTCCCGCACCGGGCGGGGGTCCGGGCGCACAACGACGCGGGTCGGGTCGCCCGGTCGACCCGGTCAGCCGACTGTCTCAGCCGCGAGTGTCGGACGTCAGGGCCAGGCGCATGGCCGAGCGGGCCCGCGAGGTGTGGCTCTTCACGGTCCCGACCGAGATGTCGAGCTCGTAGGCCGTCTCCTCGACGCTCAGCCCGAGGACGTGACGCAGTACCACGGTCTTGCGCTGCATCTCCGGCAGCTGCTGCAGCGCCGCGACGAGCTGGTCCCGCTCGCCGACGTCGCGGTCGTGGGAGCCCGGGTCCGGCAGCACCTCGGTCGGCGTCTCCGGTCGGGCCGCGCGGCGCCGGTGGTGGTCGATGTTGGTGCTGACCAGGACCCGTCGCGCGTAGGCGTCGACGTTGTTCATCGCGGCGACCCGCGGCCAGGCGACGTACAGCTTGGTCAGCGCCACCTGGACGAGGTCGTCGGCCAGGTGCCAGTCGCCGCACAGCGCGTGGGCGATGCGGCGCAAGTGGGCCTGCCGCGCGGTGACGTACTCGACGTACGACGCCTCGTGCTCGGCGGAGCGTCGCAGCAGGCTCACCGCGGCCCCTCCCCGTGGACCTCGCGCACCTGGGCGAGGAAGCCGTCGACGTCGTCCGGCGGGTCGGTCGGCGAGTACCAGAAGACACCGGACCAGCCCGGCTCCTCGCTGGCGAGGAGGAACAGCACGCGTCCGTCGGCGACGCGCACCCGTGCCGCGGCGGTGTAGGTCTGGCCGAGTCGCGCGAGCCCGCCGACGTCCGGGTCGCGTCGCAGCTCGAGGACCTGGGTGTCGTCGACGGCGACGAGGCGACCATCGTCGAGCACGCGGACGTCGTCGCCGGGGGTGCCGTTGCTCATGGGGCTGTCGGCGTAGACGTGCTGGACCGTCCACCAGGACAGCGACCCGGTCAGCGGTCCGACCTCCGTCAGGGAGATGCCGCCCCCCGTCGTCGTCGCGGTGTCGAGGTAGGCGAAGGTCGGACGCCCGGGCTCGCCCGCAGCGGGGACGAGCTTCAACGCCACCGCGTCGACGATGTCCTTGGGGGTCTGCATCCGGTTCAGGTCTCGGACCGGAGCAGGGTCGTCGATGCGCTCGACGACCTCCCAGCCGGGGCGGACGACGACGGCGTCGTCGGAGCCGAGGTCGACCGGGAAGTCGGTGAACCGCATCAGCTCCGCTTCCTCCTGCCGGGTCGCGGTGCGGACGGGCCCGATCACGTCGGGACCGTCGACGACCCGGGTCGGCAGGTCGAGGTCGCGGGCGGGAGCGGGCCGCTCGGGGGTCGGGGCGGGCGTGGGGCCGGTCGAGGCAGGGCCGTCCGCGGGGTCCGTCGGTCCCGGGACGGGGCCGCCCAGCGAGGCGGTCTGCCCCACGGCACCCACCCCGACGCCGACGGCTCCGAGGGCGACCAGGGTCGCCGTACCGACGGCGAGCCGACGGCGGCGCAGGGCCGTGCGCCCGGCGTCCAGGTGGCGGGCGGCGGGGGGTGGGGCGGGCTCGCCCGCGGACGGGGCGAGCAGCAGGGAGAGGTCCCCGAGGCCCTCGGTGTCACCGCTCACGGCTCTCCCTCTCGTGGTCGTCGACCGGGTCGTCCAGGACGCCGACGGTGCGTCCCACCCCCACAGACGCACGGAGCAGCGCGGTGGTTGTCCCGCGCGGGCGGCCGTGTCCACGGAGGTGCCCTGCGGCCTCACCCCGTCGGACGTGCCGGACCGGCGGTGAACTAGGGCACGATGGGCGCCATGAGCTTCATGGCCGGTGAGCCGACTCGGGAGTCACCAGGCGTTCCTTCGCGTGAGGAGCTGCTCGGCGTCGGGGTGCGGTGGCTGTCGACCTGGGCTTTGCGCTGGATCGTCATCTTCGTCGGCGCCTACGTCCTCGGCCAGCTGGTGTCGCTGCTGTGGAGCGTCATCCTCCCCGTGGTGCTCGCCATGGTGCTGACCGCAGCCCTCGAGCCACCGGCCCGACAGCTGCGTCGGCGGTTCGGCTTCCCGCCCGCGCTCGCGGCCGCCACGGTGCTGCTGGTGACGATCGCGGTCCTGGTCGGCGGGTTCTCGCTCCTGGCGCCCTCGATCGGCACCCAGGCCACGGAGATCGCCGACAGCGCGTCGGAGGGCCTGGTCACGGTCCAGGCCTGGGTCACGAACAACAACCTGGCCACCGAGGCGCAGGTGAACGACCTGGTCCGGGCCGCGCAGGCCCGCCTCGAGTCGAGCGCGGCGACCATCACGGCCGGGGTGCTCGTCGGTCTCGGTGCGCTGACGACGTTCCTCATCAACTTCATCGTCACGCTCGTCCTGTCGTTCTTCTTCCTCAAGGACGGCGAGCGGTTCCTGCCGTGGCTCGGCGGCGTGCTCGGACCGCGCACCGGCCTCCACGTGGTCGAGGTCGGCACGCGCTCGTGGCTCACGCTCGGCACCTTCGTGCGCACCCAGGCCCTGGTCGGCTTCATCGACGCCGTCCTCATCGGTCTCGCCCTCGTGGTGGTGGGGGTCCCGCTGGCCGTGCCGCTCGCCGTCCTCACGTTCTTCGCCGCCTTCGCCCCGATCATCGGAGCCGTCACGGTGGGAGCGCTGGCCGTCCTGGTCGCCCTGGTCTCCAATGGCTGGATCGCGGCCCTGATCATCCTGGCCAGCGTGCTGGTGGTGCAGCAGCTGGAGGGCAACGTGCTGCTGCCCTGGCTGCAGGGCCGCAGCCTCGACCTGCACGCCGCGGTCGTGCTGCTCTCGATCGTGCTGGGCTCCACGCTCTTCGGGGTGACCGGTGCCTTCTTCGCCGTGCCCGTGGTGGCGGTGCTGGCGGTGCTGCTGCGCTACGTCAACGAGGTGGTGGTCGCCCAGACGCCACCGGCGGGGGTGCCCGACGAGGTCAAGGGTCCCCCCGGCACCGTGTCCGACCCCGACATCGCCGCCGACATCGTCGCCACCCGCGAGGAGATCGAGGAGCAGGAGGCCCGCGAGGCCGCCGAGCGCGAGGCCTGGGACGACGAGGGTGGTGCCACGGCGGCGACCGGCGACCCGGAGGACGAGCCGCGGCGGCCGATCAGCGGATGACCAGGCCGCCGGCGGAGCGGTCGAACACGATCTCGCCGGCACCCCGCTCGAGCGCCTCGACCACCAGCGGCACGACGTCGCTCGCCGGCATCGGCGCGGGCAGCTTCGGGGGCTCGCCCGCCAGCGCACGGGTCTCGAGCCCGGTGTCGAGGTGGGGCGGGCGCACGTCGAGCACGGTCAGGCGCTTGCGCTCCTCGCGGCGCAGCACCTGCAGCCAGGTCGAGAGCGCGGACTTGGCCGCCGAGTAGTCGGCCATCCCGGCCGTGGGCAGGTCGGCCAGGATCGCGGAGAACACCGCGACCGTGCCGCCGTCGGGCAGGTGGCGGGCGGCGGCCCGCACCAGCGCCATCGGGCCGAGCACGTCGACGGCGAACAGCTCCTCGGAGACGGCGGGGTCGGTCTCGAGCGCCCGCCCGAACCCGGCCACGCCGACGGTCACGACGATCGCGTCGAGCCCGCCGAGCTGCTCCACGGCGGCGTCGACGGCGGCGGTGCAGGAGTCCACGTCGACGACGTCGTAGGTCACCGGCTGGGTGCCGCAGCGTCCGGCGACCTCGCCCAGGCGTCCGGCGTCACGTCCGCCGGCCACCACCCGGGCGCCCTTCTCGCGCAGGGCGTGGGCGACCAGCCCGCCCAGGGCGCCGCCGGCGCCCGCGACCAGGACCTTGGCTCCGTCGAGCTCCATGGTCTGCATCTCCTCCGGGCGGGTCCGCCGCGCGGGCACGCGGTCCGTGGCCGACGCTAGCCACGCCCGCCAACCCGGAGGCGCGGTCGGGGCGGCCGGTGCGGCAGGGTGGGGGCATGCACGCCGTCGGAGTGGACCTCGCCTGGGGTCATCGCAGCCCCTCGGGGGTCGCCGTCCTCGACGACGAGGGCGTGCTGGTCCACGTCTCGGCCCAGCGCACCGACGACGACCTCGACGCCGTGCTGGCGCCGTACCTCGCGGGCGACTGCGTGGTCGCCATCGACGCCCCGCTCGTGGTCGCGAACGACACGGGCAACCGTCCGGGGGAGGCGGCGCTCAACCGCGACTTCGCCCGCTTCGACGCCGGCGCCCACCCCTCCAACCGCGGCAAGGCGGAGTTCGCGGGCGTGCCCCGCGGGGCGGCGCTGGCCGAGCGCTTCGGGCTCGAGCTCGACCCCGCCTCCACCGCTGCGCGACGTGCCGTCGAGGTCTACCCCCACGCCGCGACGGTCGCGCTCTTCCGGCTGGGGCGGACGCTGAAGTACAAGAACAAGAAGGGCCGCTCCCTCGACTCGATGCGCAGTGAGCTGCTCACCCTCACCGCCCTCCTCGAGGGCCTCGACGAGGCCACGCCCGCCATGCGGCTCGGCAACAGCCCGGCGTGGAACGCGCTGGTGGCGCTCGTCGAGGCGGCCGAGCGCAAGAGCGAGCTGCGGGTCGCCGAGGACCAGGTGGACGCCGTCGTGTGCGCCTACGTCGCGCGGTACGCCGTGCACCGGCCCGGCGACCTGACCGTGTACGGCGACGCCACGGCCGGGGCGATCGTCACCCCGACGCTGCCGGCCGACCACGTGCCCGAGCCGCGCGCCCGCCGTACGCCGAACCGGCTCGACCGCGACGACCGGCTGCGGGCCGCGATCGCGACGTACGCCGCCGGGTTCGAGGAGGTGGCACGCTCCACCGACGCGTACGTCGAGCTGGTCACCGCGCTGCTCGACGACGCCGGCATCAACTACCTCAGCGTGACCGGGCGTCCGAAGAGCGTGGCCTCCTTCGCCACCAAGGCCCACCGCGAGGCGGCCGGGCAGCCGGTCTTCGCCGACCCGCTGACGCAGATCACCGACGTCGTCGGCGTCCGGGTCATCACCTACCTGCGGCGCGACGTCGCCGCCGTCGCCGGCCTGCTGCACGACACCCTCACCGTCCTCGACGACCGCGACATGGGCCGCGAGACCGCCAGCGAGGGCCGGTTCGGCTACGCCAGCCGGCACCTGCTCGTGGAGCGCGAGCACGACCGCTCGGCGCAGATCCAGGTCCGCACCGTGCTGCAGCACGCGTGGGCCGAGTTCGAGCACGCGATGCGCTACAAGGGCGAGATCCCCGACGAGCAGGCGCCCGAGCTCGACCGGCGCTTCACGCTGGCCGCCGGCCTGCTGGAGCTCGCCGACCGCGAGTTCTCCGCCATCCACGAGGCGCTGCGACGCACCGGCACGCTGCGCCAGATCGGCGGCGTCGACGACGACCCGCGCATCGGTGGCGAGGACCTCGCGACGTTCCTCACCGCGCGCTACGCGGAGGCGGGCTGGTCGCGGCCCGATCACTACACGTGGATCTCCGGGCTCCTGCTCGAGCTCGGCATCACCTCGGTCCAGGCGCTGGAGACGCTCCTCGACAGCGTGGACGCCGACGAGGTGGCCGAGCGGATGGCCTACCGGTACCCGCCGGGCGCCGTCCGGCGGCTCGACGACGCGCTGCTGGTCCGCTACGGCGAGCAGTACGTCCACCTGCACGGCAACGAGCACCGCCGCGACTCGCTGCAGGCGCGCTGGGAGAAGCTGCGCACGTGAGCCCCGGCGTCCGGGACCTCAGCGTCCCGGGACGACGAAGACCGGATGTTCGTCCAGGCCCTCCAGGGACGCGAGGAAGTCGCGGCCCCACCGGGCGGAGGCCTGGGCCAGCCAGGCGTCCTGCACGACCTCGGCCACCTCGTCGCGGGTGAGCTCGCCGATCCGGGAGGACCGCAGCAGCACCGACGGGTGGCCGTCGAAGTGCGGCGTGGTGAAGTACGGCGTCCCCGGGTCGGCCACCAGCGCCTGCTTGGCCTCCTCGTCGGGCACCCAGACGACGACCACGTCGTCGTACCGCTCGCCGGTGGCGGGGTCGACCGCGTCGGGTCGCCACCCGGGCAGCGTCGCACAGGTGCGCGCACACCGGGGGCCGGGCACCATGGTCGGGTGACGCTCGCTGCTGCCGGTACCAGCACCCGCTTCGAGGCCTTCGGGTCCGAGCACCTCGTGCTGCTCGTCGTCTTCGCGGTCGGTCTCGTCGCGGTCGTGGCCTGGGGCCGCCGGCACGCGGGGACGCCGGCGGAGGACCGCGCCCGACGCGGCTTCGCGGTCGCGCTGGGGCTCGTCGCGGTGGCGATGCAGACCTACCAGCTCAGCCCGGGCGACTTCGACGTCGACACCTCGCTGCCGCTGGCGCTGTGCGACCTGGCCACCGTCTTCGCGGTGGTGGCGCTGTGGTCCCGGTCGTGGCGTGCCACCGCGTTCGTCTACTACGTCGGTCTCACGCTGACCGTGCAGGGCGTGCTCACCCCGAGCCTGGGCGAGGTCTTCCCCCACCCGCGCTACTTCGGCTTCTGGGCGCTGCACTTCCTCGTCGTGTGGGCGGCGGCCTACCTGACCTGGGGCCTGGGCCTGCGCCCGACGTGGCGCGGCTACCGCTTCACGGTGGCCGCGGTGCTGGTGTGGGCAGCGGCGACGTTCGCCTTCAACGTCGCGGCCGACACCAACTACGGCTACCTCAACGCCAAGCCGGCCTCGGCCTCGGCGCTCGACTGGTTCGGGCCGTGGCCGGTGTACGTCGGCGTGGTCGTCGCCCTGCTGTGCACGGTGTGGGCCGTGGTGATGACGCTGCCGTGGACGCTGGGCCGCTCCGGGGCAGCCGGTGCGGGCACGTCGGGGCAGGCTCCGGTCAGGGAGCGATCCCGACGTACTTGACGGAGAGGTACTCGTCGATGCCCTCGGGGCCGCCCTCGCGGCCGAAGCCGGAGGCCTTGACGCCGCCGAAGGGCGCGGCCGGGTTGGACACGATGCCCTGGTTGATCCCGACCATGCCGAACTCCAGGGCCTCGCTGACGCGGATCATGCGTCCGAGGTCGGTGGTGTAGGCGTAGGCGACCAGCCCGTACTCGGTGTCGTTGGCCATCGCGACGGCCTTGTCGTCGTCGGAGAACGTCGTGATCGGGGCGACGGGGCCGAACACCTCCTCGCGCATGAGGTCGGCGTCGGCGGGGACGTCGGTCAGCACGGTGGGCTGGAAGAAGTAGCCGGCGTCGCCGGTGCGTGAGCCGCCGGTGGCGACGCTCGCGCCGCGCTGCTGGGCGTCGTCGACGAGCTCGGAGACCTTGTCGAGCGCCTTGGCGTCGATCAGCGGGCCGACGTCGACGCCGTCCTCGGTGCCGCGACCCAGGGTCTGCGCGGCCATCTTGGCGGCGAACTTCGTGGCGAAGTCGTCGGCGACGTCCTCGTGGACCAGGAAGCGGTTGGCGGCCGTGCAGGCCTCGCCCATGTTGCGCATCTTGGCGACCATCGCGCCCTCGACGGCCGCGTCGAGGTCGGCGTCGGGGAAGACGAGGAAGGGGGCGTTGCCGCCGAGCTCCATCGAGACCCGCAGCAGCTGGTCGGCCGACTGCTTGACGAGCTGCTTGCCGATCGGGGTGGAGCCGGTGAAGGTCAGCTTGCGCAGGCGAGGGTCGCCGATGATCGGCTCCATGACGTCACCGGTGCGGCTCGTCGGCACGACGTTGAGCACGCCCTTCGGGACGCCGACCTCCTCGAGCAGGGCGGCGAGCGCCAGCATCGTCAGCGGGGTCTGCGAGGCGGGCTTGACCACCATCGTGCAGCCGGCGGCGATGGCCGGGCCGATCTTGCGCGTGCCCATGGCGAGCGGGAAGTTCCAGGGCGTGATCATCAGGGTGGGTCCGACGGGCTGGCGCATGGTCAGGAAGCGGGTGCTGCCGTCGGGGCTCGTCGACCAGCGCCCGGCGATGCGCACGGCCTCCTCGGAGAACCAGCGGAAGAACTCGGAGCCGTAGGTGACCTCGCCCTTGGCCTGGGCCAGCGGCTTGCCCATCTCCAGGGTCATGAGCATCGCGAAGTGGTCGGCCCGCTCGGTGAGCAGCTCGAAGGCCGAGCGCAGCATCTCCCCGCGCGTCCGGGGGGCCACCGCGGCCCAGTCGGCCTGCGCGGCGACCGCGGCGTCGAGGGCGGCGGCACCGTCCTCGACCGTGGCCCCGGCGATGGTGACGAGCGTCTTCCCGGTGGCGGGGTCCTCGACGTCGATCGAGGAGCCGTCGGAGGAGTCGCGCCACTCACCGCCGATGAAGAGCTGCGTGGGGACCTGGTCCAGCGCGGCCTTCTCCTGCGCGGCGGTGCTGCGGGCGTCGGGCTGGCTCACGGTGTCGTCCTCGGGGTCGTCGTGTCGGCGGGTCGGTCAGGGAGCCCGGCGGAGCGGGCTCCGGCGGGCTCAGCCCAGCACCTGGGCGAAGGCGTCCTCGATGATGTCGAGGCCCTCCTCCAGCAGGTGGTCGGGGGAGGACAGCGGCGGCAGGAACCGGAACACGTTGCCGTACGTGCCCGCGGTCAGGGTGACCAAACCCTGGCTGTGGCAGTGCTTGTTGATGGCGGCGGTCGCCGTGGGGTTCGGCGTGAGGTCGCCGGCGCCGGCGGTCAGCTCGATGGCGAGCATGGCGCCGCGGCCGCGGATCTCGGCGATGACGTCGTACTTCGAGCGCAGCTGCTCCAGCCGGTTGCGGAAGAGCCGCTCGATGGCCTGGGCGCGGCCCGGCAGGTCCTCGGCCCGCATGGTCGCGATGGCGCCGAGCGCGGCGGCGCAGGCGACCGGGTTGCCGCCGTAGGTGCCGCCGAGCCCGCCGGAGTGCACGGAGTCCATGAGGTCGGCGCGGCCGGTCACCGCCGCCAGCGGCAGCCCGCCGGCGATGCCCTTGGCGGTGGTGATCAGGTCGGGCACGACGCCCTCGTGGTCGCAGGCGAACCAGTCGCCGGTGCGGCAGAAGCCGGTCTGGATCTCGTCGGCGATGAGCACGATGCCGTGCTCGCGGCAGTAGTCCGCCACGCGCGGCAGCCACCCCGGCGGGGGTACGACGAAGCCGCCCTCGCCCTGGATCGGCTCGATGATCACCGCGGCGGTGTTGGACTCCCCGACCTGGGAGTGCACCACGTCGACGAAGGCGGCGAAGGCCTGGTCGGCGCACTGCTCGGCGCCGCCTGGCCAGCGCAGCGGGTAGGCCATCGGGGCGCGGTAGATCTCCGGCGCGAAGGGGCCGAAGCCGTGCTTGTAGGGCATGTTCTTCGCCGTCAGCCCCATGGTCAGGTTGGTGCGGCCGTGGTAGCCGTGCTCGAAGGCCACCACCGCGGTCCTCCCGGTGGCGGTGCGGGCGACCTTGACGGCGTTCTCGACGGCCTCGGCGCCGGAGTTGAACAGCGCGCTGCGCTTCTCGTGGTCCCCGGGGGTGAGCTCGGCCAGCTGCTCGCAGACCTCGACGTACTCCTCGTAGGGGGTGACCATGAAGCAGGTGTGCGTGAAGTCGGCGACCTGGTCGGTGACGGCGGCGACCACGCGCGGGGCGCTGTTGCCGACGCTGGTCACCGCGATGCCGGAGCCGAAGTCGATGAGCTGGTTGCCGTCGACGTCGACGAGGATGCCGCCGCCCGCGCGCACGACGTACGCCGGCAGCCCCACGCCGACCCCCGCCGCGACGGCGGCGCCCTTGCGGGCGTGGAGGGCCTGGGAGGCCGGGCCGGGCAGCTCGGTGACGAGCTTGCGCTCCTGCGGGACCGGGGTGGAGGACGTCATGGCTCCATCGTCGTTTCCCACGGCGTGCCTGTCCAGTGGCCACGGCTTCCGTCTCGCAGCGAGCCTGGGACGACGGAATCGGTGGCGGACGCGCAGCAGCCCCGACCTGATGGACAGGTCGGGGCTGCTGGTGTCGAGCCTGGTGCTCAGCCTGGTGTCCAGGCGGACCGGATCAGGCGGCCGGGGGCATCAGCACCGAGTCGATGAGGTACACGGTGGCGTTGGCGGTCTGCACGCCGCCGCAGATGACGTTGGCGCCGTTGACCTTCAGGTTGTCGCCCGAGCCGGTCACCTCGACCTTGCCACCCTGGACGCTGGTCTGCTCGCCGACGATCTGGTCGGGGGCGATCTGGCCGGGGATGACGTGGTAGGTCAGCACGGTGCTCAGGGTCTCGGCGCCCGCGGGGGTGCCGAGGGTCTTGACGGTCTTGGCCGGCAGCTTGGCGAAGGCGTCGTCGACGGGAGCGAAGACGGTGAACTCGTCGTTGTTCAGCGTGTCGACGAGGTTGACCTTCTTGTTCAGCTGACCAGAAACGGCCGCGGTGAGGGTCTTGAGGAGGGGGTTGTTGCTGGCGGCGACAGCCACCGGGTCCTCAGCCATGCCCGCGACGGAGCCCGCACCGTCCGGGACGGCCTCGGCGTAGTCGGCGCAGCCGGCGCCCACGAGGTTGGCGGCCGCGTCGTCGGCGGGAGCGCTGGACTCCTCCTCCGGGGCGGGGGCCTCGCTGGTCTCGCTGCTGTTGTCCTGGTTGGCGGAACCGGTGTCGGTGCTGCCCTCGTCGCTGCCGCAGGCGGCGGTCATGGACAGGGCGGCGACCACCGCGAGAGCGGCGGAGTACTTCTTCATGGGGCGCATCGGAGGTTTCCCTTCGTGGGGTTGGATTTCCCTTGCTTGTGTGAGGAGTTCGGACCTCGCACGGGGGCGGATTGGTCGCTTCGGGACCAAGTTCCGTCGATCTGCTCGAATGTCGGTCCGTCGTCAGGCGACGGTGACGCTCTTGCTGTCCCAGCCGGTCGAGCCGTCGGGAGCGATGGGGGCGCGCTTGCCGGTCTGGACGAAGCCGGTGCGGTCGGTGGCGCGGACCTCGAGGGTGTGGCTGCCGGAGTCGGCGTCCCAGTCGTAGACCCACTGGCGCCAGGTGTCGAGGCCGTCCTCCTCGCCGAGGCGGGCCTCCTCCCAGTCGCCGCCGTCCACGCGGACCTCGACCTTCTCGATGCCGGAGGCCTGGGCCCACGCGACGCCGGCCACCTTGTTCGGCCCCGCCTCGAGCTGGGCGAAGGATCGCGGCACGTCGATGCGGCTGGAGGTCTTGATGGGCGCCTCGGCGGAGTAGCCGCGGGTGGTCCAGTAGGCCTTGAAGTCGGAGAAGCGGGTGACCTCGAGGTCGACCAGCCACTTGGTGGCCGACACGTACCCGTAGAGACCGGGGGTGACCATCCGGGCCGGGAAGCCGTGCTCGAGGGGGAGAGGCTCGCCGTTCATGCCGATCGCGACCATGGCCCCGCGGTCCTTGTCGGTCAGCACCTCGAGCGGCGTGCCGGCGGTGAAGTCGTCGGCGGAGGTGGACTTCACCGCGTCGGCGCCGTCCTGCACGCCGGCCTCGGCGAGCAGCTCGTGCAGCGGGATGCCCAGCCAGAGGGCGTTGCCGAGGTACTCCCCGCCCACCGGGTTCGACACGCAGGTCATGGTGATGCGGTTCTCGGTCAGGGGGCGCTCGAGGATGTCGGCGTAGGTCAGCTCGATCTCGTTGTCGACCATCCCGTGGATCCGCAGCGTCCAGCCGTCGATCGGGACGTCCGGCACCTTCAGCGCGGTGTCGACGCGGTAGAAGTCGCTGTTCTCGGTCAGGTAGGGGGTGACGCCCTTGACGCCGACGACGGTGCCGCTGGGCACCGGGGCGGCCTTGCTGGCCGCCGTGGGCAGGGTGATGCCGGCGCGGTCGGCCGCGGCGGTCAGACCGCCGAAGACCCGCGAGACGATGCCGCCGGCCGCGGCGAAGGCCACGACGCCGACGGAGGCGAGCAGGAACTGGCGCCGGTCGGCGGGCACGGGACCGGCACCGGTGGTGGTGCCGTCGCCGCTGCGGCCGGCGACGGTGGCCAGCGCGCCGGACCCGGTGGCCAGAGGGGCGCCGAGGCGGCCCAGCAGCACGACCAGCGCCAGCAGGCCGACGACCACGAGCGCCAGCACCGGCACCAGCCGGAGGAGGGTCCCGGCGGTCGCCGAGCGGTCGGTGAGGGCCGCGGCACCAGCCACGGCGGAGAGCACGAGGAAGCCTGCGAGGGCCAAGCGGGGACGGAAGGCGCCCACGGCGCCCGCGGCCACGGCCAGCAGGGCCACGGTGGCGATGACGCTGCCGATCAGCACCGGCTTGTCGGCCGTGCCGAAGGTCTCGATGGCGAACTCCTTGAGCGGACGCGGTGCCCAGTCGACGGCACGGTTGCCCACCGACAGCAGCGGGCTCGTGACCCCGTCGACCAGGGCCGTCACGGCCTCGCTCACCGCGACGGCGGCGGCGCCCGACAGCAGCCCGACCAGCCCCCCCAGCAGGAGGGCGGGGGCATGGCCACGCAGCCGGTCACGCCGGCTCGAGGCAGGTCCACGAGGGTCGTTGCTCATGGTGGGTGTTCGGCCCGGAGCCGCCCCCGGATGGGTCGGGGGGCGTCAGGACCCGTCGAGCGCGGGGTCGTCGAAGGTCGCCGGGCGCTTGACCAGGGAGAACCGGTCGCCTGGCCACACGATCGCCCACACCTTGCCCACCACCGCGTCGACGGGGATCGTGCCGAGGTCCTGCTGCTGGTGGAAGCGGGAGTCCTCGCTGTTGCCGCGGTTGTCGCCCATCACCCACAGCCGGTCCTCGGGGACGGTGACGTCGAAGTCGCGGTCGGAGGGCCGACCGGGCTGCTTGAGGTAGTCGTCCTCGTCGAGCGCGACCCCGTTGACGGTGACCCGGCCGTCGTCGTCGCAGCAGACGACCTGGTCGCCACCGACCGCGATCACCCGCTTCACCAGGTGCCCGCCGGGCGGGTAGAGGCCCACCACGGCCATCGCGCGCTGGAGCGGGTTCAGCACCGGCTCCCCGCCGAGCCAGCCGCCCGGGTCCTCGAAGACGACGACGTCGCCCCGCTCCACGTCGCCGGACCAGTAGGAGATCTTCTGGACCAGGATCCGGTCGTCGGTGCGGAACAGCGGCTCCATCGACTGCGACGGCACGAAGAACATCTGGACGACGAAGGCCTTGAGCAGCACCGACAGCACCAGGGCCAGCCCGAGCAGCAGGATCGTCTCGAGCCAGGCAGGGACGCGACGCCGGCGCGCGCGCTTCTCGGGAGCGGGGGCGGCCATGGCCCGACCCTAGCGGGCGCCAGATGGTGGATTGTGACCCTGGAGTTGACGCGACGACGGACAATGACAGCACCCCGCCCTCACCTCACCCGCAACCCGACCGTCGTGCCCCACCAGGAGAGTCCATGTCCCCCCGCCCCGCTCGTTGGCGCCGGGCGCTCGTCGCCTCCCAGGTCCTGGCCCTCGGGTTGCTCGTGGCCGCCTGCAACCAGGACAGCCTGGTGGACAACGTCTCCGACGAGGCCTCGCCGTCGACCGGTGAGGTCGCCGAGCCCGGGTCCGGGAAGGACGAGTCGGCCGGTGGCGACCAGCCGGCACCGGAGGCCACCGAGGCGGCCGAGGGCGACTCGTCGTACGCCGTGGACGCGCCGGGGGACTTCGAGAAGCTGTACACCTCCGACGCGCTGATCACGAGCACCGAGCCGCTCTCGGACGAGATGGTGAAGCGGGTCACCGCCATCAAGGGCGTCGACGCCGCCGTCCCGATGTCGTGGGCCTCGGCCTCGATCAACGGCCGCACGCTCGACATCGCCGCCGTCGACGCCACCGCCTTCCGCGGCTTCATGCCGGTGGCGACCGCGCAGGCCGACTTCGTCTGGGAGCGGCTGGCGGGCGGCGAGGTGGTCGTCGACGACGAGGTCGACAAGAAGCTGGTCGACAAGGGCGACATGTTCCAGCTCGGCTCCGACGACGACAGCCCGTCGGTGCACGTCGGCGCCTACGCGCCGCTGCACGACGAGCTCGACAAGGTCACGCCGTTCGACGTCATCATGAACGCCAAGCGTGGCGATCAGGTCGGGCTGCCGGCCGGCAACGCGCTGCTGCTCTCGACGGGCTCGCTGACGCCCTCGGAGCTGAAGAAGGACTTCGACAAGGTCCTCGACGACGACACCGTGCTGCGGACGCTCGCGATCGAGTTCGACGTCGAGCAGACCGCCGTGCTGACCGGTGAGTCGGTCAACGAGGCGATCGGCACCTTCTCCTACACCGACGGCCCCGACGGCACCGTCATCCCGGAGCAGAGCTGGGTCAACGAGTACATCCGCACCGAGGAGGTCCCGATCCTCGGCACGGTCACCTGCAACAAGGGGATGCTGCCGCAGCTGCGGGGCGCGCTGAACGAGATCGTGCAGATGGGGCTGGCCGACGAGATCAACCCCGACGAGTACGCCGGCTGCTACTACCCGCGCTACATCAACCGCTCGCCGGAGTACGGCCTCTCGCTGCACTCGTGGGGCATCGCGGTCGACCTCAACGTGCCGGGCAACCAGCGCGGCACGGTCGGGGAGATGGACCGCGGCGTGGTCGCGATCTTCAAGGAGTGGGGCTTCGCCTGGGGCGGCGACTGGAGCTACACCGACCCGATGCACTTCGAGATGGCCAAGGTCGTCCGCTAGCCCCACCCCACCCGCCCCTGGACTCCTCCGGCCGGCGGGGACGGGCATACTCGCCCGCATGCGCTCGCTCCAGGTGACCTCGCTCGAGGGTCCGTCGTCCGTCCAGGTCACCGAGGTCGAGGAGCCGTCCGCGGGCCCCGACCAGGTCGTCGTCGAGGTGAAGGCCGTCGGCATCAGCTGGCCCGACCTGCTGCAGACCCGTGGCGAGTACCAGATCAAGCCCGACCTGCCGTTCCAGCTCGGTGTCGACTTCGCCGGGGTGGTCCGCAGCGCGCCCGAGGGCTCCGGGCACGCGGCCGGCGACCGGGTCGCCTGCGTCCTGCCGTACGGCGGTGGGGCCGACGTCGTGGCTCTCCACCCGGAGTCGGTCTTCGCGCTGCCCGACAACGTCTCGTTCGAGGCCGGCGCCGCCCTTCCCATGAACTACCTGACCGCCGAGTTCGCCCTCGTCACCCGCGCCGGGCTCCGTGAGGGCGAGACCGTGCTGGTCAACGGCGCGGCCGGCGGGGTGGGCACCGCGGCCATCCAGGTCGCCAAGGGCCTCGGTGCCCGCGTGATCGCCCTGACCTCGACCGAGGAGAAGGCGGAGTTCGCCCGGTCCGCCGGCGCCGACGAGGCGGTCCTGGTCGACGGCTTCCGCGACGCGGTCAAGGAGCTGACCGACGGTCGCGGCGTCGACGTGCTGGTCGACGTCGTCGGGGGCGACCTGATGACCGACTCGTTGCGCAGCCTGGCGCCGCTGGGTCGGCTGCTCGTGCTCGGATTCACCGGCGGCGAGATCCCGCAGGTGAAGGTCAACCGGCTGCTGCTCAACAACGTCGACGTCCGCGGCGTCGGCTGGGGCGCCTATGCGATGACGCGCCAGGGCTACATGCGCGAGCAGTGGCAGCGGCTGGTCCCGATGCTGGAGTCCGGCGTCGTCGACCCGCCGATCGGGCGCACCTACGGCCTCGACGACGTCCAGGACGCGCTGGTCGAGATGGCCGAGCGGCGCACGCTCGGCAAGTCCGTGCTGCTGCTCTGAGCCGCCGGGTCAGGACAGGGCCGTGCCGGCCAGCTTCGCCGGCAGGTGCCCGGCCTCGACGAGCCAGCGCACCGTGTCGGTCAGCGCCTCGTCCTGTCCCCGCGCCTCGACGCCGAGGTCGGCGGTCGTCCGTGAGGCGTCGACCGAGTTGCCGCACGCGCTGATGCGCACACCCTCGACCGAGCCCGGCAGGAACGACCACCCGGTGAGGTAGCCGGGCATCGCGAGGCCGGCCACCAGCCCCGCGGGCAGCGGGCGCACCGGCAGCCGCCGCCCCGTCACCCGCCGCAGCGCCTCGTGCGGCAGCTCGACGTCGTGCCCCGGGATCAGGTAGCGACCGCCGGGCTCCTGGTCCAGCGCCGCCACGATCACGGCCGCCACGTCGCGCACGTCGACGAACTGCTGGCGCCCGCGCGGGAACACGGGCTGCTTGCCGTTGAGCACCTGCACGAGGACCTCGTTGGTCTCGCCGAGGTAGGGGTCGTGCGGCCCGATCACCCCGCCCGGGTTGACGATGGTGACCGGGTCGCCGGCCTCCTGCATCCGCCGCGCGACCCGCTCCGAGGCGACCTTGCTGTCGCTGTAGGGCCCGTGCCCCGGACCGAGCGGGCTGCGGTGGTCGAGGGTGACCCCGCCGGGCCGCGCCAGCGCCACCGTCGAGGACACATGCACCGTCACCCGGCAGCCGGCGTCACGGGCGGCGCCGAGCACCGCCTCGGTGCCGGCGGTGTTGTCGCGCATCATCGCGGTGCGGTCGCTGCGCCGGAACGAGTACGTCGCCGCCGCGTGCACCACCGCGTCGCACCCCTCGACCGCTGCCCGCACGGCCGCGACGTCGGTCATGTCGCCGCTGTCGGTGACCTCGATGCGGTCGTCCTCGACGTCGAGCCCCAGGGGTGCGAGCGCGGACGCGAGCTTGCTCGGCGTACGCACGAAGGCGCGGACGCGCTCCCCGCGCTCGAGGAGGGCGGCGACGGTGTGCGCGCCGAGGAAGCCGGACGCGCCGGTCAGCAGGGTGGTCATGGCGGGATTCTGGTCGATGCCCGCAGGAAATGTGGCGGGACCGGGAGGTCAGGTGGCGCGCAGGAAGCGGCCGGTGCGCTCGCGGCCCAGACCCGGGCCCGGCTGCCCGTCGGCCCACACCGTCGTCCCGGCGACCATGACGAGTGGCACCGCGGCGTCGTTGCGGTTGACCATCCGCGAGAGGTTCCCGTACGCCGGAACCGGCGCCTCGGCGTAGTCGTCCAGGGACGCGTCGAGCCGCTCGGGGTCCACGACGAGGAGGTCGGCCCGGTCCCCGACGCGGAGGTGCCCGGCGTCGAGGGAGTACCAGTCGGCCAGCTCGCCGGTCAGCCGGTGCACCGCCTGCTCCACGCTGAGGAACGGCCGCCCGCCCCTCTCGGCGTCGCGCACGCGCCGCAGGAACCTCAGACCGTAGTTGTAGAACGCCATGTTGCGCAGGTGCGCCCCGGCGTCGGAGAAGCCGATCTGCACGCCGGGACTGCGGCCCAGCTTCTCGAGGAACTCGGGGCGGTGGTTGGAGATCGTGGTGCGCCACCGCAGCTTGGTGCCGTGATCGACGACCAGGTCGAGGAACGCGTCGACCGGGTGCAGCGGCGTCGCGCCGCCACGGTCGACGCCGACCTGGCCGAACGTCTTCCCGATCACGGAGTCGTCGGGGCAGTCGACGATCTCGGCGTCGAAGAAGTCGCGGTGCCACACCCGCATCCCGAACCGCGCGTCGTAGTCGCGGCGGAACCAGCGGCGGTAGTCCTCGTCGGCCAGCAGCGCGTTGCGCTCGACCTGGTCGGCCAGGTGCAGCGCGGCCGCGCCGGAGCCGAGCTCCTCGAAGATCACCAGGTCGATGCCGTCGGCGTAGACCTCGAACGGCACCGGCAGGTGCTGCCAGCGGAAGTCGCCGCCCAGCGCGTTCACCGTCGCCGCGATCGGCCCCATGATGTGCACCAGCGCCGGGTTGGCCTTGATGTCGGCGGCCGAGAGCAGGCTGGTCTTCAGCCGCTCGCGGACGCCGCGGGTCGGCAGCGTCGACAGCGTCATCGCCGCGATGCTGCGCACCGAGGTGATGTCCGGCCCGCCCTGGAGCACGCGGCCGCGCTCGCGCAGCAGCGCGTTGAGCCGCCGCCGCTCCCGGGCCGAGGCGTACGTCGACGGCAGCGTGCGTGAGCGCGCGACCTCGCCGTCGAGCTTGTCGAACATCAGCTGCTGGGCCGACATCCCGACGAAGCCGGCGTCGAGCGCCTCGACCAGCCGGTGCCGCATGGAGGCGATCTCGGCCTCGCTGGCGCGGACGTCCTCGCGGGTGGCCCGGTCGAGACCCATCGCGGCGGCCCGCAGGTCGGAGTGACCCACGAAGGCACCGAGGTTGGGGCCGAGCGGCAGGGACTCGAGCGCAGCGACGTACTCCTCGGCGGTGCGCCAGCCGCCCCCGGGCAGCCGGGAGCGCGTCTCCTCGAGCGCGGCGATGACGTGCGCGCGGGGGATGGCCTCGACGCGACCGAAGAGGTCGCCGGCCGTGGTGGGGTCGACGTGCAGGGTCGACAGCGAGCAGGACCCGAGCAGCACGGTGGTGACGCCGTGGCGCAGCGACTCGGCCAGCGCCGGACCCTGCAGCACCTCCACGTCGTAGTGGGTGTGGATGTCGACCATCCCCGGCAGCACCCAGCGTCCGGTCGCGTCGACGACCTCGGCGCCGGTCTCGTCGAGGGGCTCGGGGGACACCGCGACGACGTGACCGTCGCTGATCCCGAGGTGGCGCACGGCGGAGGCGGCGCCGGTCCCGTCGAACCAGCGGCCGCCCCGGACCACGGTGTCGAAGCTCATGCGGGGCTCAGGCCTGGATCTCGACGTCCTCGGCGAGGAGGTCGAGGTAGTCGGGGTGCTTCTGCATCCAGGAGGCGATGAACGGACAGTCCGGACGCACCGCGAGGTCACGCTCCTGCAGCGCGTCGAGCATGCCGCGCGCCAACGTGCTGCCGATGCCCTCGCCCTCGTAGGCGTCGGAGACCTCGGTGTGCACGACGCGGTAGGAGCCGTCGGACTCGAGGCGGTACTGCGCGAAGCCGGCGACCGTGCCGTCGTCGAGGACGGCCTCGAAGCGGTTGGTCGCCAGGGACTCGCGGACGTTCACGGTGAGGTCGGACATGTCGCGATCGTGCCATCTGACCGGGCGTCGGGCGAGGGGTGGACCGGATCGGTTCCACGTGGAACCCAGAAACCCCAAACAATCGGGCCCCGAAAGCCACATCACGACCTCCCTTCTCGGTACTTTCTTCCTGATCGACTCGCGACCGGGCGGGCCGACTGCGGGACTCCCGCCGCGGCGGGGAGAGGCGGCAGGCATGGCCAGCTCAGGCAAGAAGACCGGGAAGCGCGTCGACTACCAGGCGGTGGACGAGGGCTACCTCGAGCACCGCAAGCTCAAGCGAGGTGCGGCAGGCTGGGTCCTGCTGGCCGGCCTGGGGGTCAGCTACGTCATCTCCGGCGACTTCGCCGGCTGGAACTTCGGCCTCGCCGAGGGCGGCTGGGGCGGCCTGCTGATCGCCACCGTCCTCATGGGCCTGATGTACACCTGCATGGTCTTCGGCCTGGCCGAGATGTCCTCGGCGCTGCCGGTGGCGGGTGCGGGCTACGGCTTCGCGCGACGGGCCCTGGGCCCACTGGGTGGGTTCGCGACCGGCATGGCGGTGCTCATCGAGTACGCCGTCGCGCCGGCGGCCATCGCGGTGTTCATCGGCGGCTACGTCCAGGCGCTCGGGCTGCTCGGCGGGGTCAGTCTCTGGGTGATCTACCTCGGTGCCTACCTCATCTTCATCGGCGTCCACCTGTACGGCGTCGGCGAGGCTCTCAAGCTGATGTTCGGCATCACCGCCGTCGCGATGGTCGCCCTCATCGCGACCGTCGTGGGACTGGCGCCGAAGTTCTCGGTCGACCGTCTGCTCGACATCGACCCGGACGGCTCGACGATGTCGAGCAGCTTCCTGCCCTACGGCATCTCCGGCGTCGTGGCGGCGCTGGTCTACGGCATCTGGTTCTTCCTCGCCGTCGAGGGTGTGCCGCTGGCCGCCGAGGAGACCGACGACCCGGCGCGCGACATGCCGCGCGGCATCATCGGCGGGATGCTCGTGCTGCTGGTGACGGCGTTCCTCATCCTCTTCATCGTCCCGGGCGCGGCGGGATCCTCGACCATCGCCGACTCGGACAACCCGCTGCCGGCCGCGATCCGCGAGGCGCTGGGCGGCGACTCCCTGCTGGCCGACTTCGTGAACTACGCCGGGCTCGCCGGTCTGGTCGCCAGCTTCTTCTCCATCATCTACGCCTACTCCCGCCAGCTGTTCGCGCTCTCGCGGGCCGGCTACCTGCCGAAGGCCCTGTCGCTGACCAGCGGGCGCAACACCCCGTGGGTAGCGCTCATCGTGCCCGGCACCATCGGCTTCCTGCTGGCCGCGATCACCGAGGACGGCGCGCTGCTCATCAACATCGCGGTGTTCGGCGCGACGGTCTCCTACGTCCTGCTCAACCTCAGCCACATCGTGCTGCGCCGCAAGGAGCCCGACCTCGAGCGTCCCTACCGGACCCCCGGCGGCACCGCCACGACCGGGGTCGCCCTGGTGCTCAGCGTGATCGCGGTGATCGCGACGTTCTTCGTCGACGAGAAGGCGGCGTTCATCACCGCGCTGGTCTTCGCGGCCGCGCTGGCCTACTTCTGGTTCTACAGCCGCCACCACCTGGTCGCCTCGGCGCCCGAGGAGGAGTTCGCCGCGCTGGAGGAGTCCGAGTCCCACCTCCGCTGACCCCCCACCCCACCAACACTTACAACCAACCCCATGTAACGCGGGGTTATGGACGCCTCCCAAGGAGCACAACCCGTGGGAGGCGTCCACAACCCGTGCCCGGATGGGGGACAGCCCCGTGGGTCCGGCCGTCAGAGCGCGATCGCCCGGTGGATCCACACGCTGGAGACCTCCATGCCGACCCGCTCGTAGAGCCCCAGCGCACCGGTCCGGGTGTCCGTGCTGAGCTCGGACGCGGTCGCCCCGTGCTCGCGCGCCAGCGCGAAGGCGTCGACCAGCAGCGCTCGCGCCAGGCCCAGCCCCCGCCGGTCACGGCGTACGGCGAGCTGGTCGACGTACCCGGTGCCCTCGGCCAGCACGACGAAGCACATCCCGGCCACCTCCCCGTCCGGGCCGACCGCGACCCGGAGGTTCCACGGCTCGAAGCCGGGTCGTCGGAGGCTCGTGGCGGTCCAGTCGTCGTAGGGCTCTCGCTCGCGCTCGGACCACTCGAGGAACGCGTCCTCCTTGACCTCGAACGCCGCGCGACGGTCGGCGTCGGACTCCGCGGTCCGGACGGCGTAGCCGTCGGCCAACGGCTGCGGCTCGATGTCGCGGCCCTCGGGCAGGCGCAGCACCCACGACCGCCAGCGCTCGCCGTACCCGAGGCTCGCGAGCAGCCGGTCGCCCGGTGACCCCTGCGGGACCGGGCTGCCGACGATGGTCGCGCCCCGGTCGCGCGCGGTGTCGCGGACCCAGCCGGAGAGCGCCGTACCGATCCCACGGCGGCGGTACGCCGGGTGCACCGCCGCGTCCGCGCGGTCGGCGTGCGTGATCTCGGCGTAGGCGACCAGCGTCTCGCCGTCGAGGACGCCGAGGCTGGAGGAGGCCAGGTCGGTGCTGGGCCGCTGCCAGTCGGCGACGATGTCGGCCTCCTCGATGACGACCTCGCCGACGTCCTCGAGCTCCTGGGCCGCCATCACCTCGTAGACCGCGCGGGCGTCGGCGAGGGTGAGCGGACGGGTGGTGAGGCCGGCGGGCAGTTCCATGGCACCAGTGAACCGACCGCTGGGGCGGTCCGGCCACCCCATTTCGCAGCCGGGCCGACTCATCCGACCACGGCTCGTGGACGCCTCCCACGGGTTGTGCACCAAGGTCGGCGTCCATAACCCCGCGTTACATGGGGGAAGTAGGGTCGGCGGCATGACGATGCTCGACGAAGCCCGCCCGGGCATGGACCCCGCCGTCCGGCCGCAGGACGACCTGTTCGGCCACGTGAACGGCCGCTGGCTCGACACCGAGGAGATCCCCGACGACCGCTCCAGCTGGGGCGCGTCCTCGGAGCTCAACGTGCTCTCGGAGCAGCGCGTCCGGGCCATCGTCGAGGAGGCCGCGGCCGGGGCCGACGACGCCGAGAAGGGCTCGCCGACGCAGCAGATCGGGCACCTCTGGCGCTCCTTCATGGACGAGGACACCATCGAGGCCGCCGGCGCCGAGCCGCTGCAGGCCGACCTGCGCCGCATCGACGCCGCCACCGACCACACCGCGCTGGCCGTCCTCATCGGCGAGCTCGAGCGGTCCGGCTGCGGCGGGTTCTTCGGCGCCTACGTCGACAACGACGACCGCAACTCCGACCGCTACCTGGTCAACCTGCTCCAGGGCGGTCTCGGGCTGCCCGACGAGTCCTACTACCGCGAGGACAAGTTCGCCGAGATCCGTACGGCGTACGAGGCCTACGTCGCGCGCATGTTCGCCCTCGCCGGACTCGACGACACCGAGGCCCGCGCCGCCCGCACCGTGGCGCTCGAGACCCGCATCGCGCAGGGCCACTGGGAGCGCGCGGAGACCCGCGACGTGCTCAAGGCCTACAACCTGAAGACCTTCGCCGAGCTGCGCGAGCTGGCTCCGGCCTTCGCCTGGGCGGAGTACGCCGACGCGCTCGGCGCCGACGACCGCACCCTCGCCGAGGTCAACGTCCGCCAGCCCAGCTACTTCGAGCACCTGTCCACCCTCATCGGCGAGGTCGACCACGCCGACTGGCAGGACTGGGCCCGGCTGCGCGTCATCAAGGCCTCGGCGCCGTACCTCGCCAGCGGGTTCGTCCAGGCCAACTTCGACTTCTACGGCAAGACGCTCTCGGGCACGCCGCAGCTGCGCGAGCGCTGGAAGCGCGGCGTCTCCTTCGTCGAGGGCTGCGTGGGCGAGGCCGTCGGCCAGCTGTACGCCGAGCGTCACTTCCCCCCGTCGAGCAAGGCGCTCATGGACGACCTGGTGGCCAACCTCATCGAGGCCTACCGGCGCAGCATCACCGACCTCGACTGGATGACCGACGAGACCAAGCAGCGGGCCTTCCGCAAGCTGGAGACGTTCCTGCCGAAGATCGGCTACCCGGACACGTTCCGCGACTACTCCTCGATCGACGTGCGCCCCGACGACGTGCTGCACAACGTGCGCGCCGCCTCGGCCTTCGAGCACGACCGCCAGCTGGGCAAGATCGGGCAGCCGGTCGACCGCTCGGAGTGGTTCATGCTGCCGCAGACGGTCAACGCCTACTACAACCCCGGCACCAACGAGATCTGCTTCCCGGCCGGCATCCTGCAGCCGCCCTTCTTCGACCCTGAGGCCGACCCGGCCGAGAACTACGGCGGCATCGGCTCGGTCATCGGCCACGAGATCGGCCACGGCTTCGACGACCAGGGCTCGGAGTTCGACGAGCGCGGCAACCTCAACGAGTGGTGGACCGAGGCCGACAAGGCTGCGTTCAAGACCCGCGCCGACAAGCTGATCGCGCAGTACGACGCCTTCGAGCCGCGCGACCTGCCCGGCGAGACGGTCAACGGCTCCCTCACCGTGGGCGAGAACATCGGCGACCTGGGCGGCCTGACCATCGGCCACAAGGCCTACCTCATCAGCCTTGAAGGAGCCGAGGTGCCCGAGCGCGACGGCGTCACCGGCTCGCAGCGGCTGTTCATGAGCTGGGCCTACGCGTGGCGCACCAAGCGCCGCAAGGAGCTGTCGCAGCAGCTGCTCACCGTCGACCCGCACAGCCCGTGCGAGTTCCGCGCGAACATCGTGCGCAACCTCGACGAGTTCCACACCGCGTTCGGCACCGCCCCCGGCGACGGCCTCTGGCTCGACCCCGAGGAGCGCGTCCGGATCTGGTGACCTCGGAGGGGGTCAGGCAGCCCGCAGGGCCTGGGCCCGGATGAGCCCACGACGGACGAGGACGCCCACGAGCGTGCCGCCGCCGATCAGCAGCAGCCCGATGGTGAGCCAGGCGGCGCCGTAGACGCCGTTCTCCCCGAACAGCGCCCAGCCCACGCTCGGCAGCACGCCGAACAGCAGCGCGCCCAGGGGGGCGAGCGCGAGGAGGAACGTCTTCTCCCGCCCGGTCCACAGCGCGCTCATCGCCACGAGGAGCACCAGCGGCAGCCAGAACGGGAGGCTGCCGAAGATCGCCGCGACGCCGGCGAGGGGCGAGCCGTCGTACGACGTCACGACCGGGCTCTCCACGACTTCGCCCACCCGCGCCGACGTCGCGACCTGGGACTGCGTCACGGTCCCGGCCATCCCGACCACGCCCAGGACGAGGAGCAGGCACAGCCCCTCGAGCACGGCGACGACCGGGGGCACCCAGCTGCGCGAGGTGGCCGGGGGTCGCACGGGCATCGTCACGCCGAGCTCGCGCGGGGCGGTCCGGTCCGGGCGTCCGGCGTAGACCTCGTCGGCCACCGACTGCGGCGGGCCGACCTCGTCCAGCGCAGTGCGTACGTCGTGGTCGCTGCGGTCGGTGCCGTGCAGCGAGGTCTCGAGGTGCTCGCGGACGCCGTCGAGGACCTCCGTCCGCTCGACCGGGTCGACGCCCTGCAGCAGGCGGGCCAGGTCGTCGAGGTAGCGCGCGACCAGGGGATGGGAGGTGACGGGGGACTGGGTCATCGGGGCTCCTGGTGCGTCAGGTCGTGGTGGTCGGCAGAGGTCGTGCGGGGGCCGCGGGTCGGTGCACCTCGGGCCTCCGACGCCTGCAGGGCCGCCGCGCGGACGAGCGCGCGGCGGACGAGCACGGCGGTGACGGTGACGCCGCCGAACAGCCCGAGCCCCTCACCGAGGAGTCCGGCGAGGTCGAACCCGTCCTCGCCCAGGAGTGTCCAGCCAATTGTCGGGAGCGTGCCGAGCAGGAAGGACGCGAGGGGCGCCACCGCGATGAGGACGAGCCTCTCGCGGCGGGTCCACAGGACCGTGCTGGTGACCAGCAGGAGGAGCGGCAGCCAGCAGGGAAAGGCGGCCAGCATGCCGACCAGCCCTGCGCCTGCCTGGCCGTCGAAGGTGGTCTCACCGACGGTCCGCACGACCTGGCCGTCCGGGCCGAACGAGGTGTTCTCGGTGCTGCTCACCGTGTTCGCCGAGCTCGTGACCATGACGACCAGCAGCAACGCGAGGGCCTGCAGCAGAGCCACGCTCGCCGGCAGCCAGCCACGGCTGCTCACCGGCGCGAGTGCGCGGACGCGCGCAACCTCGCGCGGACCGTCGAGGTGCCGGTCCGAGTCCCCAGGAGGCCGCGGCACACGCCGCGAGCCTCTCGCGGCGAGCACCGAGAGGGCGGCGAGACCGCCGAGGAGGACGATGCGCTGCGTGAGCTGGGCCGGGAGCGTCAGGTGCAGCAGCAGGGCCAGCGGCCAAAGGGCCAGGAGCAGCACCCGCTCGCGAACGGGCCACAGGGTGCTCCACGCCACCAGCAGGGCCATCGGCAGCCAGAACCACAGAGCCAGGCCGATCGAGCCCAGGACGATCTCGGAGGTGGTCGGTGGCAGCGGGCCGAGCTCGCCGTCGCCGGAGCTGGCGGAGACCCAGTCGAGGAGCATGAAGTTCAGCAGTGACATCGCACCGAGGATGAGGACGACCATGGGCACCCAGCGGCGTGAGGTGATCGGCACGCGACCGTCGTGCGCGGACGAGCTCGCCGCCCAGGACGCGAGCGTCACGCCCGGGCGGCCGGCGTACGCCTCGTCCGCGACGACCTGGGGAGGGCCGATCTCGTCGAGCGCGGCGCGGACCACGGCGTCCCCGCCGGCGGTGCCGTGCAGCGACGCCTCGAGGTGCTCGCGGACGCCGTCGAGGACCTCGGTGCGCTCGACGGGGTCGACGCCGCGGAGCAGCCGCTCGAGCTCGTCGAGGTAGCGCGCGACCGCAGGGTGGCGCGTGAAGGGTGGCGGGGGCGGCGTGGTCACAGGGCTCCTCGGCTCACGTGTGCAGGGTCGCGTCGACGGCGTCGCGGAAGGTCTTCCACGCCGGCTTGAAGGTCTCGAGGACGGCGCGCCCGGACTCGGTGAGCGCGTAGTAGCGGCGTGGCGGTCCCTCGGTGGACTCGTACCACTGGGTCGTGACGAGCCCGCTCTTCCGCAGCCGCGCCAGCAGCGGGTAGAGCGTGCCCTCGCTGGCCATGAGGACGCCGTCGACGGTGAGCTCGCGCGCCAGCTCGAGGCCGTAGCGCTCACGGTCCGCGAGCAGCGACAGCACGCAGTACTCCAGCGCTCCCCGCCGGAGGTTGCTCAGGATGGCGTCGTCGCCCAGTACCATGCGAGACACGATAGCCGGGAAGCGGACGAGTGGCCAGGGAACGTCCGCTCCGAGGGGGAGCGCTCAGAGCTCGAGCGGGGTGAGCGTGAGGCCGTGCTCGTTGCCCTCGACGAGGACGCCCTCGGGCACCTCGATCCAGTCCGGGTCGTCGTCGTAGGGCTCCCCGGCCAGCACGATGCCGGTGTCCTTCTCCAGCACGTGCAGCTGCTCGCCGTACGTCGTGCCGGCGAAGCTGCGCCCGTCGACGGCCAGCATGTTGAGGCGTCCGCCGCCGACCTTGCGGACCTCGCGGATCACCTCGACCAGCGCGGCGCCGAGCGGGGTGCCGGCCGACCAGCGCGAGGCGGCGAGGCCGAACATCAGCGCGGAGTCGACCGGAGCGGCCGCCTCGGGGATGTCGATCGTGCGGTCGTAGAGCGAGCGCCGCGCGTTGTGCCAGTCGGCGACGCCGCCGTCGTGGCTGAACAGCCAGCGCCCCTGGGTGTACGGCGCCACGATCGACTCGTCGTGGGCGAACGTCGTCGTCCCGGAGCGGACCGCTCCGAGGATGCAGGAGGACGCGATCGTGGGGGCCAGCGACGCGAAGGACGCGTCGGTCCAGATCGGCTGGGCCCGGCGGTAGCGGACCGGCTCGTCACGACCGAAGGCGTACCACCCCGCCCCGAAGCCGTCGGCGCTGACCACCCCGCCCAGCTGGGTGCTGGGCGACCACGCCTGCGCAGCCAGGGAACGCGGCGGGTCGAGCAGCAGCCGCTGCAGCGTGATCGGCTCGCCGACGTAGGCGAGGTGGCGCGTGCTCACGCGCCGCCGGTGACCCGCTCGACGGCGGCGACCACCTGGGGGTCGTCGGGCGTGGTGCCGGGCGCGAAGCGGGCGACCGGGCGGCCGGCGGCGTCCAGCAGGAACTTCTCGAAGTTCCAGATGATCACCGACGGGTCGGGGTCCTTGCCGGTGAAGCCCTTGCCGCCGTCGTCGGAGTAGTCGGTGGCGACCAGGTCGGCGTAGAGCGGGTGGCGGGTCTCGCCGTTGACGTCGACCTTCTCGCTCATCGGGAAGGTGACGCCGTAGGTCGCCGAGCAGAACTCCGCGATCTCCTCGGCCGATCCGGGCTCCTGGCCGTGGAACTGGTTGCACGGCACGCCGACCACGGTGAAGCCCGCGTCGGCGTACGTCGCGTGCAGCTCCTCCAGGGCGGCGTACTGCGGGGTGAGGCCGCACTTCGACGCCACGTTCACCACGAGCGCGGCCCGCCCGCCGGTGAGGTCGCCGAGCGTGCCGGGGGTCCCGTCGAGCCGGGCGATCGGGTGGTCGAGGAGCGAGGAGGCAGCGGTCATGCGCCCGAGCCTAGCCAGCGCCGCCTCCCGGGTTGACCCATTCCGCCTCCGGGGACAGGTGTGACGCGGGAGACTGGTGGGGAGGGCAGGGACGCCCTCCTGATCCCCCTGGGAGGCTCACATGAGCATCGGACTCGGCATCGTCCTCATCGTCATCGGCGCGATCTTCGTCTTCATCCTCGAGGTCGACATCCCCGGCATCGAGGACAACACGCTCGGCTGGATCCTGATCCTCGCCGGCGTGCTCACCGTGATCCTGTCGCTGGTGGTGGCCAACACCGGCCGCAAGCGCCGCTCGGTCGTGGTGACCGAGCACGCCGACGGCACCGTCACCGAGAGCGAGCGCCGCACCGACGGCGGTCGCGGCGTCGTCTGAGCGCCCGGTCCGCCCGACGCACCACCCGTGACGCCCTGACGTCGCGACGCTCCGGCGCCCTCGCCGGCGGCCTGGCCCTGTGCCTGGTCGCCGGCGGCGGCGCCGCGCTGCTGCTGCGTGACGAGGAGCCCGACCCGGTCGACTGCCCGGTCACGGTGGGTCGCCTCGCCGCCGACGTGCCCGAGCTGGTGGCGCGCGCCGAGCTGGTGCCGAGCGGCACCGTGGGTCGGCAGCGCGGGCCGGTCGTGGCCGCCTTCGAGGACCTCGCCCGTCCCTTCGGGCCGCTGCTGGCCGGCCGCTTCTTCAAGCCGCGCGACCCCGCCCCCGCGCTGCTGCCGCTGGGCGAGCAGCAGGACGACCGGCTCGGCCTGGTCGGGCGCACGTCGCTGCGCGTCGTCGACCTGCCGAGCGGCGAGGTCGCCTGGTCGGTGGAGCTCGACGCGTCGATCGTGCGCGGCGGGCCGGTCGGGGACGCCGTCACGCTCCTGACCTCCGGTGCCTCGCCCGCGGTGCTGACCCTGGACGGCGCCACCGGCGAGCTGCTCGCCTGCGCCGAGGTGCCGCTGGCCGGTGCCGCGACCGGCCAGCCGGCCACCACCCTGCAGACCGACCAGGCCGGGCCGGACGTCGTCGTGGTCGCCGGGCGGGTGGCCTCACCCGTGACGGCCGCCCGGCTGCCCGTCCTGCCCGGTACGCCGGAGGGGTCGGTGTCGTGGCGCCGCGCCCTCGACGGCGTGACCGAGGCCGCCGGCGTCACGGTGGCCGGCGACCGGCTCGTCGTGAGCCGGGTCGTGGACCCGGTCCGGCTGGCCGAGCTGGCCGTCGCCGGCGGGATCGAGGCGCCGCTGGTGACGACGTACGACGCCGCGACCGGGGACCCGTCGTGGACCTATCCCGACCGGCCGCCCGACGACCGTGCGGCGATGCTGCTGGGCGAGGACGCCGGGACCGGCAGCTGGTTCGTGCTCGAGGCCGCCCCCGGCCGCGACGACCGCGTGACGCGCAGCGAGTGGGCCCTCGTCGCCCTCGACGCCGCCGGCGAGGAGCGGTGGCGGCGGCCGCTCGGTGCGGGTCTGGTCAGCGGGTCGGTGTGGGGCGAGCGCATCGTGCTCCAGGGGCCGGAGCCCGGAGGCGGCGCCCGGCTGCGGGCCTTCGACCTCGACGGGCGGGCGTCGTGGAGCGTGTCGACGCCCGACCTGCCCTTCGGGGAGCAGCGCGACAACTTCGGTCCCTCCACGGCCGTCGGCGACCAGCGGCTGGTGCCGTCGCCCAACGGCCTGGTCGCCCTCGACCCGGAGCGCGCCCGTCCGCGCCCGCTCAACGTCCGCGAGCCGATCGACGAGCTCGTCCTCGTCGGCGAGCACCTGGTCGTGCGCTCCGGTCCCGCGCTGCTGGTGCTCGCGGTCGAGGACTGAGCAGCAGGGTCCGTGACGTCCGACCGGACCCGTACGATCGCGGCGTGATCCCGAGCCTGCCGTCGCTGACGACCCGTCCCGACGCGGCCTGGAAGGACCTCTGCCTCGACGCCGTCGACCCGGTGCGCCTCGGCTCCTTCTGGGGTGCGCTGCTCGGGCTGGCCGCCGAGGTCCTCGACAACGGCGACGTGGTGCTGCGCGGCGCGACCCCGCAGGACACGGTCTGGGTCAACGCCGTGCCCGAGCCGCAGGCGGTCAAGCACCGGGTGCACCTCGACGTCCGGGCCCCGGTGGCCGACGTCGTGGCGCTGGGCGGCACGGTCGTCGACGACGCGACGTACTCCTGGGTGGTCGTGCGCGACCCCGAGGGCGGCGAGCTGTGCGTCTTCCCGCCGCGCGCGGACCGTCCGGTCGGACCCATGGAGCTGGTCGTGGACTGCGCCGACCCGCAGGCGCAGGCGGTGTGGTGGGCCGGCGTCCTCGGCGTCGATGCCCAGCACGACGCGGACAACGGCTGGTCCTTCCTCGAGGGCGTGCCGGGCTGTCCGTTCGAGTACCTCGTCTTCGTGCCCGTCCCGGAGCCGAAGGTCGTCAAGAACCGCGTGCACTGGGACCTCGTCGTGCCCGACCTCTCCGCGCTGCTCGTCAAGGGCGCCGCGCTGCTGCTGCCCGAGGGCGACGAGGCCGAGGGCGGGCTCGCGTGGAGCGTGCTCGCCGACCCGGAGGGCAACGAGTTCTGCGCCTTTGTCGGGGCCCTCGACTAGGGTCCGACGCGAGTCGACCGGTCGAGCGCGAGGGGGTGGCACCGTGACGCTGCACCTGCACCGCGGCACCGACACCGGCGTGCTGGCCGACGCCCTCGCCGACCTGCTCGCCACCCCGCTGGCCGACCCCTTCGCCGAGGAGGTCGTGGTGGTGCCGGCCAAGGGCGTCGAGCGCTGGCTGACGCAGCGGCTGTCGCACCGGCTCGGCGCCGGGTCGCGCGGCAGCGACGGCATCTGCGCCGGGGTGCGCTTCCTCAACCCGCGCTCGCTGGTGGCGCTGCTGACCGGCACCGAGCGCGACGACCCGTGGGACCCCGACCGCCTGGTGTGGCCCCTGCTCGACGTCGTCGACGCCTCGATGGACGAGCCGTGGTGCCGCACGCTCGCGGCCCACCTCGGCCATGGTGCCGAGGGCGAGCTGGCGCAACTGCGGCGCGACCGCCGCTGGTCCGCGGTGCGACGCCTCGCCGGCCTCCTCACGTCGTACGCCGTGCAGCGACCCACCCTGCTGGCGGACTGGGAGGCCGGGCGTGACACCGACGGCGCCGGCGGGGAGCTCCCCGGTGACCTGGGGTGGCAGGCCGAGCTGTGGCGCCGCCTGGTCGCCGAGGTCGACGCCCCGTCACCGGTCGTGCGGCACACCGACACGCTGGCCGCGATCCGCGCGGGTGTCCTGCTCCCGCTGCCCGACCGCCTCTCGATGTTCGGCCACACCCGCCTGCCCGTGACCGAGCTGGAGCTGCTGCGCGCGGTGGGCGAGGTGCGGGAGGTCCACCTGTGGCTCCCGCAGGCCTCGCCGGCGGCGTGGGAGCGCCTCGCGGGCGACCCGGAGGCCGACGTGGCGGCCGGGCCGGTGCGCCGGGCCGGCGACCGCTCGGGGCGGGCCGTCGCGCACCCGCTGCTGTCGTCGCTGGGACGCGACTCCCGCGAGCTGCAGCGCTCGCTGTCGTTGCTCGGCCCGTCGGAGCCGCCACCCCTCGGGACACCCGAGAGCGGTCCCGACGAGCCCCGCTCCCTGCTCCACCTGCTCCAGGCCGACCTCCGCGGCGACCGCGACCCGGGGGGCGTCGACACCTCTCCCCGCGCGGTCGATCCCGCCGACCGCTCGGTGCAGGTGCACGCCTGCCACGGCGCCACCCGCCAGGTCGAGGTGCTGCGCGAGGTCCTGGTCGGGCTGATGGAGGACTCGGCGGGCTCCGACGACCCGCTGGAGCCCCGCGACATCCTGGTGATGTGTCCCGACGTCGAGGCCTACGCCCCGTTGTTCTCGGCCGCCTTCGGGCTGGGTGAGCTGGCCGGGCCCGAGGCCCACCCGGCCCACGGGCTGCGCGTGCGCCTGGCCGACCGCGGCCTGATGAGCACCAACCCGCTGCTGGCGCTGGCGGCGTCGCTGGTCACGGTGGCCGGGGGACGGGGCAAGGCCAGCGAGGTGCTCGACCTCGCGGCGGCGGACCCGGTGCGCCACCGGTTCCGGATCTCCGACGACGACCTGGCCACGCTGACCTCGTGGGTGGAGCAGTCCGGCGTCCGCTGGGGCCTGACCGACGAGCAGCGGGCGGCGTACCGGTTGGACGGCTTCGACCAGAACACCTGGCGCGCCGGTCTCGACCGGATCCTGCTCGGCGTCGCGATGGCCGAGGACGGCGGTCGCAACCTGGCGGCCGTGCTGCCGCTCGACGACGTCGGCAGCGCCCAGGTCGGGCTCGCCGGGCGGCTCGCCGAGCTCGTCGCCCGCCTGGAGCGCCGGGTCGAGGCGCTGCGCCGCGCCGAGACCCTCGAGGCCTGGCTGACCGAGCTGCACGACGGTGTGCTCGACCTCGCGTCCGTGCCCGCCACCGACCAGTGGCAGGTGGCGCAGTTCGAGCGGGAGGTCGACGGCCTGCGCGACGCCGCGACCGGCCGCGACCCCCACCTGCGCCTCGCCGACGTGCGCACGCTGCTGGAGCAGCGCACCGAGCCCCGGCCCACCCGGGCCAACTTCCGCACCGGCCACCTGACGGTGTCGACGCTGGTGCCGATGCGGTCGGTGCCGCACCGGGTGGTCTGCCTGGTCGGGCTCGACGACGGCGTGTTCCCCCGCAGCACGGTGACCGACGGCGACGACGTGCTGGCCCGCGACCCGCTCACCGGGGAGCGGGACCCCCGCAGCGAGGACCGTCAGCTGCTGCTCGACGCGGTGGTGTCCGCGCGCGAGACCCTCGTCGTGACCTACACCGGCGCCAACGAGCACAGCGGCCAGCCGCGCCCGCCCGCCGTCCCTCTCGGCGAGCTGCTCGACGCCGTCGAGCGCACGGTTCCCGGCGCGCGTGAGCACGTGGTCACCGCGCACCCGTTGCAGCCCTTCGACGCCCGCAACTTCAGCGCGGCGGCCGCGGTCGGCTCCTTCGACCGAGCCGCGCTGGCCGGGGCGGTCGCGACGACCCGGCCGCGCGTGCCGCGGCCGTCGCTGCTGCCGACCCCGCTCCCGGCGCCACCGGCGGCCGACGACGGCTCGCGCGACGTCGCCCTCGCCGACCTCAAGGCGTTCCTGGTCCACCCGGTGCGCGCCTTCCTGCGTCAGCGGCTCGACGTCGGGGTCGCCCGCGACCACGAGGAGCTGGACGACGCCCTGCCGGTCGAGATCGACAACCTCCAGAAGTGGACGGTCGGCAACCGCGTGCTGGCCGACGTGCTCGCCGGCGCCGACCCGCAGGGGGTGCTGCTCGCCGAGCAGCTGCGCGGCGACCTGCCGCCCCAGGCGCTCGGGCGCCGTCAGCTCACCGAGATCACCGGGCGGGCCGGGCAGCTCATCACCGCCAGCCACGAGGCCCGCCAGGCCGAGGCGCGCTCGTACGACGTCACCGTCGCCCTGGGCGCGGTCGCGGGCGGGGGCGCGGGCGGAGGGGCCGGCGCCGCGGGCGGCCACCGCCGCCTGACCGGCGTGGTGCCCGACGTCCGGGGCCACCGCATCGTGCGCGTCCACTACTCGTCGCTGTCGCCGCGCCACCGGCTCGAGGCCTGGGTCGACCTGCTCGCCCTGGCCGCCGGGCTGCCCGACCAGTCGTGGCGCTCCGACGTCTACGGCTGGCACAGCCGCACCAAGCGGCCGCAGCACGCGCTGGTGCCCCCGCCGGACCACACCGCGACCGAGCTGCTGGGCCGGCTGGTGGACCTCTACGACCGCGGCATGCGCGAGCCGCTGCCCCTCCCGCTGCGCGGCGGCCACGCCTGGGCCGAGGCCACCCACAGCCACCGCGAGCCCGAGCGGGCCCTGGTCTCGGCGTGGGAGAGCTCGGACTCCAGCCCGGTCCCGGGCGAGCAGGACGACCCGGCGCACGTGCGGGTCTACGGCCGCCGCGCCCCGGTCGCGTGCCTGCTGGAGCCGGCCCGTCCGGACGAGACCTGGAGCAGCCTGGCCACGAGCGCGGAGCGGACCCGGCTGGGACAGCTCGCGCTCCGGTTGTGGGAGCCGCTGCTGGCGCGCGAGCGGGTGAGCCCGGCATGACGGTGCTGCCCTTCCCGACGGGCGGGCGCGACGCCCATGGCGCCGGCCCGGGCCGATCCGGCGAGCCCGAGGTCTTCGACATCACCGGCGACCTCCCGACGCCCGGCAGGACGACCCTGCTCGAGGCGTCCGCCGGCACCGGCAAGACCTGGACCATCGCCGCCCTCGTCACCCGGCTGGTCGCCGAGGGGCACGGCCGGCTGGAGGAGATGCTCGTCGTCACCTTCGGTCGCGCCGCCAGCCAGGAGCTGCGCGAGCGGGTGCGGGCCCAGCTCGTCGACGCCGAGCGCAGCCTCGACGCCTGCGTGCGCGGGACGCCCCCCGACGACCCCGACGCCCTGGTCGCGCTGCTCTGCACGCCCGACCCCGCCGACCCGGCCGAGCTCGGCCGCCGGCTGGAGCGGCTGCGGCTCGCGCTGACGGACTTCGACGCCGCCACCATCGCGACCACCCACCAGTTCTGCCAGCTGGTGCTGCGCAGCCTCGGGGTGGCCGGCGACACCGACGCCGGATCCCGGCTGGTGGAGAACCTCGACGACCTGCTGGTCGAGGTCGTCGACGACCTCTACGTCCGGGGCTTCGCCCGCTCCGACGACGCCCCGGTGTTCAGCCGCGCCGACGCCCTGGCCATCGCCCGGGTCGCGAACGGTGACCCCCAGGCCCACCTCGTCGAGCCGCCGCCGCCGGAGGACGGTGCGGCCGCCACGCCGGCCTACCGCCGGTGGCGCTTCGCCCGCGCCGTCCGTGAGGAGATGGACCTGCGCAAGCGCCGGCTCGGCGTGCTCAGCTACGACGACCTGCTCAGCCGCCTGGCCGCTGCCCTCGAGGACGAGCAGGCGCCTGCCCGGCAGCGGATGCGCGACCGGTGGCGCTTCGTGCTCGTCGACGAGTTCCAGGACACCGACCCGGTGCAGTGGCAGGTGCTCGACCGCGCCTTCAGCGGCGTGGCCACGATGGTGCTCATCGGCGACCCGAAGCAGGCGATCTACGCCTTCCGCGGCGGCGACGTGGTCACCTACCTCGCCGCCGAGGAGACCGCCGGCGTGAAGGCCACCCTCGGGACGAACCACCGCAGCGACCAGCCCCTGCTCGACGCCGTCCAGACCCTGCTGCGCGGGGCGGCGCTGGGCGACGGGCGCATCGTGGTGCGCGACGTCGACGCGGCGCACACCGGACGGCGACTGGCGGGCGCGCCCCGCCCGGAGCCCTTCCGGCTGCGGGTGGTCGACCGGGAGCGCTTCGGCGTCAAGGGCACCAAGGGCGTGCCGATCGGCGAGCTGCGCACCCTCGTCGCCGAGGACCTCGCGGCCGACGTGCGCGCGCTGCTGACGGCCGGGGCGACGTACGACGATCGCTCGCTCGTGGCCGGAGACGTCGCGGTGCTCTGCGAGACCCGGAGGCAGTGCGAGATCGCGCGGAGCGCCCTGGTCGCGGCCGGGGTGCAGGCGGTGATCGCCGGCAGCGGCAGCGTCTACGCCACCGAGGGCGCCGACGAGTGGGTGTGCCTGCTCGAGGCGCTCGACGCCCCCCACCGCAGCGAGCGGGTGCGCGCCGCCGCGCTGACCTCCTTCTTCGGCCACACCGCCGCCGAGCTCGACGCGGAGGGGGACGCGCTCACCGAGCGGGTCTCCGACGTGCTGCGCTCCTGGGGCGACCTGCTGCGCCTGCGCGGGGTGGCGGCGGTCTTCGAGACCGCGGTCGCCGCCCACGACGTGCCGGCCCGGGTGCTGGCCCGCGAGGGAGGCGAGCGGCTGCTGACCGACCTGCGCCACGTGGCGGAGTCGCTGCACGACGAGTCCACCCGTGAGCGGCTCGGGCTCACCGCGCTGCTGGCGTGGATGCGCGGACGCATGACCGAGGCGCGCAGCGACGTGACGGGCGAGCGCACCCGCCGGCTGGACAGCGACGCGGCTGCGGTGCAGATCCTCACCATCCACGGCAGCAAGGGGCTGCAGTTCCCCGTCGTCTACCTGCCCTTCGCCTCCGACCTCTTCCCGCGCGTCCCCGACCACCCGCTCTTCCACGACGAGGCCGGCCGCCGGTGCCTCGACGTGAGCGGGCCGGGGTCGCCGTACGCCGCGGCGGCCGTCGGCGAGGAGGCGGGCGAGGACCTGCGGCTGCTGTACGTCGCGCTGACCCGGGCCCAGTCGCAGGTCGTCACGTGGTGGCTGCCGAGCGCGAAGAACACCCGGAACGCCCCGCTGCACCGGATGCTGTTCGGCCGGCTGCCCGGCGGGGTCGACGTGCCCCGCGAGGCGCCGGTCCACCCCGACGACCGGGCGCGCGAGATCGCCCGGCACTGGCAGGACGCCGGTGGGGCGCACGTCGAGCCCGTGGAGGTCGCCGCCGACACCGGGCCGGTGCCGGGCGACGACCTCGGTGACCTGCGCGCGCGGTCGTGGACCCGTCGGGTCGACCCCGACTGGCGGCGGACGTCGTACACCGCGCTGAGCAGTGCCGCTGCCCGCTCGTCGGCCGGCCCGGACGCGGCCCGCGCCGACCAGGTCGTGGTGGCGCTGGGCAGCGAGCCGGAGCACCCGCTGCGCGACGACGAGCCGGACGCCCCGGTGCCAGCAGCCGCCGATATCGCCACCGCCACCGCCACCGACGCCGAGGTCACGGGGACGGCGGCAGGCGTCCGCTCACCGATGGCCGACCTGCCGGTCGGCGCGACGTTCGGCTCGCTGGTGCACGCGGTCCTCGAGCACACCGATCCCGCCGCTCTCGAGCACGGCGGCGACCTGCGCGCCGCCCTGCTGGAGCAGGTGCGCACTCAGCTGGTGCGCTGGCCGGTCGCCCTCGACGCCGAGGTGCTGGCCGACGCCCTGGTGGCCGTCCACGACACCCCGCTGGGGCCGCTCGTCGGGGACGCGACCCTGCGCGGCATCGGCGTGCGCAACCGCATGAGCGAGCTCGACTTCGAGCTGCCCCTGGCCGGTGGCGACGTGGCGGGCCGGCGCGAGCGTGCCCGGCTGTCCGACCTCGGACCGCTGCTGCGGGCGCACCTGGCCGCCGGCGACCCGCTGCTGCCCTACGCCGACACCCTCGACGACGAGGGCCACGCCGCGCAGGTGCTGGCCGGCTACCTCACCGGCTCGGTCGACGTGGTGCTGCGGGTGCCGGTCGACGGCGCCGAGCGGTTCGTCATCGTCGACTACAAGTCCAACTGGCTCGGTGCTCCTGACGAGGAGCTCACCGCCGAGCACTACCGGCCGGCTGCTCTGGCCGAGGCCATGACGCACTCGAGCTATCCGCTGCAGGCGCTGCTGTACGCCGTGGTGCTGCACCGTTTCTTGCGGTGGCGGCTGGCCGGCTACGACCCGGAGACCCACCTCGGCGGGGTGATGTACCTCTACCTCCGCGGCCTCTGCGGGCTCGACACCCCGGTCGTCGCGGGGGAGCGGTGCGGGGTCTTCTCGTGGCGCCCGCCGGTCGCGCTGGTGGAGGCCGTCTCGGACCTCCTCGACGGGAAGGAGCGCTCGTGAGCTGGGAGGTCGAGCCCTTCGAGGACCCCCGCGACCCTCGCGTCGCGCGCGGGGCCGCGGGGGTGCTGCACGACTTCAACGCGTCCGGCGTGCTGGAGGCTGCGGACGTCCACGTGGCCCAGCGGCTGGGCCGGCTCGGCCAGGAGGCCGACGAGAGCGTGCTGCTGGCGGTGGCGCTGACGGTGCGGGCGGTCCGCTCCGGATCGGTCTGCCTCGACCTGGGCACCGCCCCGGACATCGCCCCCGGAGCTGCTTGGCCGGAGGCCACCTCGTGGGCGGAGGCCGTCGCCCGGAGCCCCCTGGTGGCCTCGGACGTGGTGCGGGTCGACGACGGCCTGGTCTACCTCGACCGCTACTGGGGCGAGGAGCAGCAGGTGGTCGCCGACCTCGCGGCCCGCTCTGCGGCCCCTCCACCGCCGCCGGCGGACGCTGTGCTCGCGGACGCGCTGGCGGCGTACTTCCCCGACGACGCGTACGCCGACCAGCGTGCTGCCGCGGCGAAGGCGGCGACCCACGGCACCAGCGTCATCACCGGCGGGCCGGGCACCGGCAAGACGTCGACCGTCGCCCGCCTGCTCGGGGTGCTGCTGCGCGCGCACGCGGCCTCCGACGACTCGGGCCGTCCCCTGCGCATCGCGCTGGCGGCGCCGACCGGCAAGGCCGCGGCCCGGATGGTCCAGGCGGTGCGGGAGTCGACCGGGCAGCGGGGCTTCCCGCGTGAGGACGACGCCGACCGGGCGGCGGTCGCGACGATCGCTGCGCTCCAGGCCTCGACGCTGCACCGGCTGCTCGGGTGGACGCCGAACAGCACGCGCTTCCGGCACCACCGCGGCAACCGGCTGCCCTACGACGTGGTCGTGGTCGACGAGACCTCGATGCTCTCGCTGACGATGATGGCGCGGCTGGTCGAGGCGGTCCGGCCGTCGGCGCGGCTGGTGCTGGTCGGTGACGCCGACCAGCTGGCCTCGGTCGACGCCGGTGCGGTGCTCAAGGACCTGGTCGACGGCTACGGGGGTGCGACCCCGGTGGGGTCGACCGAGGCCCTCGAGGCGGTCGAGGCCCCGGGGCCGGTCGCCCAGCTCAGCCACACCCGTCGCTTCGGCGAGCGGATCGGCGCGCTCGCGCTCGCGATCCGTGACGGCGACGTCGACACCGTGCTGGCCGAGCTCCGCGCGGGGTCGGCCGAGGTGGCCTGGCTCGGGGCGGGTGACTCCGGCGGCGACGAGCTGCTGCGGCTTCTCGCCGACCGGGCCGTGGCGCTCCACGAGGCCGCCGGGTCGGGGGACGCGGAGCGCGCCCTGGTCGAGCTGGAGCGTCACCGCCTGCTGTGCGCGCACCGAGAGGGCCCGTTCGGCGTGGCCCGGTGGAACCGGACCGTCGAGCGGCTGCTCCTGGAGGCGACGGGACGTGACTGGCTGCCGGAGTGGTACCTCGGGCGACCCTTCGTGGTGAACGCCAACGACTACGGCCTGCGGCTGTGGAACGGCGACACCGGGGTCGTGTGCCGCACCGGCCCCGACCTGGTGGCAGTCATCGGCGACGGGGACCGGACCGACGGGCGGGCGCTGCCGACGTCACGACTGGCGGAGGTGTCGACGGCACACGCGATGACGGTCCACCGCAGCCAGGGCAGCCAGTTCGACGAGGTGACGGTGGTGCTGCCCGAGGAGGACTCGCGCATCCTCACCCGCGAGCTGCTCTACACGGCGGTGACGCGGGCGAAGTCGCGGGTGCGCGTCGTGGGGTCCGAGGACGCCGTCCGGGCGGCGGTCACACGACGCGCACAGCGCGCGACCGGCCTCGCCCGCCACCTCAGGCCCGGATGACCTTCTCCATCGCCTTGCCCTTGGCCAGCTCGTCGACGAGCTTGTCGAGCCAGCGGATCTTCTGCATCAGCGGGTCCTCGACCTGCTCCACCCGCACCCCGCACACCACCCCGGTGATGAGGTCGGTGCGCGGGTTCATGTCGGCCTGCGCGAAGAACTCCTCGAAGGTGGTCCCGGCCTCCAGGTGCTGACGCAGGGCAGCCTCGTCGTACCCGGTGAGCCAGGCGATGACGTGGTCCAGCTCGGCCTGCGTGCGGCCCTTGCGCTCGACCTTGGCGACGTAGTGCGGGTAGACGGACGCCACGCTGGTGGTGAAGATCCGGTGCATGGGGGCGACCCTAGACCCAGGGGCGGGCCGAAGGTCCGATGTGCGGTCCGGACCGCTCTGCCACGATCCCGAGGTGACCAGCCTGCTCGACGCGCCCGCCGCGGACGACCGCTCGCGGCTTCGATGGCGCGTCGCCGGCCTCGTGGCGGCGCGCCGCCTGGCCGCCATCACCGCGGCCGGGGGTCCTGCTCGGTGTCCTGGTCGGTGGCGTGGGCGGTCGTCTGGCGATGATGCTGCTCGCGGCCACCAACCCCGGCATGGGCGGGCTGACCAGCGACGACGGCTTCATGATCGGGCGGTTCACGCTCCTGGGCAGCCTGAACCTGCTGCTGGTCGGTGGGCTGCTCGGAGCCCTGGGAGCCGTCGTGTACGCCGCGCTGCGCGGTCTGGTCGTGGGACCGACCTGGTTCCGCGTGCTCTCGGTCGGCGTCGGGCCGGCCGTCGTCGTCGGCGAGCAGCTGGTGCACACCGACGGTGTCGACTACCGCCTGCTCGGCAACCCCGGGCTGGGCGTCGCGCTGTTCATGCTGATCCCCGGGGTGTACGCCGCGTTGCTGACCCTCCTGGCCGAGCGGTGGCTGACGGATGACGGCTTCTTCGCCCGCAGGCCGCTGGGCGTCGCGCTGCTCCCGCTCGCGGCGCTGGTGCCGCTGGTCCCTCTCGTCGTCGGCCTCGCGCTCGTCTGGGTCGCGGTGGAGGCGCTGCGTCGCCGGCACGGCGGGGCGGTCCCGGGCGCCTCGGTCGCGGCGTGGGTGGGTCGCGGAGCGCTCGGGGTGGTCTTCGTGGTCGCCCTCGCCCGTCTCGTCGACGAGGCACGCTGGCTGCTCGGCTGAGCCGGAGGGGTGGACCGGCGCGCTGCCGCCGGTGAGGATCGGGGCATGACGACGCCCAGTGGCGCAGACGACCGGCGCGAGTTCGTCGACAGCGACCTGAGGGGAGCCCGCTTCGTGCGGTCGGACCTCTCGGGTGCGGTGATGCGGTCCGTGGACGTGCAGGGACTGGAGGTCGACAGCCCGTGGCTGCTCGAGCCCGGGGGCAGCCTGCTCGTCAACGGGGTGGACGTCGTCCCGCTGGTCGACGCCGAGCTCGACCGCCGCTTCCCCGGGCGCGAGCTGCGCCTGGCCTCCGACCCCGCCGCGCTCCGTGCGGCCTGGGAGGCGGTCGAGCGGACCTGGGCGGCGACGCTGGCACGCGTCGACACGCTGCCCGCCGGCACGGTGGACGCGTCGGTGGACGGCGAGTTCTCCTTCGCCCAGACGCTGCGGCACCTGGTCATGGCCACCGACGTCTGGCTGGGCCGGGCGATCCTCGGCCAGGAGCAGCCGTTCCACCCGCTGGGCCAGCCGAACGCGGAGTACGCCACCGACGGCTACGACACGTCGGTCTTCACGTCGGGGCTCCCGTCGTACGACGAGGTGCTGGCGGTCCGTGCCGAGCGGAGGGGCATGGTGCGGGAGTTCATCGCCGGCGCCACCACCGACGTGTTGGCCGAGACGCGCGCCAACCCGTGGTCGCCCCAGCACCCGGAGACGGTGCTGTCCTGCCTGCACGTGATCCTCAACGAGGAGTGGGAGCACCACCGGTACGCCGTGCGCGACCTGGACGTGCTCGCGCGCCGCGCTCAGGAGGTGTCGTCGGACGCGAGGTCGAGCCGGACCTGAAGGTCGCTCGGGTAGACGTCGACCCCGGAGGGGGCGTCGTGGATGGTGCGAGCGACGTCAGGGTTGAGCGGGCGCGTGCCGCGGTGGTCGGTGACGAGGGCCAGGCCGTGGGGAGTCAGCCAGACGTAGCGGTTCTCGCCGCACTGGCGGGAGCGGAAGCCTGCGTGCGTCTTCCACCGGTGGTGCTGTCGACCGAGCGGGCCGGAGTTGTGGGTGCCGGTCTGGCCGGGTCGATCCGGAGGTTCCGCCGCGTCGTGGTCGTACGGCGTCGGGTGGTCGAGATCCACCCGGCGGGAGGTCGAGGTCGCGAACGGCCAGTAGTCGCCGCCGGTGAGGAGGTGCACCCGGTCCCTCGACGCCTCCGGGTGCTCGTACGCCCTGCTGCGGACCCGGTCGGACAGGTCGAGGACCGGCGTGATCCGCAGCCGGGTGTGGCCGAGCAGGTCCGGCAGCTGCTCGAGGCCGAAGGGGCCGAGGTCCTCCACGCGCGCCACGCCCCCGGAGCGTTCGGACCCCGCGCACGTGCCGCCCGTCGTCCGTGCGGGACGCAGCGCGGAGCTGGCGAGGTGGAGGTAGAGGGTGGCCGTCGGCCTCAGTGCCGCTAGGTCGTGCTCGAGCAGGGCGCCGAGCAGGTCGCGGGGGAAGGCGATCGCGCGGTTCAGCGCGGTGGGCTCAGCGGGCTCGGCCGCCCCCGGCGGCTCCACAGCGGCAGTGCGGTCGTCGGGCTCCCCGTGCTCGTCGGTGGTGTTCTGTTGGCGGACGTCGGCGTTGGCGCCGCCGTCGTTCCTGCTGTCAGTCCCGACGGGCTCGTCGGTGGTGTGCTCGAGGAGCAGCGCGAGCAGCTCGGCAGGACGGGCGAGCCAGCCGAAGGCCTCCGACCGCAGCTCGTCGGCGTCGAGGTCGGGGTGGGACGGCGCGATGATCTCGCGGACGCGCTCCACGGTCGCCTGCACCCAGACCGCGTCGCCGGCCTTCACGCGGGCGATGATGGTGCGGAGACCGGTCTCGTCGGTGCGGGTGAAGCCGACGAAGCGCCGTCGCCGCTCGGCCTCGACCCGCTCCTGGTGCAGGGCCTGGTCGGCCTCGATGACCTTGGCCTCGGCGACGTCGAGGACACGCCCGCCGGAGTGGTGGGCGATCATCCGGGCAACGGCGACGTCGACGACCCAGGTGCGGTCGGCGGGCAGGTGCCGGAGATCTTCGCGACCTGGCGGGCGATGCCGACCTCCGCCTCACCCGCGCGGCAGACCGCCCAGGTCCGGGGGAGCCGGTGGGTCAGGTCGAGCGCGTCGGCCAGGGCGTTGCGGGTGGCGGTGACGCCGGTGCCGCGCGCCATCGCGATCTCCCCGAGGCAGAAGTCCTGGACGCCCGGGGTGCCCTCGCCGCCGACGCGCACCAGGACGTTGCCGACCTTCCGCGCCGCGCGCCCCAGCGGTCCGTGCGTCGGGTCGGCTGCGTGCAGGTCGGCCCACTCGAGCAGGACGTCGAGGTCGTGCACCTCGGCGAGCCGCCGCGACCGGACGGCGGCGGTCGAGTCGGCCAGCACCCGGGCAGCGTCGCGGTGCAGCCCCGTCTCCGGGTCCGGGTCCCACCGCTGACTGCTCATGCGACCAGGCTAGGAGACACCTCCGACACAATCCGAAGACACGTTCGATACCGCTCGGCCTGGGCTCACCGGGGTGGCGCGGTGGTGCCGCGGACCACGAGGCGCGGCGGTACGACGACCTCGCGCCGGCCGCCGCTGTCTCCACCCCGACCTCGGTCTCGGACCCCGTCGCCGTTGGGGGTCGACGGTCCGTCCTCCAGCCGACGGAGGGCGAGCCCGAGGGCAGCCGTGGCCAGGGCCGGCGAGTCCTGGGCCACGGTGGTGAGCTGCACGCTGCCCAGCCGCGCCACCGCGCTGTCGTCGTACCCGACCAGTGACAGGTGCCCGGGCACCGACGAACCGCGCGCCCGCGCGGCGAAGAGCAGGCCGGTGGCGCAGTGGTCGTTGAACGCCGTCACCGCCGTGACGGTCGGACGGCCGTCCAGCAGGGCCGCGGCTGCCACCTCACCGGAGGCCTCGTCGAGGCCGCCGGGCACGACCCGCGCCCCCGCGGACAGCCCTCGCGCCGCCAGCGCCGCCCGGTAGCCGCGGCGTCGCTCGGCCGCCCCGGGCGCCCGGCCTCCGTCCACGTGCGCGACCGCGGTGTGCCCGAGGTCGAGCAGGTGGTCGGTGGCCATCCTCGCCCCGGCGACGTCGTCGGTGCGGACGACGTCGACGGCGCTCGACCTCACCGCCCGCGCGACCACCACGACCGGGACCGCCGCCGCGAGGTCCTCGAGCGCGGCCACGGAGAGCGTGGGGCCCAGCAGCACCAGCGCCTCGCACCGGTAGTCCAGCAGGGCTCGTGCCGCCTGCGCCTCGCCCCGGCTGGGTGCCGACGCCCCGAGGGCCAGCTCGTAGCCACTCCCCTCAGCGGCGCGGTAGAGGTCCTCGACCACCTGGCCGTGGAACTCGCGGTGCAGCCCGAAGACGACCCCGACGGTGCGCGTGCGGTGCCGCCCGAGCAGCCGCGCGCGCTGGTCGGGCCGGTAGCCGAGCTCTGCCGCGGCGGCGCGCACGCGCTCGCGCGTCGCGTCACTCGCGCCGGGCGCGTCCCGGAAGACGATCGACACCAGGGCACGCGAGACCCCCGCTCGCCGGGCGACGTCGAGCATGGTGACCGTGCGCGCTCGCGCGTCCTGTGCCACGGCGGCTCCCGTCGTCGACTCCTGGTGGGGACCGCGACAGGCGCAGCGCGACCCGGGACCACAGTAGAGCGCGCTAGCCCGCGGTGCCATCGCCCTTGACCCGGGCTCGACGCCCCTCCAGACTAGAGCGCGCTAGTCATGACTCGACCACGCCAGAGGAAGCCCGTGTCCCACCACCTCGACCCCGCCGGCACCGCGCCCGTCCGCGTCGGCCTGATCGGAGCCGGCCGTATCGGCACCTCGCACGCCGGGCTGCTCGCCCGCCGCGTCCACGGCGCTCACCTCGTGGCGGTCGCCGACCCCCGTCCCGGTGTCGCCGAGGACCTCGCCGGGCCCCTGGGCGCACGCGCCACCACCGACGCCGACGAACTTGTCGCCGACCCCGCGGTCGACGCGGTCGTCATCACCGCGTCCTCCACCGCCCACGCCGGGCTGGTCGTCGCGGCGGCTGCCGCCGGCAAGCACGTCTTCTGCGAGAAGCCGATGGGCATGAGCCTCGAGGAGATCGCCACCGCCACGCAGGCCGCCGCCGACGCGGGTGTCGCGCTCCAGGTCGGCTTCAACCGCCGCTTCGTCCCCGACTGGGCCGCGGCGCACCGGCTCGTCACCGACGGTGCGGTCGGCACCCCGCAGATCCTCCGCTCGGTCACCCGGGACCCCGGGCTCGCCGATCCTGGCGGCGTCCCGCCGTGGACGATCTTCACCCAGACCCTCATCCACGACTTCGACACGCTGCTGTGGCTCAACCCCGGCGTCGAGGCCGTCAGCGTCCACGCCACCGCCGACGCCCTCGTCGCCCCGGACTTCAAGGACGCCGGCCTGCTCGACACCGCCGTCGTCGTCGTCACCTTCGACAACGGCGCCATCGCGGTGGCCGAGGCCAGCTTCTCCGCCGCCTACGGCTACGACGTCCGGGGCGAGGTGTTCGGCTCGGCCGGCATGGTGACGATGGGGGACGGCGCCCGGTCGTCCCTGCGCCTCAGCAACGTCGGCGGCCGTCACGTCGAGACCGCGCGCAGCGACGTCGAGCTCTTCGGCGGCGCCTACGCGGCCGAGCTCGAGGAGTTCGTCACCGCCGTCCGGGAGGGCCGTGCGCCCTCGGTCGGCGGGCACGACGCCCACCGCGCCTTCGCGGTCGCGCTGGCCGCGATCGCATCGGTCGAGTCCGGCGCCCCCGCGCGGGTGGCGCGATGAGCACGCCGTACACGCTGGCGGTCTGCGCCGAGATGGTGCTCCTCGACCGGCCCGTCGAGGAGCGGGCCCGTGCGCTGCACGACCTCGGCTTCGCCGTCGAGATCTGGGACTGGACGACGAAGGACCTCGACGCCCTCGCCGCCACGGGCGCGCGCTTCACGTCAGTGACCGGCTACGTCGAGGGTGACCTGACGGAGCCCGACGGCATCGAGGCGCTGCTGCGCACGGCGGAGCAGTCGGTCCGCGCCGCCGCCACGATGGGCGAGCCGAACCTCAACCTCCACGGCACCGGGCTCGGTCCGGGCGGCCTACCGGTCCGCCCGGTCGGGACGGTGACGCCGGAGATGCACGAGCGCGCCGTCGACACGCTCGGCCGCGTCGCGGCCCTGGGGGAGCGCGAGGGTGTCACTTTTTGTCTGGAGAACCTGAACACGGCCGTCGACCACCCGGGCGTCCCTTTCGCCCGTGCTGCCGACACGCGCGCGCTCGTCGCCGCCGTCGACAGCCCGCACCTGCGGATGAACCTCGACCTCTACCACGCCCAGATCGGCGAGGGGAACCTCATCGAGCTGGTGCGCGACTGCCTGCCGCTGATCGGCGAGATCCAGGTCGCCGACGTACCGGGGCGCTGCGAGCCGGGCACGGGCGAGATCCGGTACGCCGCCGTGGCCGCGGCCCTGCGTGACCTCGGCTACGACGGCGTGGTCGGCCTGGAGGCGTGGGCGTCCGAGGACAGCCTGGTGGCGCTCGCGCGCTTCCGCGACGCCTTCGACGGGGGCTGAGGACGACGCCCGTGTGCATCGGAGTGCACCCGTTCACCGCCCCCCGGAGCGCGTGCGAGCGGTAGCCTCAGCCCGGTGAAGTCACAGCACCCCACCTACGACCAGCTCGTCGGCCTGTCGGCGTACAGCGAGCAGCCGGTGCCGATCGCGTTCGAGGACGTCAACGGCCACCTCAACGTCCGTCACTACACGGGCATCGCCAGCGAGGGCCTCGACGAGTCGCTCGTGGAGCTGGGCATCCCGCCGCAGTGGCCGGCGCAGGGGCACGCGTGCTTCTCCGCCGAGCACCACCTGACCTACCTGGCCGAGCTGCGCACCGGTGACCGCATGTCGGCCCGCGTCCGCCTCCTGGGCCGCTCCGAGCGGGCAGCGCACGCGCTGGTCTACCTGCTCGACGAGTCCCACCAGCGGCTCAGCTTTGTGATGGAGGAGATCTTCCTCCACATCGACATGGAGACGCGGCACACGGCGCCCTGGCCCGACGACATCGCGGCCAAGCTCGACACCCGCATCGCCCGCGACGCCGAGCTCACCTGGGAGACCGACACCTCCGGCTGCCTCGCCCTGCGCTGACTCCGCGGTAGATCCCCCACCGGACGACCCACGGCTGGAGCACGGTGTCGACCGACCACCGGGGGATGCGGTAGCCCCGACCGTCGGGCGCGAAGACCTGGAGCCCGTCGTGCTGCGCGCCGAGCACCGACCCCCACCGACGACCCGGGGGCCGGTAGGCGCGCAGCGCACGGCCCGCGAGGTGGGCCCGGACGTTGCGGGCGAGGAGCCGGTCGGCCCGGTTGCGCGCCGAGGAGCGCAGCGGGTCGGTGGCGGCCACGTCGCCGACCGCGAACACCTCCGGGTGGCCGGGCACCTGCAGCTGCGGCGTCACCCGGACGAACCCGTCGTCGTCGAGCAGGCTCGCCGGCAGCCACGCGGTGTTGGGACGCACCCGCCCGATCGCCCAGACCACGGCGTCGGAGTACGACGACTCCTGCCCGGTCGACCAGGCCACCGGTCCCTGGGTGATCCGGTCGCAGGCGAACCCCTCCGGCACGACGGCGCGGTGACCCGGGTGGAGCGCGACCCCGAGCCGCTCGAGTCGACGACGGACCGTGCGCCAGACCCGCGGGTGGTGCTGCGGCAGGGCCCGCTCGCCGGGGAAGTGCAGGTGCACCTCGGTGTCCGGCCAGCGACCGGCGAGGTTCGCCGCCGTGCCGACCGCGGCCGCGCCGCCTCCCACGACGACCACGCTCCCGGCGGCCGCCAGCTGCTCGTGGGCGCTGCGCAGGTCCGCGTCGACCTCCGCTGGGGACTGCAGGTCGGGCCGTCGCCAGAAGCCGTTGGTCACCCCGCTGGCGACCACGAGCACGTCGTACTCCTCGATCGTCGTGACCCCGTCGCTCGTCTCGAGCAGCACCCGGCGCCCGTCGAGGTCGAGGCCGGTCAGCGTCGCGTGCACCGTCCGCGCGCGGCGCAGGCCGCGGAAGCGGTCGAAGCCGATCCGGTAGTCGCGCTGCCACTCCTCCGGGCGGGCCAGCCGGCGACCGAGCTCCTGGCCGCTCACCAGTCCCGGCTTCGAGGAGATCCCCACGACGTCGACGTGACGGGTGAGGCGGACCGCGGTCAGCACGCCCGTGTCGCCGAGGCCGGCGACCACGACGCGCGGTCGGGTCACGAGCGCTCCGCCGTCGGACGACTCGTGCCGCGCCACGGCCGGGGCAGGAAGCGCGGCACCCGCGACGACGTCGGCGTAGCCCGCCCGCCGCTCGAGGTTGCGCTGCTCCATCATCGGGATGCTGGCGCCGAGGAACATCGCGAGCATCGCCAGGGCCCCGGCGAACAGCCACCAGCCGTCACCAGGTGACGCGGCCAGGCCGAAGAGCGCCAGCGAGACCCAGAAGCCCAGCTCGCCCAGGTAGTTCGGGTGCCGCGACCAGCCCCACAGCCCGCGGTCCATCACCTCCCCGGGAGAGCGGTCCCGCACGAAGCGCCGCATCTGCAGGTCGGCGACGGTCTCGAGGGCGATCGCTCCCAGCCCGACGACGGCCGCGACGACGTCCAGCCAGCCGAGCCCGCGCCCGGGCCGCGTCAGCACGACGTACACGGGGAGCATCCCGGCGAAGACCTGCAGCGTCGGCACCAGGTGGATCGCGACCAGGTCGACCGCGAGCTCGGCGCGGCCGGCGCGCTCGCGCAGCAGCGGGTAGCGCCAGTCCTCGTGGTGCAGCCCGGGGAAGCCGACCAGCCAGTTCGCCGTCAGCCGCACCGACCACACGACGACGACCAGGGCGACCAGGGCGGAGCGGGCGGCGTCTCCGGCCGGTTCGGCGACGATCCACCAGAAGGCGAGGAGGACCGGCGGAGCGACGCTCCAGTAGGCGTCGTAGAAGCTCGAGTTCTTGTGCGCCCGGCTGAAACCGAAGACGGCGAGGGTCGCCACCACGTCGGCGAGCAGGGCGTCCAGCCAGAGCCGGCCGGTGTCGGGGCCGACCAGGACCCAGGCAGTCGCGACCAGGAGCGCCACGACGTACGCCGTCGCGACGCGGCGCAGGGAAGCGGTCCGGCTCACGCCGCCCGACCCTAGTGCCGGCCACCTGCCGACGGGAAGGCTCCGTTGTCAGCCCGGTTCGCCCACTATGCTGCCGATTCAGCAGTCCGGGTCCGGGTCACCGCCCGGGTCCGGTCCGGGGGACGGAGGGGGAGACCGTGACGGTGTATCTCGTCATCGGCGTCGTCGGCCTGCTCGTGCTGACCGTCTCCCTGCTGGCCGGGGACCTGCTCGACGGAGCCTTCGACGCCCTGGCCGCGGACTGGTTCTCCAGCGCCGTCCTCGGCGGGTTCGTGTCGGCCTTCGGCTTCGGCGCCGCCGTCGCCGACGGTCTCGGGCTCCCCGTCCTGCTGGCGGTGGCCGTCGGAGCCGTCGCCGGTGTCGTGGCCGGCTGGTTCGCCGCGTGGCTGACGCGCCTGGTCCGCGGCGGCGGCAGCGACGACCCCGTGGGCGCCTCCGACACCGTCGGCCTGGACGCCACCGTCCTGACCGAGATCCCCGAGGGGGGCCTGGGCGTCGTCCGGGTCCGCGTCGGCGGGCACACCCTGCAGCTCAACGCACGCGCCGACCCCGACGGTACCGCGCTCCCGGTCGGCACCGAGGCCCACGTCACCGGCGTGCTCTCCCCGACCGCCGTCACCGTCGCCCCCGTCTGGCCCCTCACCTCCTGACTCTCCTGACATCCCTTGACACCACCGAAAGGCACCACATGACCACCGCTGTCCTGATCCCGGTCGTCGGGTTCGTCGTCCTCTTCGTGCTGCTGGTGCTGCTGGTCACCAGCCGCTACAAGGTGGCCGGGCCCAACCAGGCCTTCATCGTCACCGGCCGCAAGGGCAAGGCGGTGCTCAACCCGGAGACCGGTGCGCTGACCACCGACCTGTCGGGCCAGAAGGTCATCCTCGGCGGGGGCACGTTCGTCATCCCGTTCGTGCAGAAGCTGGCGACCATGGACCTCTCCAGCCGGCGCATCTCGGTGCGCATCGGCGGTGCCGTCTCCGGCCAGGGCGTGAAGCTCAACGTGGAGGGCGTGGCGATCGTCAAGGTGGGCGGCAACGCCGACCAGATCCGGCTGGCGGCCCAGCGCTTCCTGTCGCAGCAGAACGACATCGAGCCCTTCACCCAGGAGGTGCTGGCCGGCGCGCTCCGCTCGATCGTCGGCGGCCTGACCGTCGAGCAGATCATCCGCGACCGCGCCGCCTTCGCGCAGCGGGTCGCCGACGAGTCCGAGACCTCGCTGACCGGTCAGGGCCTCATCCTCGACACCTTCCAGATCCAGGACGTCACCGACGACGGCAGCTACCTCGCCGACCTCGGTCGGCCCGAGGCCGCCCGCATCGGCCAGGCCGCCGCCATCGCCGAGGCCAACGCCCGCCAGGCCGCCGAGCAGGCCCGCATCAAGGCCGAGGAGGAGATCGCGATCTCCCAGCGGGCGCTGGCGCTCAAGCAGGCCGAGATCAAGGCCGAGACCGACGCGGCTGCCGCCAACGCCGCTGCGGCCGGCCCGCTGGCCCAGGCCGAGCGGGACCAGTCGATCCTCATGGAGCAGGAGAAGGTCGCCGTCCGGCAGGCGGCGCTGACCGAGCGCAACCTGGAGACCGAGGTCCGCAAGCCCGCCGACGCCGCCCGCTACAAGGTCGAGCAGGAGGCGGAGGCCAACCGGACCGCGGAGATCGCCGGTGCCGAGGCGCGCAAGGCGGCCGCGATCGCGAACGCCCAGGGCAAGGCGGAGGAGACCCGGCTCAGCGGCGAGGCGGAGAAGTCCCGTCGTGCCGCCCTGGCGGAGGCCGAGGCCATCGAGGGCGAGCGCCGCGGTGAGGCCGAGCGGGCGCGTCGTACGGCCGAGGCCCAGGCGACCCGTGCCGAGGGCGAGGCGACCGCCGCGGCGACGCTCGCGGTCGGTCACGCCGAGGCGGAGGCGATGGACAAGCGGGCGGAGGCGTTCGCGAACTACAACGACGCGGCCGTGCTGCAGATGCTCATCGAGATCCTGCCGCAGATCGCCCGCGAGGTGGCCGCCCCGATCAGCAACATCAAGGACCTCACGATCGTCTCCACCGACGGTGCCGGCGCGCTGCCCAAGCAGGTCACGGAGAACGTCGTCGAGACCCTGTCGATGCTCAAGACCTCCACCGGCCTCGACCTCGAGGCCGTCATCAAGCGAGCCGTCAACGGAGCGGTTCCCCAGTCCGGCACCGCAGGCACTGACGCCGGCGCGGTCGCGACCACGTCCTGACTATCCTCGCGGGGTGCCGCTCACCATCCGTCCTCGCCGACCCGAGGACGTCGCGGCGGTCGGCGCGCTGATCATGCGTCAGCAGCCCCTGACCCACTACCCGTTCCGCAACCCGCTGCCGTTCCCCGTCGAGGAGTTCGTCGTACGACGGGGTGAGCTGGCGTCGTGGGTGGCCGAGCTCGACGGCGCCGTCGTGGGGCACGTCAGCGTCCTCGACGTGACCGACCACGACATCGGCCCGGAGTGGAGCGCGGGCACCGGGCGTCCGGTGGAGGAGCTGGCGGCCGTCTCCGTGCTGGTGGTCGACCACGAGTACACCGGGCTCGGCATCGGTGGCCGGCTCATGGACGTCTGTGAGGCCCACGTGCGCGACCTCGGACGGCATCCCGTCCTCGAGGTCGTCGGGGGAGCGCACGCCCGCGCGGTCTCGCTCTACCTCTCCCGTGGCTGGCGGATCCTCGGCGACGTGAAGCCGCACTGGCTCCCCGAGGGCGAGGGGCCGGTGCACATCATGGACCTGCCGTCGGGCGGGGCGGTCAGGCGCTGACGTCGCGGGGGACGGCGAGCTTGGGGATGCCGCCGAGGCCGAGCCGGTAGCGGACGTGGTCGGCGTGCTCGGCGAGCGTGTCCCACAGCGTCGCGTGGGCGCTCCACGGCAGCGGCTCCTCGCCGGTGCGCCAGCTGTCGCCGAAGCTGATCCACACCGGGGTCCAGTCGGCGGCGACGTCCCAGTCCCCGCGCTTGGCCAGGAGCATGCGGCGGCGCACCTGGAACGCCATCCGCGGCCCGTCGGTCGCCACCGGCGCGGTCTCGACGGGCCAGACCCACAGGTCCAGCGCCATGAGTGCCAGCTCGAGGTCGCGCAGCACCACCGGGTCGACCAGCACGGTCGCCACGTTCTCGTGGGGCGGGCGTCTCACGCGCAGCACGCTACCCAGCGCCGTCGGATCAGGGAACCGCCCGAAAGGAGGCGGTCCGGGCGGCGTGGGAGCGGGGTCGGGCCTCAGCCGCGGGCGAGAGGCTCCGTCTTGACGCTGCTGCGGGTCTCGGAGAAGAGCTGGTCGACGTGGACCCGGCCGCCCGGTGCGCCGGCGGGGTAGTCGATGACGGCGCCGGAGACCTGGAAGCTGGCGGGCGCACCGAAGCACGAGCGGGGCACCACGAGGCGCAGCCGGTCGGCGCGGTAGTCGACGGTGTGCGTCATGGTGCGGCAGGCGATGGTGCTGCCGCCGGCGGGGCTCTGCAGCACGCTGCGGCCGTTGCGGTCGTCGGGCTCGACGACGAGGAACGACGAGTAGGTGGTCTCGTCGGGGAGCGTGAGGACGGCGTTGAGGTAGAAGTAGTCGCCGTTGCGGGCCAGGGAGGACATCTGGGTGGCCACCACGAAGGCGGATCGGGTGTGCTTGACCACGACCCGCTCGACCGCGACGTTGGTGGTGCGCGAGGACGGGGTCACCGTCGCGGGGCTGGCGGAGGTGTCCCACGTGAACACGTCGGCGCCGCTGTCGTCGCGCCCGACGGTCTGGGCGCCGGCCGGGGCCGCCCCGGTCAGCACCAGGGCCGCCGTCGTCGCCAGGCCCGCGAGCCCTGCCGTCACTCGTCCGTACGTGTTCGTCGCCATGGCTCGTGCCCCCCGGTTGTCCGTGATGTCTGGGTTCCGATGGTAGGGACCCTCCGGCCCGCTCGGGCCGGCTTCGGACAATCGACCCTCAGCGGCGTACGGCGAGGTGCGTCCTGGCCAGCGCGACGAGGTCGCGGGGCTCGTCGGCGTAGAAGCTCAGCTCGACGATCTCCATCGGGCCCTTCGCGGTCGGCACGACCACCGGGGCGGTCAGCCGGGCGTGGACGTTGACCTGCGCCCCGCTGCCGACGTTGAGGTCGGTGCCGTCCTCGGTCTCGAGCGGCTGCAGGGTCCACACCGAGGAGGGGAGGTCCTCGAGCCCGGTGCGGAAGGAGGCGATCGTCTCCCAGGGCAGCTCGATGCGGTGGCCGGCGCCGCTGCGGACGACCAGCCGGTCCGGGGTGAGCAGGTGCGGGTAGACCCACAGGCTGGCCAGCAGGCCGATCATCCACACGACGCCCCAGACGCCGGTGACGAGCAGCGCCAGCCGAATGCCCTCCCAGGGCACGAGCACGTGGACCAGGGGGATCTCGGCCGCCGAGGCGAAGATCCACAGCCACATCACGGGCGTCACCATGCGGGCGTAGGTGAAGTCGCTGTCCGCGGGGCCACCGCGGTCGGCGCGACGCGTGACCCAGCGGAACAGGCTGCGGTAGAGCCGGACCTCGAACACCACGGCGTGGCGGGCCCACCACCAGAACCAGCGTGGGCGCCAGCGTGGGCCGGCGGTGCCGGGGACGGGTCGCAGGCTAGGCATCGCGGTCGCCTCTCGTGGGTGCGGGTCTGGGGGCCAGGTCGTGAGCGTCGGGCTCGCCCCCGGCCCCGGCGACGAGCGGTCGCAGGCGCTCGAGGACGGCGTCGAGGCCGGTCACGAGCCCGGAGAAGGTGGCGGTGGGCATCCGGGCGAAGAGCAGCCGGGCGAACTCGTCCTGCCCCGCCGCGAGGTCGGCGGCCGTGCGCTCACCCCGGTCGGTGAGGTGCACGAGCGTGGCCCGCCGGTCGGTCGGGTGCGGCTCGCGTCGCACGAAGCCGGTGTCGACGAGGGCGTCGACCAGCCCGGTGACGTTGCGCGGGCTGACCTCGAGGGCGTCGGCGATGGCGCGCTGGGTCGAGGGTCCGGACTGCAGGAGGTGCCACACGACCCGGGTCCGTGACTCGGTGAGGCCCTGCTCGGACAGCCCGCGAGTCATGTCGACGTTCAGCAGGAGCGCGAGCTCGAGCACGCGGTCGAGGGCGGCGACGCGTTCCTGGCGGCTGGGCATATCGTGATGATACTTCACGATGTAGATAGTTCACCAATGACGACCGGCCCGCGACACTCCGTCGAGTGGGGGCCGACCCGGTCGCACCCGATCACCCCGGTGGCAGGCTGGTGCCCGTGAGCTCGCCCCCCACCCTCGACGGCCTGCTGCCGGACCCACGGCTGCGCGACGAGTCGGACCGCGTGCTGCGCGCGGCCCTGGTCGTCGAGATCGCCCTGGTGCTGCTGCTCTCGCTGGGTCGTTCAGCGGTCTACGCCGTCGTCAACTTCGTCGCCGCCCTCACCCAGGGCCCGCTCTCGGAGCAGCGCGCGGTCATGAACCGCAGCCTCGCCCCGGACCGGCCGTGGCTCGACCTCGTCTACCAGCTGCTGTCGGTCGTCTTCGCCGTGGTGCCGATCGCGCTGGCGGCGTACCTGCTGGTGCTGCGCGGCGGCAGCCTCCACCTCTGGTGGTCGCGGCGCCACCTCGGCCTCGACACCGGCCGCGGCGCGGTCCTCGCGGCGGCGGTCGGCAGCGTCGGGCTGGTCTTCTACCTCGCGACGTACGCCGCGGGCCTCAACCTGGCCGTCGTGGCGCAGGACCTCGACGACGTGTGGTGGCGCTACCCGGTCCTGGTGCTGGCGGCGCTCGAGAACGCCGCGGTCGAGGAGCTCATCCTGCTCGGCTTCGTGCTGCTGCGCCTCGAGCAGCTCGGCATGCGCTCGCGCACCGCGGTGGTCGTGGTGGCCGTGCTGCGCGGGGCCTACCACCTCTACCAGGGCGTCGGAGGCTTCGTCGGCAACCTGGTGATGGGGCTGCTCTTCGGCTGGCTGTTCCTGCGGTGGCGGCGGGTCGCACCCTTCGTGGTCGCCCACACCCTGCTCGACGTCGGTGCCTTCGTCGGGTACGCCGTGCTCGCTCCCCACGTCTCCTGGTTGCCAGGCTGACGCCGTGGAGCTGACCGAAGCGCAGGCCGAGTTCGCGGCGTCGGGGGTCTACCTCGACTCGGCCACCCTGGGGCTGCCGTCGAGGCGGACGGTCGACGCCCTGGCGCTCGCCCTCGACGACTGGCAGCGGGGGACCGCCGACGCGCGGGCCTTCGACGAGTCGGTCCAGGCCGCTCGCGACCTGTTTGCCGGGCTCGTGGGCGTGCCGTCCGGCTGGGTGGCGGTCGGCCACCAGGCCTCGCCGTTCGTCGGTCTCGTCGCGGCCGCGGTGCCGGACGGGGCCGAGGTGCTCGTGGCGGCGGGCGAGTTCACCAGCGTCACGTTCCCGTTCCTGGCCCAGGCGGGTCGCGGGGTCACGGTCCGCGAGGTCCCGCTGACGGCCCTGGCCGACGAGGTGCGGGAGTCGACGTACCTCGTGGCGGTGGCGGCGGTGCAGTCCGCCGACGGGCGTGTGGCCGACCTGGACGCGATCGCCGAGGCGGCCGCCCGCACGGGCACCCGCACGCTGGTCGACCTCACGCAGGCCGCCGGCTGGCTGCCCGTCGACGCGAGCCGTTTCGACTGGACCGTGACCAGTGCGTACAAGTGGCTGCTCGCGCCACGAGGGACGGCCTTCCTCACCGCCCGCCCGGAGCGCTGGGACGAGGTCGTCCCGCACAGCGCCGGGTGGTACGCCGGCGCCGACCGGTGGTCGAGCATCTACGGCTCACCGCTTCGGCTGGCCGAGGACGCCCGACGCTTCGACGTCTCCCCGGCCTGGCACGGCTGGGTCGCCACCCGGACCTCGCTCGAGCTGCTGACCTCCGTCGACGCGGCGGTCCTGCACGAGCACGCCGTCGGTCTCGCCGACCGCTTCAGCGCCGGGGTCGGGCTGGACCCCCGCGGCTCCGCGATCGTCTCGCTGGCCGTGACCGACGCGGTGCCGGCGCTGCTCGTCGAGCACTGCATCCGTGGCGCCGGGCGCGCCGGGCGGCTCCGGCTCGCCTTCCACGTGCACAACACGGTGGCCGAGGTCGACCAGGCGGCGCGGGTCCTGCGCGGCCACGTGTCCTGACGACCTCAGGGACGGAGCAGGGCCTCGTGGGCCATGGCGGTGAGCAGGTCGGCCATCGCGGGCTCTCCGAGGTAGCTGCTGCGCGGGGTGGAGTTCAGCAGGCCGAACGTCGCGTGCACCATCGCGTGGCCGCGGTCGGAGTCGACCTCCGGCCGGACCTCGCGCAGCGTGGTGACCCACAGCTCGACGTACGTCCGCTGCAGGTGGCGGACCTGCTCCTGCGCCTCGGGCGGCAGCGAGGACCAGTCGCGGTCCTGGACGACGATCAGCGCCTTGTTGTGCAGCGCGAAGTCGGTGTGCCACGCCACCAGGGCCTCGAGCGCCCCGGAGGCGCCGTCGGCGGCCGCGACCCGCTGCCGCCCCACGCTCAGCAGCCGCTGGCTGATGGCGACGAGCATCTCGGCGAGCATCGCGTCCTTGGAGGCGAAGTGGCGGTAGAGCGCCGGCCCGGTCACCCCGCACGCCGCGCCGAGCTCGACCACGGACACGCCGTGGAAGCCGCGCGCCGCGAAGAGCTCGGCCGCGGTGGCGAGGATCTGCTCGCGCCGGGTGGTCACGGCAGAAGGATAGCGTCCGCGGTTAATGATCGTTAACATCAGGGTCATGACCACGATGCCCGGGCCGAGCACGCCTCCCTCGATGCGCGACCTCGTCGCCGAGCTCCGCGAGCGGCTGACCCGCGCCCGCCTGGGCGGGTCCGAGCAGGCCCGGGCCAAGCACACCGGCCGCGGCAAGCTGCTGGCCCGCGAGCGCGTCGACCGCCTCCTCGACCCCGGCAGCCCCTTCCTCGAGATCGCGCCGCTCGCCGCCCACGACCTCTACGGCGGCGACATCGCCAGCGCCGGCATCGTGACCGGCATCGGCTCGGTCGAGGGCCGGCTCTGCGTGGTCGTGGCCAACGACGCCACCGTCAAGGGCGGCACCTACTACCCGATGACGGTCAAGAAGCACCTCCGGGCCCAGGAGGTCGCCCGGGCCAACCGGCTGCCCTGCGTCTACCTCGTCGACTCCGGCGGGGCCTTCCTGCCGATGCAGGACGAGGTCTTCCCCGACCGCGAGCACTTCGGCCGGATCTTCTTCAACCAGGCCAACCTCTCGGCCGCCGGGATCCCGCAGATCGCCTCGGTCATGGGCTCCTGCACCGCCGGCGGCGCCTACGTGCCGGCCATGTCCGACGAGACCGTCATCGTCAAGGACCAGGGCACGATCTTCCTCGGCGGCCCGCCGCTGGTGAAGGCCGCCACCGGCGAGGTCGTCACCGCCGAGGAGCTCGGCGGCGGCGAGGTCCACGCCCGCACCTCCGGCGTCGTCGACCACCTCGCCAACGACGACGCCCACGCGCTGGCCATCGTCCGCTCGATCGTCGGGACGTTGCCCGCGCCCGACGGACGCGCGGGCGGCGCCACTGCTGCCCGCCCTCCCTCGGTCCCCGAAGCCCCGACGCTCGACCCGGAGGGTCTCTACGACGTCGTGCCGACCGACAGCCGCACGCCGTACGACGTGCGCGAGGTGATCACCCGCATCGTCGACGGCTCGCGCTTCCACGAGTTCAAGCGGTTGTACGGCGAGACGTTGGTGACCGGGTTCGCGCGCATCTGGGGCTACGACGTCGGGATCGTGGCCAACAACGGGATCCTCTTCTCCGAGTCGGCGCTCAAGGGCGCGCACTTCGTGGAGCTGTGCAACCAGCGCCGGATCCCGCTGGTGTTCCTGCAGAACATCAGCGGCTTCATGGTGGGACGCGACTACGAGAACCGCGGCATCGCCCGCGACGGGGCGAAGCTGGTGACCGCGGTGTCGTGCTCGGTGGTGCCGAAGTTCACCGTCGTGGTCGGCGGCTCCTTCGGGGCGGGCAACTACGGCATGTGCGGACGTGCGTACGACCCCCGCTTCCTGTGGATGTGGCCCAACGCGCGCATCTCCGTGATGGGCGGCGAGCAGGCGGCGTCGGTGCTGGCGACGGTGCGGCGCGACGGCATCGAGAGCCGGGGCGAGGAGTGGTCGGACGAGGCCGAGGAGGCGTTCCGGGCGCCCATCCGCGAGCAGTACGAGGAGCAGGGCTCGCCCTACTACTCGACCGCCCGGCTTTGGGACGACGGCATCATCGACCCGGTGGACACCCGCCGGGTCCTCGGCATGGGCCTGGCCGCCGCTGCACATGCGCCGGTGCCGGAGCCCTCCTACGGAATCTTCAGGATGTGAGCGCCGATGACTGACGTGGTCCCGACAGGCTCGACCGCCGCCCCCAGCACCCCGCGGCCCCTGCGCGCCCTGCTCGTCGCCAACCGGGGCGAGATCGCGCTGCGCGTCATCCGCTCCGCCCGCGCCCGGGGGCTGCGGACCGTCGCGGTCTTCTCCGACGCCGACCGGGACGCCCCGCACGTGCGGGCGGCCGACGCCGCGGTGCACCTCGGGCCGACGCCGGCCACGTCGTCGTACCTCTCGGTCGAGCGGATCATCGACGCCGCGCGAGACTCGGGAGCCGACGCCGTCCACCCCGGCTACGGGTTCTTGTCAGAGCGAGCAGAATTCGCCCGCGCGGTCACCGAGGCCGGCCTGACCTTCGTCGGCCCGTCGGCCGACGTCATGGACGCGATGGGTCGCAAGGACCGGGCGCGCGAGATCGCCGAGCGCGCCGGGGTGCCGGTCGTGCCGCGGGTCGAGGTGGTGGTCTCGACAGGCTCGACCGACGCGGGCGCGGCCGTCGACGCCTTCCCGGTGCTGGTCAAGGCCGCCTCCGGCGGCGGCGGCAAGGGCATGCGCATCGTCCGCGACCCGGCCGAGCTCGAGGGAGCGCTGGCCGCGGCGCGTCGCGAGGCGGCCTCGGCGTTCGGCGACGACACCCTGCTCGTGGAGCGGTACGTCGAGCGCGGCCGCCACGTCGAGGTGCAGGTGCTCGCCGACTCCCACGGCCACGTCGTCCACCTGTTCGAGCGCGACTGCTCGGCCCAGCGGCGCCACCAGAAGGTCCTCGAGGAGGCCCCGGCCCCGGGGCTGTCCGAGGCGGCCCGGCGCACCCTCCTCGACTCGGCGGTCGCCCTGACGCGCGAGGTCGGCTACGAGAACGCCGGGACCGTCGAGTTCCTCGTCGCCGGCGACGAGGGCTCCGAGGAGGTGTACTTCCTCGAGATGAACACCCGACTCCAGGTCGAGCACCCCGTCACCGAGCTCGTCGTCGAGGTGGCCGGGCGACCGCTGGACCTCGTCGACCTCCAGCTCCGGGTCGCGGCGGGGGAGGAGCTGGGCTTCACCCAGGACGACGTCCGCTGCGTGGGACACGCCATCGAGGCCCGCGTCTACGCCGAGGACGCCTTCGGTGGCTTCCTGCCCCAGGCCGGCACGGCGTCGATCGTGCGCTGGCCGGCATCCGCCCGCGTCGACGCGGCGCTGGAGAGCGGCCAGACGGTGACGTCGGCCTACGACCCCATGCTCGGCAAGGTGATCGCCCGCGGCAGCGACCGCGAGGGTGCCCGTCAGGCCCTGGTCGCCGCGCTGGACCGCACCGCCGTGCTGGGCCTGACCACCAACACCGGCTTCCTGCGGGCCCTCGCGGCCTCCGACGCCTTCCGCGACAGCCAGGTCGACACCGCCTGGCTGGACCGGCACGACGTGGCGGCCCCCGACGTCGACACCGCCCGCGTGATCGCCGCCTGGACCGACGCCCTCGTCACCGTGATGACCGCGCCGGCCGGGCCCTTCGCCCCCGACGGCTGGCGCCTCGGGGCCGACGCGGCCCCGGTGCTGGTCGAGCTCGACCGCGAGCTGGTCGTCGACCTCGCCGCCGGGACCGTCACCGACGGCGGCACCACCCGGGCCGTCACCCAGCTCTCGGCGGCGAACCACGAGGTCGTGCTCGACCTCGACGGCCGCCGCCACACCGCGGTCGTCAACGCCCAGGCGCACGGGGTGGAGCTGTCCTGGCGCGGGCAGCGCTTCGTCTTCGCCCGCGTCGACCCCTTCGCCGCCGACGGCGCCGAGGTCGGGGACGGCACGCTGACCGCCCCCATGCCCGGCACCGTGCTGGCGGTCTCCGTCGCGCCCGGCGACCGGGTCGAGGAGGGGGCCGAGCTCGGCGTCCTCGAGGCCATGAAGATGGAGCTGACCCTGCGCGCGCCGTTCGCCGGCTCCGTCGCCGAGGTCGGCGCCGCCGCCGGCGACCAGGTGGCGCTGGGCGCCACGCTGTTCGTGGTGGCCCTCGACGAGGGCGAGGAGGGCTGATGCGCGAGCCGACGACGGTCCGGCAGGACGGGCTGCCCGAGCGGGTGACGATCTACGAGGTCGGGCCGCGCGACGGGCTGCAGAACGAGTCCGCCGTGGTGCCGGTCGAGGTCAAGGCCGAGCTGATCACCCGCCTCCAAGCGGCCGGGCTGCCGGTCGTCGAGGCCACGAGCATGGTGCACCCGCGGTGGGTGCCGCAGCTGGCCGACGCCGAGGAACTGCTCGGACGGCTCGACCACGTCGAGCGCCTGCCCGTGCTGGTGCCCAACGAGCGCGGCCTCGACCGGGCGCTCGCCGCCGGCGTGCGGCACGTCGCGGTCTTCGGCAGCGCCACCGAGACCTTCGCCCGGCGCAACCTCAACCGGTCCTGGGACGAGCAGTTCGCCATGTTCGAGCCGGTGGTGGCGCGGGCTCTCGCCGAGGGCGTCGACGTGCGCGCCTACGTCTCGATGTGCTTAGGCGACCCGTGGGAGGGCGAGGTGGCCCTCGACCGGGTCGTCGAGACCGGCCGGCGACTTCTCGACCTCGGTGCCTACCAGCTGTCCCTGGGCGACACGATCGGCGTCGGCACCCCCGGCCACGTCACCGCCCTCCTCGACGCCTTCAACGCCGCCGGCACCGGTGACGACCTGCTGGCGGTGCACTTCCACGACACCTACGGCCAGGCCCTGGCCAACGCGTACGCCGCGCTCGCGCACGGCGTCACGACGTACGACGCGAGCGCCGGCGGCCTGGGCGGCTGCCCGTACGCCGAGTCGGCCACCGGCAACCTGGCGACCGAGGACCTGGTCTGGATGCTGCACGGTCTCGGCGTCGCCACCGGGGTCGACCTGGAGGCGCTGGTGGCCACCAGCCGGTGGCTCGAGGGCCACCTGGGGCGGCCGAGCCCGAGCCGGGTCGTCCGCGCGCTCGCCCCCTGAGGTCGGCCTAGCGGACGCGGATCCGCCGCACGGCGCGTGACATCCGCGCGAGCGGCGTGGAGGCGGGGTCGGGCCGGCTCGCGGCCTCGAGCACGGCACCCGTGAGCGCGGTCATCGCCGCCTCGCGGACGACCCGGGGCCGGGGCTTGTCGGGGTCGTGCCACGTCTCGGTCGCGGGTGGGAAGACCGGGCGCAGGTCCTCGAGGTCGCCGATGACGTCGATGCCCGACTCACGCACGTGGGCGATCCACCCGTCGGCGGTCTCGCGCGCCCAGTCGCGGTGGCGCGGACCGAGCACGGCCCGGCGCATGTCGGAGCGCTGGGCCAGCACCTGCTGGGCGAGGTGCTCGCGCACCAGCGGTCCGTAGGCCTCGCCGCCGAGGTTGGAGCGCTTGAGCCGCTTGTTGAGGTCGCGCAGGACGGCGATCTCCTCGATGCCGAGAGAGACGTTGGCCCGCCCGCCGACCGGCTCACCGATCGTCGGGTCGATGCCGCAGGCGTGGCAGAAGCGGCGCCACAGCTCCTCGCGGTCCGAGCCCGACGGCGGCAGCGTGATGAGGTGGACCCGCTCGGGGGGCAGGTGCTGGCCCCATCGACGCAGCACGTCGGGCAGGCTGTGGACCCGCCAGAACCACAGGTCGGAGTCCACCTGGTCGCGGGTGCGGACCAGGCGCGTGTAGGCGCGGAAGGTGCGCCGGCTGCGGTGCTTGACGCTCTCCTGCCACTCGGCCGGGATCTGGCGGCCCAGGTCGCGGGCGGAGTAGACGACGTGGACCTCCGCGTCGCCGAACGCCGTGAGCGCGCGGGCCGCCTGCTCGGCCGTGGCGCTGGCGAGGATCTCGTGGCTGATGACCGCCGTGCCGCGCACGCGCCGGGCGCGGGCGGTGAGGGCGTCCCACTCGCCGTGCACCTGGCTGCGCTGTCCGCCCCAGGGCCGGTCGATGAGGTCCAGCGCACCGACGAACATGTCCTGGCGCAGGCCCGAGGGGTAGTGGATCCCGTGGCGCGCGAGCGCCTCGCGGTTCTGGTGCAGACGCCCCTGCAGATAGGTGGTCCCGGTCTTGGGTGCACCCACGTGCAGGTGGACGACGTCGGCCATGGCGGCATTGTGCCGCACCGGCCCGGCAGGTCAGCGGGCGCGGGGGGCGAGCTCGCGGGTGGCGTAGCGGCCGATCTGCCAGGTCGAGTAGCCGTCGGAGCCGGCGCCGTAGAAGCCGCCGGCGATCGGGACGCGGCGCGCCACCGTCTTCGCGGCGCGCTTGCCGACCACGCGGGTCACCAGCGCGTTGGTGACCTCGCCCGCGATCATCGAGTCGAGGCTGGCGTCGTGGGTCGGGGCCGTGGCGATGACCATCGGCGGGCCGGGGATGCGGCGCTTCTTGACCAGGCCCTTGACGGTGTCCTCGCCCAGCATCGTCAGCAGGACCGCGTTGCGGACCCGGGGGTCGTCGAGGTCGTAGCCGCGCAGGTGCGCGATGCCCGCCACCATCCGGCACTGGAGCACGGCGAGCCCGGAGATGTTGGCCGGCACGGTGGCGGCCATCGTGACGAGGCCGCCGATGTTGGTGACGAAGCCCTGGGCGGCCGAGAGGCGGACGTGGTTCTCGATGACCTCGTGGATGCCTTTCTCCACGTCGCCGCCCTGCTCGCGCAGCTGCTTCTCCGCGGCCTGGGCGGCCGGGGGCAGGGGCCCGACACCGCTGATGGCGCGGGCCAGGGTCTGGTGGATGAAGGTCCGGTTGGCGTTGGGGGCGACGCGGTGGACGTCGGGGATCAGCTTGCCGGCGATCGCGCTGCGCACGCTCACGTGGGGTCTCTCCTGGGGATCGGGTGCGGGACGGGTCTTACGCCGTAAGCCTGCCCCGCCCGAGGGCGTGCCAATCCGCGCGCCCGACCGACCACAATGGCGTGCATGCCCCACGACCTCGCGCCGACGCCGTGGGCCTTCCCCGACCTCGGCGAGCTCGAGCGGGCCGGCCGGCTGCCCGACGACGACCTGCTGGCCACCGGTGCGGACCTTGAGCCCGCGACCCTGGTCGCGGCCTACCGGGCGGGCCTGTTCCCCATGCCCGACGGGCCCCGGGGGCGGCGGATCGGGTGGTGGTCGCCGGTCGAGCGCGGCATCCTGCCGCTCGACCGGCTGCGGGTGACGCGGTCGATGCGCCAGTCGGCGCGGCGGTTCGAGGTCCGCGTCGACACGGCGTTCGACCGCGTCGTGGAGGCCTGCGCGGACCCTGGTCGCTCGGGCGGCTGGATCAGCCCCGCCATCCGGCAGTCGTACGGCGCCCTGCACGCGCTGGGGTGGGCGCACTCGGTCGAGTCGTGGCAGGACGGCGAGCTCGTCGGAGGCCTGTACGGCGTCGCGATCGGGGGGCTCTTCGCGGGGGAGTCGATGTTCCACCACGCCCGCGACGCCTCGAAGGTCGCCCTCATGGGCCTGGTCGACCTGCTGCGCGACGAGCACGCGGACGCCCGCCTGCTCGACGTGCAGTGGCAGACCGAGCACCTCGCGTCGCTCGGCGTACTCGGGGTCTCCCGGGAGGAGTACCTCACCCGGCTCGGGCGGGCGCTCGCCGTACCCCTGCCGGAGCCGTGGCGCTGAGGCGGCTCAGCGCCCGGTGACGCGGCTCCAGAAGCCGCTGCCGGGTGCCTTCTCGGTCGTCTCGTGACTGGGGCACCACTGGTCGGCGGGGACGGCGGCCCTGACCTGGGCGACGTGCTGGCCGCAGCCGGCCCAGGTGGTGTTGCCGCAGGTCCGGCAGGGGGTGGGACGGCACATGGGGGTGGTTCCTCTCGGGTGGGATGGTGGTGGGTGGTGGTGTGCAGGTGAGGTGGTCAGACGACGGCGGGGAGGGCCTGCGCGGCGGTGCCGGCAGCGACGACGAGCACGAGGCCGGTGAAGGCCGCGGACAGCTGGGTGGGACAGGCGCGGGCGGCGACGCGGGCCCCGACCACGGCGGCGAGCACGGAGGCCACGGTGAGCGCCGCGACGACGCCCCAGTCGGGCTGCACCCCGGCCCCGGCGCGTACGACGAGCGCGGCCGCGCTGGTGATCGTGATGACCACCAGCGACGTGCCGGCGGCGTGGGTCATGGGCACCTTGAGGGCCAGCACGAGCGCGGGCACGACGAGGAAGCCACCGCCGACGCCGAGGAAACCGGTCAGCAGGCCGACGACGGTGGCGGTGACGAGCACCTTGAGCGCCTGCGGGCAGTTGCAGAAGAAGGTGGGGCTGACGGTGATGATCGGGTCGTCGAGGATGGGGCGGGTGTCGCGGTCGGACCCCCGACCGCGCACCAGCCGGGTGACCATGACCCCGCCGACGACCAGGAGCAGCAGCGCGAAGGCGGCCATGAGCACAGGCTCCGGGACGTGCGCCGAGGCCAGGGCCCCCAGCGCTGCTCCGCCGATGGCGACGACCCCGAAGGTGAGGCCGCGGGCTAGCAGCACCGTGCCCTGGCGGTGCGCCGTGGCGGCGGCCAGCAGCGAGGTCAGCCCGACCACCACCAGCGACCCGGTGGTGGCCTGGGCCGGTGACTGGTCGAGCAGGTAGACGAGCACCGGCACGGCGAGGATGGAGCCGCCGCCGCCGAGCGCCCCCAGGCTCAGGCCGATGAGGGCGCCCGCGACGAGGGCGAGCGCGAGGGAGGTCACGGGACTCAGGCCGCCGAGCCGTCGGCGGTGTCGTCGGTGTCGGTCTCGGGGCCGACCAGGTGCAGCCCGACCTCCTCGGCGTGGGCGAAGCTGTCGTCGATCGCGACGAGCGTCCGCCCGGCGGCGTGCAGGACCGAGGCGGCGACCGAGGCCCGGTAGCCGCCGGCGCAGTGCACCCAGACCTCGCCCGCGGGTACGTCGTCGACCCGCGCGACGAGCTCGTGCAGCGGCACGTTGACGGCCCCGGCGATGCGGGCAGTCTCGTGCTCGTCGGCGCGGCGGACGTCGAGCACGACGACCTCGCGGTGGTGACGGACCTGGGCCAGGTCGGCGAAGGTCGCGGTCGGGAAGGACACGACCTCGTCGCGCCCGCCGACGGTCCAGTCCTCGGGGCCGCCGACGGCCTGGGCCTCGAGCCGGTCGATGCCGATCCGGACGAGCTCGCGCTGGGCGGTGGCCACGTCGTCGGCGCTCTCGCCCAGGACCGTGAGCGGGGTGCCCCACGGGATGAGCCAGCCGAGGTAGGTCACGAAGCCGCCGTCGAGGCCGAAGTTCAGCGTGCCGGGCGCGTGGCCCGCGGCGAAGGCGGTCCGGTTCCGCAGGTCGACGACCCACTCGCCGGCCTCGATGCGGCGGCGCAGCTCCTCGGCGTCGGCGACGTGCGGCGGGGTGAGGTCGGGGGCGGCGGGGCCGGCGGCGTTGGCCGGGGCCATGTGGGCGTAGTAGGCCGGCCACGCGCCCAGGCCGTCGAGCAGCTCGCGGACGTAGGTCTCCTCGTCCTGGGTCAGGACCGGGTTGACCTCCTTCTCGCGCCCGATCGTGGACGCGGTCGCGTCGGACTGGGTGGCGGAGCAGAACGAGCCGAAGCCGTGGGTCGGGAAGACGCCGGCGTCGTCGGGCAGGACCTCCGCGAGCCGCTGGGCCGAGGCGTGCTGGTGGCGGACCAGCGCGTCGGTGTGCTCGGCGCCGAGCAGGTCGGGGCGGCCGGTGGCGCCGAAGAGCAGCGAGCCGCCGGTGAAGACGCCGACCTGCTCGGCCCCCTCGCCGACCTCGTCGACCTCGCCCAGCGCGTAGGAGAGGTGGGTGAAGGTGTGGCCCGGCGTGGCCAGCGCGGTGATCCGCAGGCGGCCGGCCGCGACGGTCTCCCCGTCGGCGATGGGGGTCCGGTCGAAGGAGACCTCGTCGGCGCCGTTGACGACGTACGCCGCTCCGGTCGCCTCCGCGAGCGCGAAGCCACCGGTGACGTAGTCGTTGTGGAGGTGGGTCTCGAAGACGTGGGTGAGGCGGACGTCGTGCTCGGCGAGCAGGTCGGTGACGCGGTCGATGTCGCGCTGCGGGTCGACGACGACGGCGACCTCGCCGTCGTGCACGAGGTAGCTGCGGTCGCCCAGGGTCGGGGTCTCGACGGGGACGATGGTCAGGCTCATGCGGGTCGGTCCTCTCGGGGTCGGGCGGTGTCAGCGGCAGTGCGGATTAACCCCCCGGGGGGTTATGACGAAGACGTTAGCACAACCCCCCGGGGGGATGTACAGTTGAGGACCTGCCGACGTCCCACCACCCGCAGGAGAGCAGGACAGACATGGAGCTCGAGCCCACCGAGATCAAGGCGATCATCACGCGCATGAAGCGCGCCCACGGTCACCTCGGCAGCGTCATCCGCATGATGGAGGAGGGCTCCTCCTGCGAGCAGGTGCTGACCCAGCTCGCCGCGGTCAACAAGGCGCTGAGCCGCAGCGGCTACGCCATCGTGGCGACCGGGCTGCAGCAGTGCATGACCGAGAACGACGGCTCCCTCGACCCGGTCGACGCCGCGAAGATGGAGAAGCTCTTCCTGTCGCTGGCCTGAGCACCTGGGAGGGCGCTCGTAGCATCTGCCGACATGGACATGCAGATGGTGAACCGGGTCCCCGACTGGGTCACGCCGATCGCCTGGATCTTCCTCGTGCTGGCCGTCGTGAGCGCCGTCGTGATCACTGTGGACGTCGCCCGCGGTCGGCGGCACGGCTCGGTGGCTGCCGACCTGGTGTGGGTCGCCGCGGCGCTCTACCTGGGCCCGGCCGCGGTGGTCCTGCACCGCCGCCACGTCGCCCGCACGGCCGACGCCACGCGCGACTCGGAACCGTCGCCGGCGGAGGTCGGCCTGCCGGGTGGTGGCGCCTCGGCGGTCGCCCACCTGGTCGGCGTACCGCTCGTGATCGCCTCGGGCCTGACCATCGCGGGCATCGACCTGTGGGTGATGATCATCGTCATCGGGGTCCTCGCTGTCGCCCTCCTGCTCGGCTACGAGCTGCTCGCGGGTCGCGCCCACGGTGCCGGGCGGCGTCCGCCACTCGCACGCGCCGCGGGTGCAGCGGTCCTCACGGTGCTGGCCTTCGACGTCGGCATGGGCGGCTGGATGGTGGTGCTGCACTACAACGAGCTGATGCCGCCGGCGACCGAGGGCAGCTTCTGGTTCCTCATGCAGCTCGGGATCCTGCTCGGGCTGCTCACCGGCTACCCGGCGGCGCGGTGGCTGGTCGAGCGGGGCCGGAGCGTCCCGGCCTGAGGCGTCTGGACCGCGATTGACGCATATACCCCCTGGGGGTACCTTGGTGGAGAATCCACCGAAGGAGCACGGCCATGCACGCGACGTCGCACCCTGAGCACCAGCACCCCGCCGACCACGCTGTCGAGCACCCCGACCACCCCGACCACCCCGACCACGCCGGGCACGGGTCCGACGACGGGGTGAACACCATGGCGCTGAGCGCCACGCTGCACTGCCTCACCGGGTGTGCCATCGGCGAGATCCTCGGTCTCGTCATCGGCACCGCGATCGGGCTGAGCACCGGCTGGACGATCGTGCTGGCGGTGGGCCTGGCCTTCCTCTTCGGCTACGCGCTCTCGACGCTGCCGCTGCTGCGGGCGGGACTCGGCCTGGGCAGCGCCCTCGCCGTGGTGCTCGCCGCCGACACCCTGTCGATCGCGACGATGGAGCTGGTGGACAACCTCGTGATGGCTCTCATCCCCGGCGCGATGGACGCCGGTCTGGTGAACCCGGTGTTCTGGGTGGCGATGATGATCGCGCTGACCGCGGCCTTCTTCGCCGCCTACCCGGTCAACCGGCACCTGCTCCGGCGCGGCAAGGGCCACGCCCTCACCCACGGCTACCACGCGTCCGGTCCGGTGACCGGCGCGCGCCGCTTCATCCCCGACCTGTCGACCGCCACGCTGGTCGCGGCGATCACCGCGTTCATGATCGGCGGGCTGGTGGTCTCGGCCGCCGAGGAGCTCGGGGTCGGCGGCGGCGTCCACGCAGCGCCGGCTCCCGGATCGGTGCCGGCCGCGGTCTCCTGAGTCTTCCCGGTCAGCCGGGGACGCGGGCGAGCCGCTTGAGCGCGGTGAGGCCCTGCGGGGTCCCGGGCCAGTGCCGGTCGAGGACCTCCGGCCCGGCCGCCCTCACGACCGACCGCAGCGCGAGGGCCACGACGACGGCGTCGTCGGCGTAGCCGACCACCGGGATCACGTCGGGCACCAGGTCGAGCGGCATGAGCAGGTAGCCGAGCAGCAGGACCAGCCGCACCCGGACGCCACGGGGCACGTCCGGGTCGGTGCTCAGGCGCCGGAGCAGCCGCACCACGTCCGGGACGAGCCGCAGGACCTCGCGCCAGGTCGTCGGGTCGCCCTCGCGACGGGCCACGACGTACAGGGTGGCGACGAGCGCCACCCAGAGCAGGGTGAGGCCCGCGAGCACACCGACGACCGTCTCCCGCATGCGAGCATCCCAGCATGCCGAGCCACGAGGACGCCCTCGCCTGGGCCGAGGAGCACCTGGGTCCGGTGACGGACGTCCGGGCGCTGGAGGGCGGACGGACCTCGACCATGCTCGCGCTGACCCCGCGCGACGGCGAGTCAGCGGTCCTGCGGCTGATGACCGAGGAGCCCTGGCGCACCCACGGCGTCGAGCTGACGACCCGCGAGCGCGACACGCAGCGGCTGCTCGACGACACGCCCGTCCCGGCGCCGCGCACGCTCGCCCTCGATGCCACGGGGGTGCGGTGCGGTCAGCCGGCGCACCTCATGACCCGGCTGCCGGGCCGCCTCGAGCTCCAGCGGTCCGACGCCGCCTCGCTCGGGCTGCTGGCCGACCTGCTCGTCGTCGTGCACGAGGTCGAGCCGAGCGTCGACGTCCGGACCTTCCAGTCGTGGGCGTGGGAGGCGAAGTACGTCGTCCCGGCCTGGGCGAGCGACCCGGGCCCGTGGGAGGACGCCTTCGCGCTGCTGCGCACTCCCGTGCCGACGTACGACCGGACCTTCCTGCACCGCGACTTCGGGCCGCACAACGTGCTCTGGGCGGACGGGCGGGTGAGCGGTCTCGTCGACTGGGTCGAGACCTCGGTCGGCCCGGCCTGGCTCGACGTCGCGCACGCGGCGACGAACCTCGCGCTGCGCCACGGCAACGCGGTGGCCGACGCGTTCGCGGCGGCGTACGTCGAGCGGACGGGGCGGGTGCCGGAGCCCTACCTCGACGTGATGGACGTCGTGGGGTTCCTGCCGCCGCCGGGGCGCGCGTCCCTGGTCACCGACCCGCCCCAGCTGGCCCGCCTCGACGAACGGCTCCGCGCCGTGCTGGCCCGGGTCACTTGAGCAGGCGGGACATCCGGCGGTCGGCGAGCGGCTTGCCGCCCGTCTGGCAGGTGGGGCAGTACTGCAGGGACGAGTCGGCGAAGGAGACCTCGCGGACCGTGTCTCCGCAGACCGGGCAGGGCTTGCCGGTCTGCGCGTGGACGGCGAGGTTCGACTTCTTCTCGCCCTTGAGGTCGGCCGCCGCGAGGCCCGAGGAGCGCTCGACGGCCGCGCCCAGGACCTCGCGAATGGCGGTGTAGAGGGTCTGCAGCGCCTCCGGCTCCTCGGCGATCGAGAGCGCGGGCTTGAACGGCGACATCTTCGCGGCGTGCAGCAGCTCGTCGGAGTAGGCGTTGCCGATGCCGGCGACGATCGACTGCTGGCGCAGCACACCCTTGACCTGGGCGCGGCCGGCGTCGCGCAGGATCTGCTCGAGGACCTCGATGGTGAAGGCGTCGTCGAGCGGGTCGGGGCCGAGACGCTCGACGCCGGGCACCTGGGCCGGGTCGGTGACGACGTACATCGCGAGGCTCTTCTTGGTGCCCGCCTCGGTGAGGTCGAGGCCCGAGTCGTCGTCGAGCACGATGCGCGCGGCGATAGGCGACTTGTTGCTCGGCCGCGGCGGGGTCTTCGGCACCTCGTCGCGCCAGCGGATCCAGCCTGCGCGCGCCAGGTGGACCACGAGGTGGATGCCGGAGGCGTCGATGTCGAGGAACTTCCCGTGCCGCTCGACGCCGTCGACCATCGTGCCGTGCAGCGCCGACAGCGGCGGGTCGTAGGTCTTGAGCGCGGCGAAGGCGGCCAGGTCGACGCGCGCGATGGCGCGACCGTCCAGTCGGCGTCGCAGGTCCTGGACCAGCGCCTCGACCTCGGGCAGCTCGGGCATGGCGCCATCCTAGGAGCGGCCCCCGACGGCAGGGAGGCTTCCGCGACACACGATGCCGCTCGCTACGTCAATCTAGGGCTGGCACTAGATTCGGGGATAGTTTCCTGTGCATGGACCCGATCCGGAATCCCTACGCGCCCGGCGCCGGTCAGCGACCGCCCGAGCTGGCCGGTCGTGACCGCGAGCTCGCCGCCTTCGACGTCACCCTCGAGCGGGTGGCCGCGGGCCGTCCCGAGCGCAGCATGGTCGTCAGCGGGCTGCGCGGCGTCGGCAAGACGGTGCTGCTCAACGCCCTGCGCGGCCAGGCCGTGTCGCGCGCGTGGGGGACCGGCAAGATCGAGGCCCGCCCCGACCAGTCGCTGCGGATCCCGGTCGCCCAGGCCGTGCACGCCGCGGTCCGCGAGGTCGCGCACCGCCACCGCGACCCCGACCGGGTCGACGCGGTCGCCGGGGTCCTCAAGTCGTTCGCGCTGCGCACCGAGCTGAAGGACCGCAAGGGCTTCCGCTGGGCGCCCCCCAGCGACGTACCGGCGGCGAAGGGGCGCGCCGACTCCGGCGACCTCGAGCTCGACCTCATCGAGCTGTTCACCGACGTCGGCGAGCTCGGCCGCGACCTCGGCGTCGGGCTCGGGCTGTTCGTCGACGAGATGCAGGACGTCGCCTCGGCCGAGCTCGCCGCGATCTGCGGCGCCGTCCACGAGGTCAGCCAGCAGAACGCGCCCGTGCTCGTCGTCGGCGCAGGCCTGCCGCACCTGCCGGTGGTGCTGTCGGCGGCCAAGTCATACGCCGAGCGCCTGTTCCGCTACGTCGCCGTCGACAGGCTCCCGCGCGACATGGCCGACCGGGCGTGGCTGCGACCGGCGGCGTCGGAGGGCGTCGACTTCGAGCCGGCGGCGCTGGACCGCCTCTACGAGCTGACCGACGGCTACCCCTACTTCGTGCAGGCCTACGGCAAAGCGACCTGGGACGCCGCCGTCGAGAACCCGGTGACCGTGGCCGACGTCGAGGAGGCCGCGCCCGAGGCGGAGGCGGAGCTGGCGGTCGGCTTCTTCGGTGCCCGCTACGAGCGCGCCACCCCGGCCGAGCGCGACTACATGCGCACCATGGCCGAGCTCGGCGCCGACCGCGAGACCGAGCAGGTCACCACGGCCGACGTCGCGAAGGCGCTGGCCCGCAAGCCGCAGTCGCTGAGCCCGGCGCGCGACGGTCTCATCAAGAAGGGGCTGGTGTTCTCCTCCGAGCGAGGCGCCGTGGCCTTCACCGTGCCGCACTTCGGGGCCTTCCTGCGGGCGCAGCATGCCTGAGTGCCGCGGCGCCGGCGCCAGTGCCGGTGCCGGGCGGATGTCGGCGGCGGAGCTCGCCGGGTGGCGCGACGCGCCCCTGACGTACGACGCTCCTGGGTGCACGCTCGGCGGGCAGGCGCCCCCGGGCTTCGACCGGCTGGACGAGCGCTTCCTGCTGCGCCGCCGCGACCTCGACGGGGCAGCGGCCGACCTGTTCTCCTGGCGTGCGCAGACCGGCGCCGGCCTGCGGGTGCGGGCCTCGGAGGTGCCGCTCGAGCTCGGCACCGTCGTGCTGCTGCGCATCGGTCTCGGGCCGCTCGGCGTGACCGCGCCCTGCCAGGTGGTGCAGGTGGTGGACGAGCCGGACCGACGTGGCTTCGCCTACGGCACCCTGCCCGGCCATCCGGAGTCGGGGGAGGAGCTCTTCGTGCTGGAGCGGCGCGGCGACGGTGCGTTGGAGCTCGCGGTCACTGCCTTCTCGCGCCCGGCGTCGCTCGCGACGCGGGTCGGCGGACCCGTGGCCCGGAGGGCGCAGCGCTGGATGGCCGCCCGGTACGCCGCGGGGATCGACGTCGCCCCGGACGCCTGACGGGCCCTGATCAGCGCTCGTGAGCGGCGGCCGTGCCGTCGGCGCCACCCGTGACGCCGGCGATGACGGCGTCGACCGCGGCCGCGGCCAGGGCCCGCACCGCTGGGTCGGGGACGGTGCGCAGCGGGCCGTGGATGGCGAGCTCGGCGAAGCCGTGCACGGTCGACCAGCACGCCCACAGCGCCGCGGTGTGCGCGGCGGGCTCGACCAGGCCCGCTGCGACGAGGCCGTCCAGCGCCTCGACGAGCAGCAGGTACGGCGCCGGCTCGCGCGCGGCCACGCCCTCCGGTCCGGGCTGCTGGTGCTCGCGGGCGGCGAAGAACGCCACGGCGAACCAGCCCGGCTCGGACCGGGCGAACTCGACGTACCCGAGGCCGACGGCGCGCAGCAGGTCGCGCGCCCGCTCGCCGGGGTCGGCGATCTCGCTGCGGGCGTGCGCGCGCATCTGCGTCGCCATGCGGAGCATCACCTCGTCGGCCACCGCGCCGAGGAGCGCGTCGCGGTCCGCGAAGTGCCGGTAGGCGGCGTTCGGCGAGACCCCCGCGTCGCGCGTGACCACCCGCAGCGCCAGCCCGTCGGGGCCGGCGTGGCGGGTGCGCGCCAGCGCGGCGTCCACGAGGGCCCGCCGGAGGTCGCCGTGGTGGTAGCGGCGGCCGCTCGTCGTCGCCTGCACCCCTTGACCTCCCGGCCCGCGTCATGTGTACGGTGTGAACATTATCAAGGTGGACCTCCCGACGCGACCGGAGGAGCAGACGTGCGGCTCGTCATCAACCAGAACATGACCCTGGACGGCGCCGTCGAGATGCTCGACGACTGGTTCGACCCCGGCGACCAGGATCCGGAGATGGTCGCGCTGCTGCAGGAGCACGACAGGCGTTGCGACGGCGTCCTGCTCGGGCGGCAGACGTTCCTCGACTTCCGCGGCTACTGGCCGCAGCAGACCGACGACGCGAGCGGCTCGGCGGCCTTCCTCGACGCCGTCGAGAAGTACGTCGTCACCACCACGCTCACCGACCCGGAGTGGCAGAACACCACCCTGCTCGCCGGCGATCCCGTCGACGAGGTGCGCCGGCTGAAGGAGCTGCCGGGCGGCGAGCTCCTCCTCACCGGCAGCATCACGCTCGCCCACACGCTCATCGCGGCCGGCCTGGCCGACGAGTTCCGCCAGATCGTCTTCCCCGCCGTGCAGGGTCGCGGTCGACGGTTCTTCCCCGACGGCTACGTCGTGCCCCGCCTGGAGCGGGTCGGCGCGGCCGCGTTCTCCAGCGGCATCTCCTACGCCGCCTACGTGCCCGCCCCCTGACCCGACCCGTCGCCTGACCCGAGGAGCCCGCATGTCCGACCAGCCCGCCACCAGCGACCGCATCACCGCGACCCGCACCGTGGCCGCCGGGGCCGACGAGGTCTTCGCGGTCCTCGCCGATCCCGCCCGACACCCGGACACCGAGCCCGGGGACTGGGTGAGGGCCGCGCGCGACCCGCAGCCGATCACCGGCGTCGGGCAGGTCTTCGGGATGGACATGCACCACCCGAGCGTCGGCGACTACGTCATCCACAGCGCCGTCACCGTCTTCGAGCCGGGTCGTGCGATCGCCTGGCAGCCGGGCCAGTACGACGAGCAGGGGGCCTGGGGCTCGGGTGGCTGGTGGTGGCGCTACGACCTGGAGCCGGTCGGGGACGGCACCCGGGTGTCGCTGAGCTACGACTGGGCGGACGTGCCCGAGCCGGTCCGCGAGAGCTTCGGGGGCTTCCCGGTCATCCCGCCGGGATTCCTGGACGAGTCGCTCGCGGCGCTCGACGCCGCCGTGGCGCCCCGCTGACCCGGTAGCGCCCGGGGCGTCCGGGGGCGCCCAGGCGAGGCTTGACGGCATTGTGTCGGAGGTCGAACGTATGTTCGATCCATGAAGAGGACGGACCCGTCACCGGAGCAGCGTGAGGACGTGTCGCGCGCTGCGAGCGCGGCGACCGCGCAGCCGTGTTCGGAGGCGAGGTCGGTGCCGGACGACCGCGTCGGACCCGAGGCGCTCGGCTCGATCCTCGACCTCGACGGCGCCGGGACCCTGGCGCACATCCGGGCCGGGCGGCGCACGGCGTGGCGCGTCGAGGCGGAGCAGATGGTGGCCGCCACCCACTGGGCCGACCTGCACCGGCTGCCGACGCCGGCCGACGACGACGACCATCCGACCCTCGGGTCGCTCTCGCGGGAGACCGCGCGCCTGCTCGGTGACGGCGTCAACGGCACGGAGGGCATGACGTGGGCGACGACGCCCGCGCCCGACGGCGACGACCGTGGTGCCTCCACGTCCGCCGGGCCGGGGCAACCGGGCATCGAGGGGGTCCTGCGCTTCCTGGGCGAGGGTGCCTACCTGGTCCGGGAGTTCGCGGTCACCGAGCTGGCCACCACCCTGGCGATGAACGAGGCCGGCGCCCGCCGCTACCTCGGGCAGGCGCTGGAGTGCCGCGACCGGCTGCCCCGCACCTGGACCCAGGTGCTCGCCGGTGCGGTGCCGGCCTGGAAGGCGCGTCAGATCGCCCAGCTCACCCTGCCGCTCAACGCGGCCGCGGCGCGGTTCGTCGACCTCTCGCTGCACCACGTCGCCGGCCGGATCGGCATCGTGCGGATCACGCGGGCCGTCGAGGCGGCGGTCCTGCGCTACGACCCCGACCTGGCGGCTGAGCAGGCCGAGCGGGCCGCCGAGCGGCGAGGCGTCTGGGTCGGTCCCGACCGGGGCTCGATCGAGGACGCGGACGGCCGCAGCGGGCTCGCGCGGGTCGACGCCCTCGTGGACACGCCGGACGCCGAGGCGTTCGAGCTGGCGGTCGCCGACATCGCCGCGGCACTCCACACGTTGGGCGACGACGACCCGCTGGCCGTCCGTCGTGCGAAGGCGGTCGGCATCCTGGCCGACCCGCAGCACGCCCTCGAGGTCGCCGGCGCCGCCCGGACCGATCCGGCGGTGGACCCCCTGACCGGGACGACGCGCCGCCGACCCCGGCGCCGGGGTCCCGTCGCGGGTCGCTCGCTCGTCATCGACCTCCACCTGCACCTCACGTCGCCCCCGTGCACCGAGCGGTCCGGGGAGGGAGAGGGCGGCACCGGCACCGGCACCGGCACCGGCACCGGCACCGGCAGCGGCAGCGGCGTCGCGCCGTCCGACGCGGTGCCGAGCTGTCCCGTCGGGCCGGTGGTCCGCGACGGCCAGCTGCGCCCGGTCTCGCGCGCAGCGACGGAGCGCTGGTTGAGCCAGCTGGCGCCGGGCGCGCTGGTCCGGGTGCGGCCGGTGCTGGACCTGGACGACGACGCCGCGGTCGACGCGCACGAGGTCCCCCGGGCCGTCGCCGACCAGGTCGACGAGCGTGACCTGACCTGCCAGTTCCCGTGGTGCGGGCGCCGGGCCCGACCCGGCACCGCCGACCGCGACCACATCGAGCCCTACGTGCCGCCCGACGAGGGCGGGCCCCCCGGCCAGACCAGCGCGGTCCGGCTCGCGCGGCTGTGCCGCTACCACCACCGGGTCAAGACCCACGGCGGGTGGCGATACCGGCGCGGTCCCGACGGCGGTCTGACCTGGGTCAGCCCGCACGGCCAGTGCTACCGCGTCGACCGTCTCGGCACCTCCCGCCTCGACGTGCCCGGACCGGAGCCCGATCCCGACTGAGCCTCGGAGCCGGGGGCGCGCTGTCGTAGGGTGCTGAGCGCGGGCAGGTCACGTTCTGCGTCGGTCTGCCCCTTCTGCGCCCGCCGCTCGGAACCGGAGGCACCATGACGACGTCCACCTCGACCCGGCCCGCGAACGACCCGTCACCGGGGGGCTCGTCCCGCACCTCGCCGGCCAAGCTCGCTGCCTGGGGGGCGGTGGCGCTCGTCGGCGCCGCCTGCTGGGCCGTCCTCGCCCTGAGCCGGGGCGAGGAGGTGTCGGCGCTGTGGATCCTGTTCGCCGCGATCTCGTCGTACCTGATCGCCTACCGCTTCTACTCGCGCTTCATCGCGCGGCGCGTGCTGAAGCTCGACAACACCCGCGCGACCCCGGCGGAGCGGCTGGAGAACGGCACCGACTTCGAGGTCACCGACCGTCGCGTCCTCTACGGCCACCACTTCGCCGCCATCGCGGGCGCCGGTCCGCTCGTCGGTCCGGTGCTCGCGGCGCAGATGGGCTACCTGCCGGGCACGATCTGGATCGTCGCCGGCGTCGTGCTCGCCGGAGCCGTCCAGGACATGGTCACGATGTTCCTGTCGATGCGCCGCGACGGGAAGAGCCTGGGCCAGATGGTCCGCGAGGAGATCGGCGTCGTCGGCGGCACCGCGGCGCTCATCGCCGTCTTCGCGATCATGATCATCATCCTGGCCGTGCTGTCGCTGGTCGTGGTCAACGCGCTGGCCGAGTCGCCGTGGGGCGTCTTCTCGATCGGCCTCACCATCCCGATCGCGCTGTTCATGGGCTTTTACCTCCGCTTCCTGCGCCCCGGCCGGGTCATGGAGGTCACCGGCATCGGCGTCGTGCTGCTCCTGCTGGCGATCGTGCTCGGCGGGGTCGTCGAGGGGTCGAGCTGGGCCGAGCCGCTGACGCTGTCCCCGGAGACCCTCACGATCGCGCTGGTCGTCTACGGCTTCATCGCCTCGATCCTCCCGGTCTGGATGCTGCTGACCCCGCGCGACTACCTGTCGACGTTCATGAAGATCGGCGTCATCCTGCTGCTGGCCGTGGGCATGGTCCTGGCCCAGCCGACGCTGCAGAACGAGGCGGTCACCTCCTTCGCCACCGAGGGCAACGGCCCGGTCTTCGCCGGCAAGCTCTTCCCGTTCCTATTCATCACGATCGCCTGCGGGGCGCTGTCCGGCTTCCACGCCCTCATCGCCTCGGGCACCACCCCGAAGATGCTGGCCAAGGAGAGCCACGTCCGCATGGTCGGCTACGGCGGCATGCTCATGGAGTCGTTCGTCGCCATCTCCGCACTGATCGCGGCCTCGGTCATCGACCAGGGCCTCTACTTCGCCATCAACGCCCCGGCCGCCATGACCGGCGGCACGGTCGAGGGCGCCGCGGAGTTCGTGGGCACGCTCGGCTTCTCCATCACCCCCGACCAGCTGCAGGCCGCGTCCGCCTCGGTGGAGGAGGAGCTGGTCTCGCGCACCGGCGGCGCGCCGACGCTCGCCTTCGGCATCTCCCAGATCTTCAGCGAGGCCTTCGGGGGTGGGCTGGCGGCGTTCTGGTACCACTTCGCGATCATGTTCGAGGCGCTGTTCATCCTCACCGCCGTCGACGCCGGCACCCGCGTGGGCCGCTTCATGCTGCAGGACACCATCGGCAACGTGTGGCCCAAGTTCGGCGACACCTCGTGGAAGCCGGGCTCCTGGATGGCCTCGGCCGCGGTCGTGCTCGCCTGGGGCTACATGCTCTACGTCGGCGTCACGGACCCGCTGGGCGGCATCAACCAGCTCTTCCCGCTGTTCGGCATCGCCAACCAGCTGCTGGCCGCGATCGCGCTGACCCTGTGCGTGACGCTCTTCTGCAAGCACGGCTGGTGGAAGTACGTCTGGGTGCCCGCCGTCCCGCTCGTCTGGGACCTCGTCGTCACCATGACGGCCAGCTACCAGAAGGTGTTCTCCGACAACCCCGCCATCGGCTACCTCGCGCAGGCCGACCGCTACCGGGAGGCCCGCGACGCCGGCGAGGTGCTCGCACCTGCCACGGAGGCCGCGCAGATGGACACCGTCATCACCAACTCCACCGTGAACGCCGTCCTCCAGGCCAGCTTCGCGCTGCTGGTGATCGTCATCGTCGCCAACGCCGCGCTGATCTGGTTCAAGGCGGCCAAGGCCGGCTCCCTGCCCACCACCGAGGTGCCGAAGACGGAGTCGCGCGTCGTCGCGCCGGCCGAGTTCCTCGCCACCGACGAGGAGAAGAAGGCCGAGGCCGAGTGGCGGGCCTCCCACGACCGCGCGACACCGGTGGGCTCGTGAGCGCGTCGACCGCCGGCGCGACGGCTCCGGTACGCCGAGCGCTGGCCGGCCTGCGCTGGTACGCCCGCCAGCTCAGCGGCGAGGCCAAGTGGGACGACTACCTCGCCGCCTGCGAGCGCCGCGGCGAGGAGCCGATGACGCGCCGCGCCTTCGAGCGTCACCGTGACCAGCACCGGGAGCGATCCACCCAGGGTCGCTGCTGCTGAGGACCCCTGGTCGGTCACGGGCTCAGTAGCCTGCGGCCCATGGACACCCCCCAGCCGTCGCCCGGGGCAGCAGCCCCGGACGTGCCAGCGACCGGCCGACGCCGCGTCACGACGTACTTCCTCGGCGGCACCATCAGCATGACCGGCGAGGGCGGCCACGGTGCCCCACCGACGCTCGGCGCCGACCGGCTCGTGGCCGGGCCGGCCGCCGGTCCCCTGGTCGACGTCGACCTCGACGCGGTGGACCTCGCCCAGGTCAGCTCGGCCCGGATCACCTTCGACCTGCTCCTCGAGGTGCTCGCACTCGCCCGACGAGCCGTCGACGAGGGCGCCTCGGGCGTGGTGGTCGTCCAGGGCACCGACACCCTCGAGGAGACGGCGTACGTCCTGGACCTGCTCTGGGACCGCCCCGAGCCCCTCGTCCTCACCGGGGCGATGCGCCGCCCGTCGGCCCCCGGCGCGGACGGCCCGGCCAACCTCCTCGCCGCCATCACCGTCGCCGCGACCCCGGCGTGCCGCGACCTCGGCGTGCTCGTCGTGCTCGACGACGTCGTCCACGCCGCCCGTCGCGCCCACAAGGCGCACCCCAGCGCGACCGACGCCTTCCGCTCGTCGGCCCCCGGCCCGCTGGGCGAGCTGCTCGAGGGCGAGGTCGCGCTGCTGGGCACGGTGCTCCGGCTGCCCGCGCTGCCGACCCCCGCCACGGTCGACGTGCACGTCGACCTGCTCACCGCGCTGCTGGGCGACGACCCCCGCCGCTACGCCGGCGCGGCCGCGACCGCGGACGGCCTCGTGGTCGCCGGACTCGGGGCGGGGCACGTCGCGCCCGAGGTCGCGGACGTGCTCGCCGAGGCCGCGGCCAGGCTCCCGGTGGTGCTGGTGAGCCGGACCGGCACCGGCTCGGTGCACCGACGGACGTACGGCGGCGCCGGGTCCGAGGTGGACCTGCTGGACCGCGGACTCCTCCACGGCGGGCGGCTCGCTCCGCTGCGGGCCCGCCTGCTGCTCACGCTGCTGCTCGCCGCCGGGGCGTCGCGCGACGAGGTCGCGGCCACCGTCGCTGCGCACGCCTCGGGCTAGACCGCTGCTCGGACAGCGCTAGACCATCACCGACCGGATCGCAGACTCGCCGGGCGGTCAGGACGCCGGGTCACCGGCGCGCCCGTCGGCGACTGGCACGATGCTGTGTCATGAGACAGCCCGAGGGGCGTCCCAAGGTCATCGCGCACCGGGGGTCGAACGAGAGCGAGGCCGAGCACACGCTGGCGGCCTACCTGAAGGCCATCGACGAGGGAGCCGACGGGGTCGAGTGCGACGTCCGTCTGACGGCGGACGGGCACCTCGTCCTGGTCCACGACCGCCGCATCGACCGCACCACGAATTCCCGCGGCGTGGTCTCGACCATGACCCTCGCGCAGCTCGACGACCTCGACGCCTCGGCCTGGAAGCGCCCCTGGGCCGACCTCGACGACGAGGTCGAGCTGCCCGAGCGTGACGAGAAGGGCGTGCTCACGCTCGAGCGCCTCATCGAGGTCGTGCGTGACTACGACCGCACCATCGACGTCGCGATCGAGACCAAGCACCCCACCCGCTACGCGGGTCTGGTCGAGCGACGGGTGGTCGACCTCCTGGACCAGGTGGGGTGGAACCACGCCGGCTCTCCGGCCCGCATCATGAGCTTCTCCGGCGTGGCCGTCACCCGGGTACGGCGCCTCGCGCCCCAGCTCGAGACCGTCTTCCTCATCGAGGGTGCCGTGTCGTGGCGCGTCGCCCGGGGGATGCTGATGGGTGGGTCCGTCGCGGGACCTGGTGTCGAAGAGATCCGCGAGCGGCCCCGGCTTGCCCATAGACTCCGCGACGAGGGTCACCGGATCCACGTGTGGGTCGTCAACACTCCCGACGACCTGAGATGCTGCCTCGACCTCGGGGTGGAAGCCGTGATCACCGACACGCCCGGACGCGTCCTTTCCTGGCTGGGCTGAGTTTGGGTCAAGGGGTGGTGGGGAGCATGGCAGTGGGCGTCAACCGAGCGAGGCGAGAGAAGTGACCGGCATGACCGAGCGTGAGGGGCAGGGGATGGACCTTCGTGTCCCTTTCCAGGCTCCGTCCGCCTCCGTCGTCCGCCAGGAGCTCCGGTCGTGGCTCGAGGGCCAGGGATTCACCGGTGAGCGCGTCGACGACGCCCGTGTGGTGATCTCCGAGCTGGTCGGCAACTCCGTCCGCCACGCCGCACCCCTGCCCGTCAACGACCTCGTCGTCAGCTGGGCCCTGGAGGCCGGCGAGCTGGTCATCTCCGTCAGCGACGGCGGCAGCGCCTCGCGCCCGCACGCCGTCGACGCCGACAACTCCGACATCTCCGGTCGCGGTCTGAGCATCGTCGACGCCCTGGTGAAGAAGTGGTGGGTCGAGGACGACCACGGCCAGACAACCGTGCACGTCCGCATCCCCCTCTGAGCCTGCGCTCACCCGCGCCGCGTAGCCTCCAGCCCCATGGGCAAGCGATCACGCGACAAGGCACGTCAGAACGCCGCACAGAACGCGGCCGCCTCTCCGGACGGGGTCTCGCCGCGCCAGCCGTGCCCCTGCGGGTCGGGGCTGCGCTACCGCTCCTGCCACGGCAGCGCCACCGGCGCACCGCCGCGCCTGGTGACCCGCCCCTTCGCCGGCCTCGCCGCCGAGTGCGACCTGGTCGCGCTGCGCGAGCTGGTGCCGGCCGCGACCGCCCCGCTGCCGCTGGTCACCCCCGGTGAGCGCGACGTCCTGCTGGCGACGCTGCTGCCCGTGGCCGCCCCGGCCATGGTCCGCGACAACGGCACGGTGTGGCTCGGGCTGCAGGTCCAGCACGCCTACGGCGACCCGAGCCGTGACCTGGGCGCCGTGCTCGAGGCGGCGCTGGTCGCCGAGCCCGGCCAGATGGTCGGCCTGACCGACGCCCCGGGCGAGGGACCGCGCCTGCAGGAGCTCGTCGTGGACGAGCCGCTGGACATCACGGTGCACGAGGGCTTCGAGTACTGGATCGCCGACGTCGACGACGACTCCAGCGGCGTCGCCGCCGCCCTGGAGCAGGCCAACCAGGTCGCCTCGCCGACCGCGCGGCTGACCTCGGTCACGGCGGCGTACTGGACCGCGATGGGCAGCAAGGAGCACCTGCGCTGGGTGATGCCGCACGACGAGGAGGTCCTGCTGTCCGCCCTCGCGCGCCTGCACCTCGCGGGCGAGGACCGGCTCGTCGCGGACTCGCGCCTCGTCGGGATGTTCCGCGCGCACAGCCTGCTCGCGCCGGTCTGGGACCTGCCCGCCGGCACCGGCGCCGAGGTGCTGGAGGAGCCTGCCGCACGCTTCGCCACCGCCCTCGACGAGGCGATGACCGCCCTCACCGAGGGTGCTGAGCCGCTGACGACCGAGGAGCGCTCGGCCCGCCACGGGCTGGCCAACCGACAAGTCACGATTCGGTGACCCAAACGCCCTTTCGGGCGTGGGATCCGCCACGCCGCGCGAGTTGAGAAACGGTTCCCGCAGCAATACGCTAGATCCTGCCCGGTCGTTGTTGTATCCCCCGTCAGCAACGGCCGGGTTTCTCATGCCCGCAGTCCGAAGGACCTCGCGATGACGCACGCACCAGCGCTCGGCAGTGCCCGGGCCGGGCTGCTCCAGGTCTGCGCCGCGGGGGTCCTCTGGGGCACCGGCGGACTGGTCGTGACCGTCCTCAACGACCGCGACGGTCTCGGCGCGATGACCGTCAGCGCGTGGCGCATGGCGCTGGCCGCGGTCGCCCTGGTCGGCTTCGCCCTGGTGACGCGCCGGGTCGCCGCGGTGCGCGAGACGCTGCGTCGTCACCCGGGACGGGCGGCCCTGCTCGGCTGCTGCACCGGTCTCTACCAGGGCCTCTACTTCGGCGCCGTGCTGCTGGTCGGGGTGAGCGTCGCGACCGTCGTCTCGCTCGGGCTCGCGCCGGTCCTGGCCAGCCTCGGTGAGCACCTCGCGGCACGGACCCGGCCCTCGCGGCGCGAGGTCGCGGTGCTGGCCTCGGCGCTCACCGGGCTCGTGCTCATCACCGCCAACGCCGGGCACGGTTCCGCGGCGCCCGGGGACCGACCCACCCTGGGTCTGCTCATGGCCGTCGCGTCCGGTGCGGTGTACGCCGGGACCACCGTGCTGGGCCACACCCTCGCCTCACGGGTCGACCCGGTCGCGCTCACGACCTGTGCCACCGCGGCCGGGGCGGTCGCGCTCTCGCCGTTCCTGCTCCTCGCCGCGGTCGCGGGGGAGCCGGTCCTCACCACCGACCCCGGGTCGGTGGCGCTGCTGGTCTACCTCGGCATCGCGACCATGGCCCTGTCCTACGGCCTGCTGTACGCCGGGCTCCGCACCACGTCCGGATCGGCCGCCACCGTCGCCACCCTCGTCGAGCCGCTCTCGGCCGGGCTGCTCGCGGCGGCGCTGCTGGGCGAGCGCGTCACCTGGCCGGCCCTGCTGGGGGGCGTGCTGATCCTGGGTGCCGTGGCCGCCCTGCGTCCGACCGAGCAGCAGCCCGTGCCCGCCTGAGCTCCAGCAGCCCCCACCCCAGGGTCAGCCCCGCCGTCAGCACGAGGGCGGCCTGCAGCCCGGCCACCACGCCGTGGAAGGCCACCGCGTGGAGACCCTCGTCGCGTCGACCGGCGCCGACCACGACGGTCACCAGCGCGACGAGCGCCGCGCCGGTCGGGAGCACGGCCGCCGGGAGCAGGCGGGGCGACGTACGGGCGCGGGGTGGGCGGGTGGCGACGTGGCGCCCGGTGGCGGCGAGCACGACGCCCAGCCCGAGGACGCCGGAGGCGTACTGCGCCCACTGGTGGCCGGCCAGGCCGAGGTGGTCCTGGCCCAGCCAGGCGACCTGCCGCACCCCCCACCGGCCCGGGTGGGTGAAGGCGTCCCAGGTGACGTGGGTGAGCGCGCCCAGCGCCGCGGCAGCCGGCGCCAGGAGCCAGGACGCACGGGGGAGCCGGGCGCGACGGGGGAACCGGTCGCGCACCACCCGCGGCGACAGGTCGACCAGCGCGTCACGCAGCACGCGGTCCCACACGAGCAGCAGGAGCAGGGTCACCGCGACGTCGACGGTCACGACACCGAGGAGGCTGTGGCTCAGCCGGTAGCCGCCGCGCCCGGGGACGAACATCGGCAGGTCCGGGACCATCGACGCGATGACGAGCGCGGCCGCCGGCAGCGCTGCCAGCCCCGGCACTCGGCGCAGCGGCAGCACGGCCGCCGGGTGGCTCAGCGTGAGGGGCACCGGCCGAGGGTAGGCGCGGATCGACGCAGAACCTGCACGGGACCCTCGCAAAGGCGGCGAACCTCCACGGGACGGGGCCCGGTGATCGTCGATGGTTGTCACTTCGTGACTCGCGTCGGCCGCGAACTGTCCGGACGGTGTGGTTGGCTCGTCAAGTGATTCGTTTCGAGGCCGTGACGAAGTCCTTCCCTGACGGGACCGTGGCGGTGGGCGGTCTGAGCCTGGAGGCGCCCCAGGGACAGATCACGGTCCTCGTCGGTCCGTCCGGCTGCGGCAAGACCACCTCGCTGCGGATGGTCAACCGGATGATCGAGCCCACCTCGGGCCGGATCACCGTCGACGGCCAGGACACCGCCACCCTGGAGGCCAGCGAGCTGCGCCGCGGCATCGGCTACGTCATCCAGCACGCCGGGCTGTTCCCGCACCGCACCGTCGCTGACAACATCGCCACCGTGCCCCGCCTCCTGGGCTGGGACAAGAAGCGGTCGCGCAGCACGAGCCTCGAGCTGCTCGAGCGGGTCGGGCTGCCCCAGGCGTACGCCGACCGCTACCCCCACCAGCTCTCCGGCGGCCAGCAGCAGCGGGTCGGGGTGGCCCGGGCCCTGGCTGCCGACCCGCCCGTCATGCTCATGGACGAGCCGTTCAGCGCCGTCGACCCGGTCGTGCGCGAGCAGCTGCAGGACGAGTTCCTGCGGCTGCAGGGCGAGCTCGGCAAGACCATCCTCTTCGTCACCCACGACATCGACGAGGCCGTGAAGCTCGGCGACCAGGTCGCCGTCCTCCGGGTCGGTGGCGAGCTCGCGCAGCTCTCCGACCCCGCCCGCCTCCTCGGTGACCCCCACGACGACTTCGTCGCCGACTTCGTGGGCCGCGACCGCGGCTACCGCGGGCTCGGGTTCCGTCCCGCCCCGCCGGTGGCGACCCGTGAGGAGCCGACGGTGGCGCTGGGGTCCGCGGTCGACGGCGCGGACCGGGGCGACCGGTGGGTCGTCGTGGTCGACGACGAGCGCCGACCGGTCGGCTGGGTCGAGCCGGCACGCCTCACGGGCCCGGTCACCGAGACCGACCTGCACCGCGGCGGCACCGTCGCGCGCGCCGAGGGCTCCACCCGCGCCCTGCTCGACGCCGCCCTGTCCTCCCCGAGCGGTCGGGGCGTCGTGGTCGACGCCGACGGCGTCCTGCTGGGCACCGTCACGGCGGCCGAGGTCGTGGCCGCCATCGAGCGGCCGGGTGCCGGGGTGGGTCCGGAGGGGGCGGGCGCATGACCTGGGTGCTGGACCACCTCGACGACATCGGGTCCTACACCTTCGACCACGCCTGGCTGGCGGGCCTGCCACTGGTCATCGGCCTGCTGCTCTCGATCCCGCTGGGCTGGGCCGCTCGCCGGGTGTCGTGGCTCTACACCCCGCTCGTGGTCGGCACCGGGCTGCTCTACACGATCCCGTCGCTGGCGCTGTTCGTGCTGATGCCGCTCTTCCTGGGCACCCGCATCCTCGACACCGTCAACGTCGTGGTGGCGATGACGATCTACACCCTCGCCCTGCTGACGCGCACCGTCGCCGACGCCCTGGCGGCCGTCGACGAGTCGGTCAGCGCCTCGGCCACGGCCATGGGCTTCGGCGCCCTGAGGCGGCTGCTGACGGTCGAGCTCCCGCTCGCCGTACCGGTCATCGCCGCCGGCATGCGCGTCGCCGCGGTCAGCAACGTCAGCATCGTCAGCGTCGCGGCGCTGATCGGCATCCCGCAGCTCGGCTCGCTGTTCACCGACGGCTTCCAGCGCAACTTCCTCGACCCCGTGGTCGCCGGCCTGGTCGCCTGCGTGCTGCTCGCGCTGCTCTTCGACCTCGTCATCGTCCTTATCTCCCGCGCGCTGACCCCGTGGCTGCGCACCGGGGGCTCGGACCGGCCGGTCGACGAGCCCGCGGGACCCACGGGCTCACGGGGCTCGGAGGTGGCGGCGTGAACGACGTCCTCACCTGGCTGACCGACGGCTACAACTGGAGCGGCAGCGAAGGGATCCCGCTGCGGGTGTGGGAGCACCTGCTCTACTCCGGCATCGCGCTGGGGCTCGCCGCGCTGGTCGCCGTACCGCTCGGGCTCGTCGTCGGCCACACCGGCCGCGGCCGCTTCCTGGCCGTCAACGTGACCGGCGCCTTCCGGGCCATCCCCAGCCTCGGTCTGCTGTTCGTCGGCATCATGCTCATCAGCCCGCAGCTCTCCGGCGAGGCCAGTGTGCTCGTGCCCACCGAGATCGTGCTGACGGTGCTGGCCATCCCGCCGATCCTGGCCGGCGCCTACGCCGGCGTCGAGCAGGTTGACGCCGCGGCGCGCGACGCCGCCAAGGGCATGGGCATGACCGGTGCCGAGGTGCTGTGGCGCGTCGAGGTGCCGTGCGCGCTGCCGCTGATCGCCTCCGGCCTGCGCTCGGCCGCCCTGCAGGTCATCGCGACCGCGACGCTCGCCGCGACGGTGGGGCTCGGCGGCCTCGGCCGCTACCTCATCGACGGGCTGTCGGTGCGCGACTACGGGCAGATGGCGAGCGGCGCGCTGCTGGTCGCGGCGCTGGCGCTGCTCGTCGACCTCGTGGCCTCGCTGCTGCAGCGGCTCGTGGTCTCCCCTGGACTCACCGGCAGCGACGCCGGGAGAAGGACGTCCGTCCGTACATCCCTCCGGACCTCGGGGTCCTGACGAAAGGCACGATCGATGAAGCGCACCCCCCTGATCGCCTCGCTCACCACGGTGGCCCTGCTGGGCCTGGCCGGCTGCGGCGGTGGCGACGAGGCCCTCGAGTCGGACAGCTCGGGTGACTCCGGCTCCGGTGACTCCGGCTCGTCCGGCGAGGTCGTCGTCGGCTCGGCGAACTTCCCCGAGAACGCCCTGCTGGCCGAGATCTACGCCGGCGCCCTCAACGGCGCCGGGGTCGAGGCCACCACCAAGCTCAACATCGGCAGCCGCGAGGTCTACATCCCGGCCATCGAGGACGCCTCGATCGACATCCTGCCGGAGTACACCGGCGTGCTGCGCGACTACTTCCTCGCCGAGGAGGAGGCCGGCGCCGTCGGTGAGTCCTCCGACTCCGAAGGCGTCTACTCCGAGCTCACCGACACCCTGCCCGAGGAGCTCACCGTCCTCGACTACTCCGAGGCCGAGGACAAGGACGCCGTCGTGGTGACCTCGGAGACCGCCGAGGAGTACGACCTCACCGAGATCGGCGACCTGGCCGAGGTGGCCGGCGACCTGACCCTCGGCGGTGCGCCGGAGTGGAAGACCCGCCAGACCGGACTGCCCGGCCTCGAGGAGGTCTACGGCGTGGTGTTCGGCGACTTCATCGAGCTCGACGCCGGCGGCCCGCAGAGCCTCGGCGCCCTGCTGAACGGCCGCGTCGACGCCGCCAACCTCTTCACCACCGACCCCAACATCGCCGCCGAGGACCTCGTCCCGCTCGAGGACCCCGACGCGCTGTTCGCGGCGCAGAACATCGTGCCGCTGCTGCGCAGCGAGGTCGTCGACGACACCGTGACCGAGACCCTCAACAGCGTCTCGGAGGCCCTCGACACCGAGACCCTCGGTGCGCTGGTCACCCAGGTCGTCATCGACAAGGAGGACCCGCAGGCCGTCGCCGAGCAGTTCCTCGCGGACAACGACCTGGCCTGAGGTCGACCTCGCCCATGTAACGCGGGGTTATGGACGCCGACCAAGGCGTGTACGCCGTGCGACCGGTCCATAACCCCGCGTTACATGCGAGTCATGCGAGACGTGGCAGCGTGGGGCCCATGACCACGCTGACCGTCCCCGCCCGTTTCAACGGCCCCCCGACCTCGGGCAACGGGGGCTGGACCGCCGGCGCGGTCGCGGAGGCGGCCGGCACCCTCGGGGCCGTCCCCCCGCTAACGGTCTCGCTGAAGGCGCCGCCGCCGCTCGACGTCGCGCTCACGCTGGACCCCGACGACGACGGCACCGGCTGGACGCTCACCGGTCCCCTCGGGGACGACGGGGCCACCGCAGTGGTGGCCACCGTCCGCCCGGACGCCGTGCTGGTCGGCGACGACGCCGACCCCGGCCCCGCCGTCGGCGTGGAGGTCGCGCGCGAGGCGGCCAGCGGCTACGCCGGCCTGCGCAGCCACCCCTTCCCGACCTGCGTCGTGTGCGGGCCCGAGCGCGAGCCGGGCGACGGGCTGCGCATCTTCCCCGGCCGCCTGCCCGACGGCCCCGACGGCCTCGACGAGCGGGTGGCCGCCACCTGGACCCCCGACCCCTCGGTGGCCGACAGCGACGGCCAGGTCGGCACGGCCGTGACCTGGGCCGCCCTCGACTGCGTCGGCGGCTGGTCCTCCGACCTCGAGCACCGGCCCCTCGTGCTGGCCGCGATGTCGGCCGGCCTCGAGCCCCGGCAGTCGCCGCCGCAGGCGGGTGCGACGTACGTCGTGGTCGGGCGGCTCGTGCGCACCGAGGGCCGCAAGACCTGGACCACCACCGGCATGTACGACGACGCCGGTCGCCTCGTCGCGCGGGCCCAGCAGCTCTGGGTCGCGATCCGGTCCTAGACGTCGTCGCGGGCGATCGGGCAGGACATGCAGCGGGGCCCGCCCCGGCCCGAGCCCAGCTCGGAGCCCGCGATCGCCAGCACCTCGATGCCGGCCGCCTCGAGCCGGGCATTGGTCTCGGTGTTGCGCTCGTAGGCGACCGCCACCCGGGGCGCGATGGCCAGGGTGTTGTTGCCGTCGTCCCACTGCTCGCGCTCGGCGGTGACCGGGTCGAGCCCGGTGTCGATGCGGTGGAGGGTGTCGATGCGCATCGCCTTGGCGGCCGCGACGAGGAACGGCTCGGCCCCGGCGACGTGCAGGACCAGGTCGCTGTCCTCGTCGCCGGTCCGGTCGGCCACCGTGACGGCGTGGGCGGTCAGGGTGTCGGCGATGTTGGGGTACATCACGACCGTGTCGACGTCGACCATCGTGCACACGGTGTCGAGGTGCATGGTGGCCCGCTCCTGCATGATCGGCACCGCCAGCACGGTCTCGGCCAGGCCCGCCCCGAACATCTGCCGAGCCAGCCGCTCGGCGCCGGCGGGCGTGGTCCGCTCGCCCACCCCGATGGCCACGACGCCGGGGGCCAGCAGCAGGACGTCGCCGCCCTCGACGTGCTCGCGGTGCCAGCCGTGGATCGTCGTGGTGCCCGAGAAACGCGGGTGCAGCGTGTAGATCAGCTCGGTCAGCTGCGTCTCGCGCTCCCGCGCGCCCATGGCCAGCGAGGTGACCGCGACGTGGTCGCGGACCCACACGCTGGAGTCGCGCGTGAAGAGCAGGTTGGGCAGCGGCTCGACGAGGAAGTCGTCCTCGGCCAGCAGGCTGGTCACGAGCCCGTGGCCGCCGCGGACCTCGTCGTTGCGCAGCCCCTCGCACAGCAGGTGCGCGAGCGCCTCGGGCGCCAGGTCGAGCAGGTGCCGGCCGAGGTGGGCCCGCAGGGTGTCGCCGAGGTGCAGGCTGCCGAGCGTGCTGGTCACGGCCTGGCTGCGCGCGTCCTCGGAGGCGAGGGTCTCGGTGAGCAGGTCGAGGAGGTACAGCACCTCGACGCCGCGGTCGCGGAGCACCTGCGCGAAGGCGTCGTGCTCCTCCTGCGCCCGGTCGACCCAGGGGATCCCGTCGAAGAGCAGCCGGTCGTTGTTGCGCGGGGTGAGCCGCTTCAGCTCGTTGCCCGGCCGGTGCAGCAGCACCGTGCCCAGCCGTCCGACCTCGCTGCTGACCCCGGGAGTCGTCATGGTTCACCCTATCCAGCCCGCCGCCGTGGCCTAGATTCACGCGGGTGGTGGTGCTGGTGACGGGCGGGACCGGGTTCGTCGGGTCGTGGACCGCGCGAGCGCTGGCCGACGCCGGCCACGAGGTGCGCTTCCTGGTCCGCACCCCCGAGAAGCTGGCCCGCGCCGCCGGCGCGCTGGGCGTGAACACCTCCGACACCGTGGTCGGCGACATCACCGACGCCGCCGCCGTACGCCGTGCGCTGGCCGGGTGCCAGGCCGTCGTGCACTGCGCCGCCGTGGTGGCGGTGGGCCCCGGGGCCGCCGAGCGGATGGAGCGCACGAACCTGGCCGGGGCCCGCCACGTGGTGGGCGAGGCGGTCGAGCGGGGCCTGCGCGCGGTCCACGTCTCGAGCATCGCGGCGCTCTCGCGACCCGGCCTGCGCCGGCTCACGGCCGACCTGCCGGTGGCGCCCGGCCTCGACGCCTACGGCGCGTCGAAGGCCGCCGTCGACGGCTACGTCCGCGAGCTGGCGGCGCAGGGAGCGCCGGTCGACCTCACCTACCCGACGATGGTGATGGGGCCCCCGGCCGGGGAGCAGGTGGGGGAGGGCACCGAGGGCGTGGCCAAGGCGGTCCGGGTCCGCCTCGTCCCCGGGCGCGAGGCGGCGTGGAACATCTGCGACGTCCGCGACCTCGGGCGCGTGCACGCCGCGATCGTCGACCGGCGGCTGCGCCCCGCCCGCTGGGTCGCGGGCGGGGTCCACGTGCGGCTGTCCGAGCTGGTGCCGATGCTGGCAGAGGCCTCGGGGCGGCGGCTGTGGCAGCTGCCGGTGCCCGACGGGCTGCTGCGGGCCGTCGGTCGGGCCCAGGACCGCGTCGAGCGTGTCGTCCCGCTCGAGCGGTGGGGGCTGCGCACGCCGTTGACCGCCGCGGCGATGGAGTACTACACCCGCGTCCCCGTGCCCGACAACGGCCCGGTCGAGCGCGAGCTCGGCGTCACGTTCCGCGACCCGGCGGTGACGCTGCGCGACGCGGTCGCGGGGCTGCGCGAGCTCGGACGGCTCTGAGCGCGCGGCGCGGGGCGAGCGGCCGGAGCCCGCAGGTCAGGGCCGGCCGATGTCGGCCACCACGGCGGAGGTCGCCGTGACCAGGTCGGTCGGTGCCAGCTCGAGGTCGAGCCCCCGGCGACCACCCGAGACGAGCACGGTCGGGTGGTCGAGGGCGGACCGGTCCACCACGGTGGGATGGGTGGTGCGCTGCCCGAGCGGGCTGATGCCGCCCACGACGTAGCCGGTGCGGCGCTCGGCCAGCGCGGGGTCGGCCATCACCGCCCGCTTGCCGCCGACGGCCGCGGCCAGGGCCTTGAGGTCCAGCCGTCCCGCGACCGGCACGATGCCGACGACGAGACGGCCGTCGACCTCGGCGAGCAACGTCTTGAGCACCCGGGCGGGCTCGACGCCCAGCGCCTCGGCCGCCTCGAGCCCGAAGCTCTCGGCGGCCGGGTCGTGGTCGTAGGCACGCTCGGCGAAGGCGAGGCCGGCCGCGGTCAGGGCGCGCGTGGCGGGCGTCGATCCACCCGCACCGCCGGCACGCTCCTGACCCCGGCTCGACCGCTTGCTCACGCGGAGACGGTAGCCCCGTCGTCGTCGCGGTCGCTGTCGGTGTCGGTGCGCGCGTCGGTGTCCTTGTCGCCCGACCCGAGCGGGTCGCCGGCCTTCTTGTCGGCGACCAGGCTGGTGACGGTGGTGATCACCAGGACGACGACGATGACGCCCAGCGACCACAGGGTCGGGATCTCGGGGACGCTGTCGTTCTGCAGGTGGCCCCAGTGCAGGGCCAGCTTCACGCCGATGAAGGCGAGGATGACGGCGAGGCCGAAGCCGAGGTGGCGCAGCTTCGACAGCGCCCCCTCGAGCACGAAGTAGAGCGCGCGCAGGCCCAGCAGCGCGAACGCGTTGGTCGCGAACACCAGGAACGGGTCGCCGGTGATGCCGTAGACGGCGGGGACGGAGTCGACGGCGAAGACGATGTCGGCGGCGAACACGGCGACCACGACGAGGGCCAGCGGGGTGATGGCGCGCTTGCCGTCGACCTTCGAGAGCATCTTCGGGCCGTCGTAGTCGTCGGTGACCGGCATGAAGCGGCGCATGAACTTCACGCTGCGCATCTCGTCGATGTCGATCTCCTGGTCGTGCCCGCTCAGGGCGTCACGGAGGATCTTGACGGCGGTGGCGACGAGGATCAGGCCGAAGACCAGGAACATCCAGTCGAACGCCGACAGGGCGGCGGCGCCGACGGCGATGAAGATGCTGCGGAGCACCAGGGCGCCGACGATGCCGTAGAGCAGCACCCGCTGCTGCAGCTCCTTGGGCACCGCGAAGGCGCCGAGCAGCAGCAGGAAGACGAAGAGGTTGTCGACGCTGAGCGACTTCTCCACCAGGTAGCCGGTGAGGAACTCCAGGCCACGCTCGGAGCCGAAGTCGAGGAACACGTAGCCGGCGAAGGCCAGCGGCAGGGCGACGTAGAAGATCGACCAGCCGATCGCCTCCTTCATGGAGACCTCGTGCGGCTTGCGGGTGAGCAGGAAGTCGACCGCCAGCAGCACGAGGACACCGACGATGACCGTCGTCCACAGCACGGGGTTGCCGATGCTGTCGAGGGTCTGCGGCTCCGCGGCGGCGCGCGTGGGCAGGGACAGGTAGGGATTCACGGGTTGCTCCTCAGGGCGCGTTCAATCGGTCCTGAGGTCTCCTTCACCCGGATCGGGCAACCAGCCGAGGTGCGAGATCGCACCGTACTGACCGGACTGGTTCGCGGAAGTACTCCCCTCGAGGCATCACTTTACGCGACAAGGGTTCCCCGATGCACGTCGCCCAATCCTGCGGATGCGGCGACGAGGCAGGGGCGCGCCACCGGCCGGAGGGGGCAGCCGGCCAGCGGCGCTGACGCACGGCTCTTGGGTCGGCCGGTGCGCTGAGAAAACAATGCGCCACCGGGACGGGAAAACCCAGCCCCTGGGGCAACATGACGTCGGTATGTCACCGGCGTGCCTCCTCCATGGCCCGCCTCGACCACCCGACCTGACCCGACCCGCCCATGAACGGAGACCAGCCATGGCCCTGTGGAGCCTCGGCGGCCTCGACGCCGACCCGGCCCTCGACCGTCCCGAGCTGCTCGCGGAGCCCGTCCGGGCCCTGCTGGAGCAGTGGGACGCGGCCGACCGGGTGGGGGTCGTGGAGATCGACCCGGACCAGGCCGACACCGCCACGCTGACCTCGGCCTACGACCTGCCGCTGGAGGCCAGCGGCAACTGCGTGGTCGTCGGCGGCCGCCGCTCCGGCGAGGAGCGGGTGGCGGCCTGCGTCGTCCGGGCCGACACCCGTGCGGACGTCAACAACCTGGTGAAGCGCCGTCTCGACGTCCGCAAGGCGACGTTCCTGGCGATGGACGACGCGGTCGCGCGCACCGGCATGGAGTACGGCGGGATCACGCCGGTCGGCCTTCCCGGCGACTGGCGGCTCCTCGTCGACCAGCGGCTGACGGAGGCGCCGGTCGTGATCCTGGGCAGCGGGCTGCGGCGCTCGAAGATCCTGCTGCCCGGCTCGCTGCTGGCCGAGCTGCCCGGTGCCGAGGTCGTCGCCGACCTCGGCACCTGAGCAGCCTGCCCTGAGCGCGGGGGAGGGCTCAGGGCAGGTCGAGCGGGCGCAGCACCCGGTTGATCCCGTGGCCGAGCTGGCGGTTGCCCGCGTTGACGTCGGTCTGGCCCAGGCGGATGCGCGGGTCGGGGTCGCTGGCGTCGAGGTCCTGCAGCGAGACCCGACCGTTCGCGACCTGGACCGTGACCGGTGCGTCGGCGGCGGTCTGGAGCACCACGCCGTCGGCACGCTTGGCCTGCCGGTAGGTGACGGCCGGTCCCGGGACGACGTGGTAGAGCAGCACGGTCTCGACGGTGTCGACGCCGAGGCTCGCCACCGCCTGGAAGGTGGCCCGCTCGGTCGCCGGCCGCTCACCGGTGATCTCGTGCACGAGCTTGCGGAAGGCGCGGTCGGTGGGCAGGAACGCCGTCAGGGCGGTGCCGCCGTCGGCCAGCACGGCCACGTCGCTGTCGGGCTTGGCTCCCAGCACCGTGCGGACGGCGCGGTCGAGGACGTCGAAGTCGTTCCAGGCGCCGTCGAACCGGTTGCCGTCGGCGGCCAGCACGGTGGCGAGGCTGCGCTCACCGGGCGCTGCCTGGGCCGGCGCGGCGGTCGCGGCCAGGGTGCCGACGAGGGCGGCGGTGGTGCCGGCGACGAGGGTGCGGGTGGTGCGGGAGCTGCGCATGGTGGTTCCTCTCCTGGGGGCTGCGGCGGAGACCCGCCGTGGTGCCCGAGGTTCGGAGAGGCTGCGGCCCGGGATGGCCGACCCGTCAGATTCCACAGGATGTTGAACTATTGGTCTGGACCTGTGGAGGTTCGTCCGGTGTTTGTGCGCGTCAGAGGGCTCCGCGCTGCCGCAGGCCGGCCAGGCCCGAGACGACGGCGACCACGGCCACACCGGTGAGCGCCGCGCCCGCGGGGGTCGACAACCCCTTCGACCGGATCCCCAGGTAGCCCGCGACCGCGTCGGCGGCGTCGATGGCGACGCCGACCTTGATCAGCGTGACCTGCTGCGCGGGAGCCGCCAGCAGGGTGAGGGCACCGATGGCGATCTCACGGCTGCCGAACATCCGGGCGAGGTAGGGCGCCTGCCGGGCGGTGGGGTCGAGCAGGCCGACCTTCAGGCTCGGCTCGGGGGCGAGCAGCATGCCGGTGCCGATGGCGATGCGGGCGACGGCGAGGCTGTTGACGTGGTCCATGGTCGCCGAACCTAGCGGTCCCGCGACGCCGTGGGGCAGGTATCAGCCAACCCCCGCGGGCCTCCTCCTCCGCAGGCCCCGACCGGAGGAGACACCCGTGCCCGCCACCCCCGCCCCCACGTTCCCAGCCCCGCCAGCCGCGCCGGCCCCGCCCTCGCTCGCTGCCCGGCCGTCGCTGCCCGCTGCCGGCACGCCGCGGGCGAGCGCCCCGCCGCAGGCCGCGACGCCGATGCTGCACCTCGACACCGAGGTCGTCCGCGAGCGGTACGTCGAGCTCGCCGCGGTCCTGCCCGGGGTCCGGCTGCACTACGCGGTCAAGGCCAACCCGTCCCACCCGGTGCTCAGCCTGCTCGCGGCGCACGGGGCGGCGTGGGACGTCGCCAGCCCCGGCGAGATCGCGCTGGTGCTGCAGGCCGGCGGGCTCCCCGAGGACATGTCCTACGGCAACACCGTCAAGCGGGCCGCGGACGTCGCGTGGGCCCACGGTCTCGGCGTACGCCGCTTCAGCGTGGACAGCCCCGACGAGCTCGACAAGGTGGCCCGGCACGCGCCCGGGGCCACGGTGATGGTCCGCCTCACCACGTCCGGGGCGGGTGCGGACTGGGGTCTGGCCGGGGGGAAGTTCGGCTGCTCGGAGGACGAGGCGGGTGCGCTGCTGGCCCTCGCGGTCGGCCTCGGGCACCCGGTCGGCATCGCGTTCCACGTCGGCAGCCAGCAGCGCGACCCGCAGGCCTGGCGGGCCCCGCTGGCGGCGGCCGGCCGGCTGCGTGCCGCGCTGCGGGCCCGTGGCGCCGACCTGAGCGTGGTGAACCTCGGCGGGGGCTTCCCGGCCGACCTGCTCGGTGACACGCCCGGGCTGCCGGCGTACGGCGCCGCGATCGCGCGGGCGCTCGAGGAGCTGGTCGGGACCACGCTCGGGCAGGGCCCCGGGTCCGGTCCCGACGGGTCGGCGGGGCCGGTGGTGATGGCCGAGCCCGGCCGCGCGCTGGTGGCCGACGCCGGCGTCCTGGAGAGCGAGGTGCTGCTGGTGGCCGAGCGGGAGGGCGTGCGGTGGGTCTACCTCGACATCGGCCTCTTCGGCGGGCTGGCCGAGGCGCTCGACGAGGGCGTGAAGTACCGCCTCGAGGTGACGCGGGACGGCCGACGGCTGCGGGGACCCACCCGCGAGGTGGTGCTGGCCGGGCCGACCTGCGACAGCGCGGACGTGCTCTACCGCCACCACCGCTACCGGCTCCCGGCCGACCTGCGTCCGGGGGACCGGGTGCTGCTCGGCGCGGCCGGCGCGTACACGACGGCCTACGCCAGCGTCGGCTTCAACGGCATCGCGCCGTTGCGCACGACGTACCGCTGAGTCCGCTCGGTCGGCTCAGCGCTCGGCCGGTGGGGCCACGGCCCGCGTGGCGAGGAGGCCGACGACCGCCGCGGCCACGGCGACCAGCATGGAGTCGAGGACGCCGACGCGCTCGCCGAGCGCGCCGATGAGCGGCGGGCCGCCGAGGAAGGCGCAGTAGCCGATCGAGCTGACCACGGCGACCCGGGTGGCGGCGTGCGCCTCCTCGTCGGCCGCGGCCGTCATGCCCATCGGGAAGCCGAGCGAGGCGCCGATGCCCCACACCAGCGCCCCGACGAACGCCAGCGGCAGGGACGGGGAGAGGATCACGACCAGCGCGCCCAGCGCCACCAGCAGCGCGGTCACCCGCAGCACCAGCACGCGGCCGAAGCGGGTGGCCAGGCCGCCGCCGAAGAAGCGTCCCGTGGTCATGGCGACCACGAAGAGGGCGTAGCCGAACGAGCCGAGGGCGGGCGCGGCGCCGTACCCGTCGACGAGCCCGAGGGCGAGCCAGTCGTTCGCGATGCCCTCGGCCAGCGCGAAGGACATGACAACCAGGCCGATGGCCAGCGTGCGCGGCTCGCGCCACGCGCTCCACGCCGACGGGCGCACGTGGTCCTCCGCCTGCTCCTGCACGGCGAGGAAGCGGCCGATCACCGCGGCGACCCCGAGGACCACGAGGACCGAGGTGACGAGCATCTGCGCCGGGAGCGGCACGCCCAGGTGCGAGGAGCCGGCACCGACGAGCGCGCCGGCGACCGTGCCGATGCTGAAGCCGGCGTGGAAGCGCGGCATGATGGAGCGGCCCAGCCGCCGCTCGACGTCGGCGGCCTCGACGTTCATCGCCACGTCCCAGCTGCTGGTGCCCGCGCCGTAGGCGAACAGTGCCGCCCCGGTCAGTGGCACCGAGGTGGCCGACAGCCCCCCGGCCATGGCGACCAGGCCGCCGGCGGTGAGCACGGAGCCGACCGTGACGGTGCGGGCGGGCCCGAGCCGGTGCACCACGAGCCCGGACAGCGGCAGGGCGAGCACGGTGCCGGCCGACAGGCACAGCAGCAGCAGCCCGACCTGGCCGGGGCTCAGGGCGAGGGTGTCGCGCAGGTCCGGGATCCGCGACACCCAGGACGCGAACGCGAAGCCGTTGACGACGAAGACCACGCCGACGGCTCGGCGGGCGAGGTCCACGAGGTCCACCCCGGAGGGGCGGGTGGGGGTCATCAGTGCTCCAGCGCCCAACGGGCGGCGTCCTCGGTGGCGGCTCGGTCGTCGGCCACCATACCGACCCGGGTGCGACGGTCCAGGAGGTCGTCGGCGTCCACGGCCCCCTCGTGGGTGACGCCCCAGAGCAGCTCGGCGCGGGTCACCGGCACGCCCTCGGCGACCGACTCCAGCAGCGCCGCCTCGTCCAGGCCGGTCCGGGCGACGGCGTCGGCGAGCACGCGGGGCGCCTCGGCGCCGTAGCGGCGCACCAGCCGGGCCGGGGCGTCGACGCGGGCCAGCTGCGGGCGCGTGGCGGCGCCGACCAGCGGCAGGTCGCGGGTGCGGCACGGCTGGGCGGTCAGGCCGCGCCCGGCGACGACGGCGCCGACGGCGTCCTCGGCCATCCGGCGGTACGTCGTCAGCTTGCCGCCGACCACCGTGACCACGCCGGCGTCGGAGGTCAGCACGGCGTGCTTGCGCGACAGGTCGGCCGTCGACCCCTCCGCGGCGAGCAGCGGCCTCAGCCCGGCGTAGGTGCCGACGACGTCGGCGCGGGTCAGCGGCGCCTCGAACGCGGAGCTCATCGTCTCGAGCAGGAAGTCCACCTCGGCCTCGGTCGCCTCGGGGACGTCGGGGACCTCGTCGGGCGCGGGCTCGTCGGTGAGCCCGACGTAGACGAGCCCGTCGGCCTGGGGCAGCGTGAAGACGAAGCGGTTCAGCGAGCCGGGCACGGGTGCCGACACGGCCACGTCGACGCCCGCGAGCCGGTCGCCGCGCAGCACCAGGTGGGTGCCGCGGCTCGGCCGCAGGGTCAGGCCGTCGACGACCTGCCCGGCCCAGACGCCCGCCGCGTTCACCACGGCGCGGCAGCGGACCTGGACGGTGCGGCCGGTCAGCTCGTCGCGCAGGGTCGCGCCGTCGGCGGTGACGTCGAGGGCCCGGGCCCGCGTCACCACGCGGGCGCCGTACGCCGCCGCGGTGCGGGCGAGCGCGACCACCAGCCGCGCGTCGTCCTCGAGCTGGCCGTCGTGGCTGAGGAGCCCGCCGCGCAGGCCCTGGGTGCGCACCGGCGGCACCAGCGCGCGGGTCTGCTGAGCCGACAGCCGGCGCGGCCCCGGCAGCAGGCTGCGCGGCGTCCCGGCGGCGGCGCGCAGGGCGTCGCCGGCCCGGAAGCCCTGCATGGCGAGGACGCCCTGGCGCCGGGGCACCGCGTCGGTCAGCGGCACGAGCAGCGGCATCGCGCGGGTCAGGTGGGGGGCGGTCCGGCCCATGAGGATCCCGCGCTCGACGGCGCTCTCGTGGGCGACGCCGAGCTGGCCCTTGGCGAGGTAGCGCAGACCGCCGTGCACCAGCTTCGAGCTCCAGCGGGAGGTGCCGAAGGCCAGGTCGTGGGCGTCGACGGCGAGGACCGACAGCCCGCGGGAGGCGGCGTCGAGGGCGACCCCCGCGCCGGTGACGCCGAGGCCGACGACGAGCAGGTCGACCGTCTCGCCGGTGACGTGGTCGAGGTCGGCCTCACGGCGGGCGCGCGAGAGGGCTCCCGGTCCGGGTCGGGGGCCGGGTCGGGGGTCGGGGACGGGCTGGGGTGCGCTCACGGGGCGAGGTACCTCTCGATCAGGCGGGCCAGCTCGCGGTCGAGCGCGGCCAGGTCGGGCCGGGTGGTCCCGCCGGTGACCGGTTCGGTCATCGTCGGGGCGGAGAACAGGAAGCCGTGCAGCGTCAGCAGGACGCCGCTGGCCAGCGTCATCGCGTCGTCGGCGCGCACCGGGTCGTCGGGGTGGTCCCGGGAGGCGGTCAGCACGGCGGCGAGTGCGTCGAGGACGAGGTCCTGGGTCCGGCCGCGGCGCTCGAACAGGTAGGGCAGCAGCAGGTCGGGGTCGACCTCGACGATCTTGCGGAACAGGTCGTTGTCGCGGACCGCCCCGGTGCAGCGCACCACCGCGGCGGCGACGGCGTGCCGACCGAGCGGAGCCGTGGGCTCGGAGTGCAGCTCGGCCGCGACGAGCGCTCCCCACTCGCGCAGCATGAGGTCGCCGAGCAGCCCGGACATGTCGGGCCAGCGGCGGTAGAGCGTCATCCGGGAGACGCCCGCGCGGCGGGCCACGTCGGTCAGCGAGGTCCGCCGCCACCCGACGGCCAGCACCGATGCGCGAGCGGCGTCGAGGTAGGCGTCGTCGGGTCCGGAAGGGGGTTGCTCCGAGGTGTTGTGACGGATGGACGTCATATGTCACACTCTAACACATGGCACCCACCGACCACTCGATCGACCTGCCCCACCGCATGCACTGGGCCCGCTGGGGAGACCCGGCTCGCGAGGAGCCCGTCTCGGAGCTCCTCCGCGACCTCGTCGAGGCCTTCCTCGGCGACCTCACCCCGCGGCCCGCCGTGCCCGAGGAGGAGGTCCGGCTCGCCGACGTCACCCTCGACGAGGGCCTCCTCGACGGGCTCCGCGACCTCCTCGGCAGCGAGCACGTGCACGTCGACCACGCCTGGCGGGTCGCACGCACCCGCGGCAAGTCCACCCCGGACCTCCTCCGGATGCGCGCCGGTGACGGCAGCGACGCACCCGACGTCGTCGTACGGCCCGCGTCGCACGACCAGGTCGCCGCGGTGGTCACCTGGTGCGCCGAGCACGGCGTCGCCCTCGTGCCCTTCGGCGGAGGCACCTCCGTGGTGGGCGGCCTTGCCGCCCGCCGCGACGGCTTCGTCGGCGTGGTCGCCCTCGACCTGCGGCGGATGACCCGGCTGGTCGACGTCGACACGGTGTCCGGGACCGCGACCCTCGAGGCCGGGCTGCTGGGTCCCGAGGCCGAGGCGCTGCTCGCCGAGCACGGCCTGACGCTCGGCCACTTCCCGCAGTCCTTCCGCTACGCCTCGATCGGCGGGTTCGCCGCCACCCGGTCGAGCGGGCAGTCCTCGGCGGGCTACGGACGCTTCGACTCGATGGTGATGGCCCTGAAGGTCGCCACCCCGATCGGCGACCTCGAGCTGGGCAGCTCGCCGGCCAACGCAGCCGGACCCGACCTGCGCGAGCTCGTGCTGGGCTCCGAGGGAGCGTTCGGCGTGATCACCGAGGTCACCCTCAAGGTGCGCCCGGTGCCGGAGGAGCGCGTCTACGAGGGGTGGCGCTGGGAGTCCTTCGCGGCCGGCACCGCCGCGATGCGCCGCCTGGCGCAGGCGGCTCCCCAGGGCCGGGCGATGCCGACGGTGCTGCGGCTCTCCGACGAGAGCGAGACGGCTGTGAACCTCGCCCGCCCCGACGCCGTCGGCGGCTCCGACGACCCGGAGGGCGCGGACGGCTCCGGCCGCTCGGGCGGGTGCCTGATGATCACCGGCTACGAGGGCACCGCGGACCAGGTCGCCCGCGCCCGCGAGGCGACCACCGAGCTGCTGAGCGCCCTGGGGGGCGAGGCCCTCGGCACGGAGCCGGGCGAGGCCTGGTCCCACGGCCGGTTCGACGGCCCCTACCTGCGCGACTCCCTCCTCGACGTGGGCGTGCTGGTGGAGACCTTCGAGACGGTGACGTTCTGGTCGCGGCTGGAGGAGCTCTACGCCGCGGTCAAGGGTGCGGTCGAGGCCGACCTGACGGCACAGGGCACACCGCCGCTGGTGCTCTGCCACGTCTCCCACGTCTACGAGACCGGCGCCTCGCTCTACTTCACCGTCGCGGCCAAGGAGCTCGACGACGGCGTCGGTCAGTGGCTCTCGGCCAAGCGGGCCGCGAGCGACGCGATGATCGCGACCGGCGCCTCCATCACCCACCACCACGCGGTGGGGCGCGACCACAAGCCGTGGCTGGCCGAGGAGATCGGCCCGGTCGGCGTGGAGGTGCTGCGGGCGGTGAAGGCACGGCTCGACCCGGCCGGCGTGCTGAACCCCGGCATCCTCGTCCCGTGACCGGCCCCGCCACCGGCCCTGCGACCGGCCCCGTGGGCCGGTCGGTGCCGCGCCGGTTCCGGGTGCTGGTCAACCCGGTGTCCGGTGGAGGAGGAGCCCCGCGGGCGGTCGCCCAGGTGGTGCCCCTGCTCGAGGCGGCGGGCGCCCCCGTGGTCGTCGTACCGACGCGGAGCGCCGAGCACGCCCGCGACGAGGTCGCCGCCGCGTGCGCCGCGGACGAGGTCGTGGTGGCCGCCGGCGGCGACGGGATGCTCGCCTCGGTCGCCGGGCCGGTGGTCGACGCGGGCGGCACGCTGGGGATCGTGCCCAGCGGCCGGGGCAACGACTTCGCCCGCATGCTCGGCCTGGTCGGGACGCGGGCCGAGCCCCCGGCCGTGGCGCGGACGCTGCTCGAGGCGGAGCCCGAGGCCGTCGACGTGATCCGCGTGCAGGGCGCGCGCCACGGGGACGAGCGCGTCGTGCTGGGCAGCCTGTACGCCGGCGTCGACTCGCTGGCCTCCGAGCTCGTCGACGGCGCCCGTCGGCTGCCCGCCGTGCTGCAGTACCCCTACGCCGCGGTGCGGGCGCTGCTGACCTACCGGCCCGGCGAGGTGGTGGTCACCGTCGACGGCGTCGAGCACCGCCACCGCGCCTACACGGTGGTGGTGGCCAACTCCGGCTACTACGGCAAGGGCATGCGCATCGCGCCGGCCGCCGACCTGCGCGACGGGCTGCTCGACGTCGTGGTCCTCCCGGCGGGGTCGCGGTGGGGCATGGTCCGCCGGCTGCCGCGCGTGTACGACGGGACGCACGTCGACCTGCCCGAGGTGGTCGTGCTCCGGGGGGCCGAGGTGCGCGTCGAGGCCGGCCGACCGGGCGAGGAGGGACCCGTGGCCTACGGCGACGGCGAGCTGCTCGGCCCGCTGCCGCGCACGGCGCGGGTCGCCCCGGGGGGCCTCCGCGTGCTGGTCGGGGCACCCGCGGACGGGACCTTCGACTGACCACACGGGCCACACGTCCTAACTTCTGACAAAGCGGGCGAGCGGATCTAGACTTGGAGCAGAGCGGCACCCGCGTGCGCCGACCGGTCAGAGGGGACCGGCCGACGATCTCGCCCGGGGCCGCCCTGGAGGAGGTGCGGTCGCGTGGTCGTCGAGCACGCCGTGTCCCGCCCCAGGGCCTCGCTCTCCCCGCTTCGGGGACCCCGATCAAGGGGCGCAGCCATCGTGGAACCGGATGCGTCCCCCGTCGCAGCACACCCAGGTCGGTCGGTGCAGTGCCAAGCTGCCCCCTTGCACCGAACGGCACCGCTGCGGCTCCAGGCGCTGGACCTCTCCCAGATCTCCACCCGGCGCCTCCGGTCCACGCGCAGTCCTCGGGCCTGGAGACCCCGGTGGCTGCAGCAGAGGCGGGCAGCGGCGACGTCGGTCCGGGGTTCACGCGTGGGTGGATGGCGAGTCCCAGCCGCCTCCGCCGCGCTCCCGCGACCGGCGTCCCGCTGTCCGTAGCCTGCGCGTCCCGCCGGCCGGGCCGCACTACCCTGGAGACATGCGTCGCTCCGCCCTGTCCCGTGTCCTGCCTGCTCGTGCCCGTCGGCTGCGCGGCCCCGCCGCGGTCGCCGTGCCCCTCGTCCTGCTGGCCGCCGCTGCCTGCGCCCCCACCGAGGACTCGGCCGGGAGCGCGGACGGAGGCTCGGGTGACAGCGGGAGCGACGAGGCGCCCTCGGCCGAGGACTGCGCCGTCGACCAGCTGCCGCTGAAGAAGGACGGCACGCTGACCATCGGCACCGACTCGCCCGCCTTCGGCCCGTGGTTCGTCGACGACGACCCCACCAACGGCAAGGGCTTCGAGTCGGCCGTGGCCTACGCGGTCGCCGAGGAGCTGGGCTTCGCCGAGGACGACGTGGAGTGGGTGACGGTCCGCTTCAACAACTCCTACAAGCCGGGCCCGAAGGACTTCGACTTCGACATCAACCAGATCTCGATCACCGAGGACCGCGAGAAGGTCGTCGACTTCTCCGAGGGCTACTACTCCGCCGCCCAGGGCGTCATCGCCTTGAAGGACTCCCCGGTCGCGAAGGCGGGCAGCGTCGCCGAGCTCGCCGACTACAAGCTCGGCGCCCAGACCGGTACCACCAGCCTGACGGCCATCCGCGACATCATCCAGCCGTCCGAGGACCCGCTGGTGTTCACCGACACCAACGCCGCCAAGCAGGCCCTGCTCAACGGTCAGGTGGAGGCGATCCTGGCCGACGTCCCGACGGCGTACTACATCACCGCGGTCGAGATCCCGCAGGCCTCGATCATCGGGCAGTTCCAGCCCGAGACCGGCGAGCAGGAGGAGTTCGGCATGCTCTTCGAGCAGGGCAGCGAGCTGCGGCCCTGCGTCGACCAGGCGCTGGCCGCGCTCGAGGAGGACGGCACCCTCGCGGCGATCGAGACGAAGTGGCTCTCCGAGGTCGTCGACGTCCCGGTCCTGAAGTGACCGCGCCCCCTCGCCCCGTGCCGACCACCTGAGCCCGCGCGAGATCCCGGTGACCGTCTCCGAGTGGCGACCCAGCGAGCTGCAGCGCGAACGGCTCGAGGTCCGCCGACGCCAGCGCCTGCGCTCGGTGCTGCTGGCCTCGGCCTCGGCCGTGGTCGTCCTGGGCGGGCTCGTCGCCCTCGTGGTCACCTCGCCGGGCTGGCCCACGGTGCAGGCCACGTTCTTCGACCTCGAGGCCGCGAAGGACGCGCTGCCGGCGGTGCTCGAGGGGTTCTGGCTCAACATCCGGCTGTTCCTGCTCGCCGAGCCGCTGATCCTCGTCGTCGGGCTGCTGGTGGCCGCGGCCCGGGTCAGCCGGTCGCCGCTGCTGTTCCCGGTGCGCCTGCTGGCGGTCGCCTACACCGACGTCTTCCGCGGCATCCCGACCATCCTGCTGGTCTACCTCGTCTGCTTCGGGGTGCCGGCCCTCGGGCTCCAGGGCGTCACCACCTCGCTGTTCTGGCTCGCCCTGGTCGCCCTCGTGCTGTCCTACGGCGCCTACGTCGCCGAGGTCTTCCGCGCCGGCATCGAGTCCATCCACCCCTCGCAGGTCGCCAGCGCCACGGCGCTCGGCCTGTCCTCGGGCCAGACGCTGCGCCACGTCGTCGTGCCCCAGGCCACGCGCCGCGTGCTGCCGCCGCTGCTCAACGACTTCGTGTCGCTGCAGAAGGACACCGCGCTGGTCGTCGGCGTCGGTCTGTTCGACGCGCTCGGCACGGCCTCGGACACCGCCAACTACACCTTCAACTTCACGCCGTACGTCGTCGCGGCCGCGCTGTTCATCCTGCTCACGATCCCGCTGGCCCGCTACACCGACCACGTCGGGCGCCGCCTGATGGAGCGCGAGCGGGCGGGGGCCCGGTGACCGGGGTGACCGGCGCGGGTGGGCCGGTGCTGGAGGTCGAGGGCCTGCGCAAGCGCTACGGCGACCGGACCGTCCTCGACGGGGTCGACCTGACCGTGGCGCGCCACGAGGTCGTGTGCCTCATCGGCGCCTCCGGCAGCGGCAAGTCGACGCTGCTGCGCTGCATCGACCTGCTGGAGGACACCGACGACGGGACGGTCCGCTTCGAGGGTCGTGACGTGACCGACCCCCGGGTCGACCGGCGCGAGGTCCAGCGCCGCATCGGTGTGGTGTTCCAGGCCTACAACCTCTTCCCCCACCTCACCGTGCTCGACAACGTCACGCTGGCCCCGCGCCGCGTCCACGGCGTCGGACGGCGCGCGGCCGAGGAGCGCGCCCGCGAGCTGCTGGGCCGCTTCGGGCTGTCCGACAAGGCCGACGTCCACCCCGACCGGCTCTCCGGCGGTCAGCAGCAGCGGGTCGCCGTGGTGCGCGCGCTCGCCACCGACCCGGCGCTGCTGCTGCTCGACGAGGTCACCGCTGCGCTCGACCCCGAGCTGGTCGGCGAGGTGCTCGACATCCTGCGCGCCCTCGCCGAGGGGGGCACCACCATGGTGCTGGCCACCCACGAGATCGGTTTCGCCCGTGAGATGGCCACCACCGTCTGCTTCCTCGCCGACGGCCGCGTCCTCGAGCAGGGCCCGCCCGGACAGGTCCTCCTCGACCCCCGGGAGGACCGCACCCGCGCCTTCCTGCGCCGGGTCCTCTAAGGGGGGACGGCGCGACGCCGGCGGACGGCCGGGGCGCGGGGTCGCCCGGGCGTAGCCTGGGGCCGTGACGGGGGTCAGGGACATCGACGTGCCGTCGACCACCCATCGCGAGCGGCTGCGACGTACCGTCCGGCTGCTGCACGCCGCCGTCCTCACGCTCTTCGCGCTCGCGGTGCTCGTCAGCCTCGTGCGCGGCGAGAGCACGGCGTACGTCGTCAGCCACCTGGCGCTGGTGGCCGGTCTCCTGCTGGTGGCCGTGCTGACGCTGGTCCGCGGCGAGCGCGCCGACCACCTGGTGCTCCTCCTGCCGCTGGCGGCGACGACCGTGCTGCCCCCCTTCCGGGAGGCGGGTGACGTGAGCGCCGGCCTGGCCGTCAACGCGGTGCTGCTGACGGCCGTGCGGACCCTGTCCCTGCCCCGGTGCGCGCTGGTGATCGGGGTGACCGTCGCCGCGCACGCCTCCCTGCGGGGGATCCTGGACGGCGGCCTGACGGTGGTGGAGGTGGCCGACCCGTACCTGTTGTCGGTGACCAACATCGCCGTGGCCGGGATCATCGTGGCCACGCTCGAGCGCAGCACCGCCGCGCTGGACGCGGCGGCGGCCCGCAGCGCGGAGCGGACGCTGGCCGTCCTCCGCCGCGAGAGCGCCGACCGGGCCGTCGACGGCGCCCGGCGCGTGCTGCACGACGACGTCCTGACGGCGCTCCGCGCGGTGGCCGACCCGTCGGAGGCCGCGGGCGCTCCTCCCTCCGAGCGGCTGGTCGCCGCCTGCCGGACAGCCGTCGCCTCGGTCGAGGCACTCGACGCCGACGACGACCCCGCCGCGACCGCGACCCTGGCCGACCTGCTTGCCGACGTGGTCCGGACGTCGCCCGTGCCCCTCGCCGTCTCGGTCGCGGCCCAGGACGCGTCCGTGCCGGAGACGGTGCTCGAGCCGGAGGTCGCTGCGGCGGCGACGCGCGCGCTGCGCGAGCTGCTGCGCAACGTCGAGAGGCACGCGGGGACCGCTCCGGGCGGACCAGCTCCGGCGCGGCTGCACGTCGAGCTCGAGCCGGGGTGGGTGCGGCTGCACGTCGAGGACGACGGCCCCGGGATCCCTCCGGGGCGGGCCGAGGGCTTCGGCCTCGCCACGTCGGTGCGTGGGTCGGTGGCCGCGGTCGGCGGCCGGGTGGAGGTCAGCTCACCGCCACCGGGCCGGGGCACGGGGACCGTCGTGACGGTCGCGGTGCCGTCGTCACCGCCCGCGCCGCCGGTGACGCCGTCGGACGGCACCGACGGCCCGGACGCGGTGGCCCTGCCGTTCGTCGGCCACGCCTTCCTCTCGTTGCTGGCCGTCGGCGCGGTCCGCCCGCTCGCGGTGGCCGCGCTGCTGCCGCTCTCGGCGTTCTGGACCTTCGCCGCGGTCGTGACGCTGCCCGGGGCCGACCGCCCGGTGCTCGGCGCCGTGCTGCTGCTCGCGCTGCTCGCGGTGGTGGCGCTGGTCGGGGTGCGGCTGGTCGCCGGTGAGCCGTCCCGCCGGTGGGTGGTGGCCGTCGGCTCCGCGCTCGTCGGGCTCCAGGTCGCCGGGCTGGCCCTGCTGCCGCCCGGCGGCATGCTCGACCTGCGGAGCTGGTCGATCGGCCTGGTGGCGGTGCCGCAGATCGTGCTGTGCTTCGTGCTGCCGGTGCGGTGGGGGCTCGGTCTGGTCGGCAGCCAGGTGACGGTCGTCGTCGCCGGATGGCTGGTCGACCCGTCGCTGTCGAGCGGGGCCCTGCCCGTGAACTCGCTGAACGCCGTGACCACGCCCGCCCTGCTCACGGCGCTGCTCGGCGTACGCCTGCGACGCAACACCGCCGAGGCCGAGTCGGAGCAGCGACGGGCCGCGGCGGCCTCCGCGGCGCTCGTGCGCCTGACGGTGCAGAGCGAGGCGCACTCGCAGCACCTCGAGCACACCCGGCGGGTGATCGTGCCGTGGCTGCGAGACGTGGCCGGGCAGGCCGCTCCGCTGAGCGGCGGGCAGCGTGAGGAGGCGCGGCTGCTCGCCCTCGAGGCCCGCGACGACCTCTACGCCCCGGGGTTCCACACCGCGCGGCTGCGCCGCGCCGTGACCGACTTCCGGCGCCGGGGCGGCACCGTCGACGTCCGTCCCGGCTTCGACGACGAGGCCCGGCGCGAGGAGGCGGCGGCGCGGCTGGGCGGGCTCCTGCCGCTGCTGTCACCGCCCTGCCGCGTCACGCTGACGGCGTACGACGACGGGGCGGGCGGCGTGCGCACCGTCGTGACGCCACCGCCCCCACCGACCGTCGACCTCGGGCTGGTGTCGGGCGAGCGCGTCGAGCGGGACGCCTACCTGATGGTCATCACCTCGGCCGACCCCGACCACCCCCAGGAGGGACCATGAAGCGACCGGTGACGTTCGTGTCGATCGACAACCACGAGTTCGTCGTCGAGTCGATGGCCTCGCTGGAGCGACGTCGCCCCGAGGAGCTGAGGTACCTCGGAGGGGTGTCCGACCCGGCCGACCTGGACCGCTCGCTGCCCGCGCCGGACGTCGTCGTCCTCGACCTCTACCTCGGGCGGGACGACGCCGTGTCGACGCCCGCCATCCCCGGCCTGGTGGCCTGGGGGGCCGCGGTGCTCATCCACACCTCGGCCGAGCTGCCGGTCCCCGTGCGCCAGGCGGTGGCCGCCGGGGCGTCCGGTCTCACGTTGAAGAACGACGGCTCGGACCGGCTCGCCGAGGCGGTCCTGGAGGTCGCCGACGGCGGGTTCGCCTGCAGCAGCACGGTCGCCTCGGCGCTGCTGGCCGACGCCGGCCTGGTGGCGGCGCTCACCCCGCGCGAGGTCGAGGTGCTGCAGGGCGTCGACGACGGCCTGACGCGGCGCCAGGTCGCCGGGCGTCTGCGCATCGCGGAGTCCACCGTGACCGACCACCTGAAGTCGGCGCGGACGCGCTACCTGGCCCTCGGACGACCGATCACGAACTCCCAGTCGCTGCTGCGCGAGGCGCGCCGGGACGGCTGGATCTCGGACCGCTGACCGTCGGGCCGCGGTGGCGCAGAAGGCCATCCCCCGACGCCTTCTGCGCCCACGCGTCCGGCAGGCTCGACGGTAGTCAGTCCTCGCCCGGCTCCGCCATCCCCGGAAATGAGGGTGGGCGCCGGGAACGGGCAGGGTCCTGGTCACCGTGACAGTGGAACTGTCACAATCACGCCCATGGCTGACTACGCGCTGGACCAGGGCACCGGACCGCTCCGAGGGATCAAGGTCGTGGAGATCGCCGGGATCGGGCCGGGGCCCCACGCGGCGACGATCCTGGCCGACCTGGGCGCCGACGTGATCCGGGTGGAGAAGCCCGGCGGTGCCGCGAGCGCGGGTCCGCGCGAGACCGACCTGCTCACCCGCGGACGTCCCAGCGTCGCGCTGGACCTGAAGAACCCGGACGCCCTGGCCGCCCTGCTCGAGCTGATCGCCGGCGCCGACGTGCTGCTCGAGGGCATGCGGCCCGGGGTCACCGAGCGCCTGGGCATCGGCCCCGACGACTGCCTCGCGCGCAACCCCCGGCTGGTCTACGGCCGCATGACCGGATGGGGCCAGAGCGGCCCGTGGGCGCACACCGCCGGCCACGACATGAACTACATCGCCGTCTCCGGGGTGCTGCACGGCTTCGGTCAGGACCGGGACCGGCCGCACTTCCCGAGCAACGTGGTCGGCGACTTCGGTGGCGGGTCGACGTACCTCGTGATCGGGGTGCTCGCCGCCCTTCTCGAGGCCCGCGTCAGCGGCCGCGGGCAGGTGGTCGACGCGGCGATCGTCGACGGCTCCGCCCACCTCAACCTCATGTGGGCCTCGATGCTCGCGGCCGGCTTCGGCTCGGAGCAGCGGGTCTCGAACCTGCTCGACGGCGGCATCCCCTACTACGCGCTCTACGAGACCTCGGACGGCAAGCACATGAGCGTCGGTCCGCTCGAGCCGCAGTTCTACGCCGAGCTCGTCGAGCGCCTGGGGATCGGCGACCGGGTCCCGGAGCGGCACGACTTCGAGCGGATGGGCGAGCTGAAGGACATCCTCACCGAGACCTTCCGCTCGCGCACGCAGGCGGAGTGGGCCGAGGTGTTCGACGGCTCCGACGCCTGCTGCGCCCCGGTGCTGCCGATGACCGAGGCGGCGGCGCACCCGCACATCAGCGCGCGCGAGGTGTACGTCGAGCGCGGCGGCGTCCTGCAGCCGGCCCCGGCCCCGCGCTTCTCCCGCACCGAGGCCACCCTGACGACCGGCCCCTCGGTGGCCGGCGGCGGCACCCGCGACGTGCTCGAGGCGTGGGGGGTCTCCGGCGTCGATGCGCTGCTGGAGTCCGGCGCCGCCGTCCAGGCCTGAGGCGGCTGCGACTCTGCTGCGACCGGGGTCACACGAGCAGTCCGGCGCCACCTGTTGACGACGGTGACAGTATCGGTGTCACAATCAACGGGACCCGTTCTACCGGTGAGTAACCACCTGGTGCGCTCACGGGAGCGGTCGGACCCACCCGTCGGAAGAGGGAACCTCCATGGCTGACGTGCCGCAGGCATACGTGTACGACGCAATCCGCACCCCGCGGGGCAAGGGCAAGAAGGACGGCTCGCTCCACGAGGTCAAGCCCGTCGACCTGGTGGTGACGCTGCTCGACGAGATCCGCAAGCGTCACGACTCCTTCGACCCCGAGCGCGTCGACGACGTCGTCCTCGGCTGCGTGTCGCCGATCGGCGACCAGGGCGGCGACATCGCCAAGACCTCCGCGCTCGCGGCGGGCTACCCCGAGACCACCAGCGGCGTGCAGCTCAACCGCTTCTGCGCCTCCGGCCTCGAGGCCGTCAACCAGGCCGCGTCGCGCATCCGCGCCGGCTGGGAGGACCTGATCCTCGCCGGCGGCGTGGAGTCGATGAGCCGGGTGCCGATGGGCTCCGACGGCGGCGCCTGGGCGAGCGACCCCAGCACCGCCTTCGACACCTCCTTCGTCCCGCAGGGCATCGGCGCCGACCTCATCGCCACCCTCGAGGGCTTCACCCGCGCCGACGTCGACGCCTTCGCCACCGAGTCGCAGCACCGTGCCGCCAAGGCCCAGGCCAACGGCTTCTTCGACCGCTCGGTCGTCCCGGTCACCGACCGCAACGGCCTGACCGTGCTCGAGCGCGACGAGTTCATCAAGCCCGACACCTCGGTCGAGGGGCTGGCCAACCTCAAGCCGTCCTTCCAGTTCCACGGCGACCTCGGCTTCGACTCCGTCGCGCTGGAGAAGTACCACTGGGTCGAGAAGATCGACCACGTCCACCACGCCGGCAACTCCTCGGGCATCGTCGACGGCGCCGCCATCGTGGCCATCGGCAGCGAGCAGGTCGGCACCGACCTCGGCCTGACCCCCCGGGCCCGCATCGTCTCGGCCGCCGTCTCCGGCGCCGACCCGACGATCATGCTCACCGGCCCCGCCCCCGCCTCGCGGAAGGCGCTCGCGAAGGCCGGGCTGAGCCCGGAGGACATCGACCTCTACGAGATCAACGAGGCCTTCGCGGCGGTCGCGATGCGCTTCATGCGCGACCTCGACCTCGACCCGGAGAAGGTCAACGTCAACGGCGGCTCGATCGCGATGGGCCACCCGCTGGGCGCGACCGGCGCCATGATCCTCGGCACCCTCATCGACGAGCTCGAGCGCCGCGACCTGCGCTACGGCCTGGCGACGCTGTGCGTCGGCGGCGGCATGGGCATCGCCACCGTCGTCGAGCGCCTCTGAGGCGCACGCGCGCGCCACGACGTACGCCGTACTCCGACCCCAGCCAGCAAGGGAAACCGCACCACATGACTGAGCAGACCAGCACCGGCATCCGCTACGAGAAGGACGCCGACGGCATCGTCACCCTGACGATGGACGACCCGACCGCCAGCGCCAACACGATGAACGAGGTCTACAAGGACTCGATGGCCGCGACGTTGTCGCGCCTGGAGTCCGAGAAGGCCGACCTCACCGGCGTCGTGCTCACCAGTGCGAAGAAGACCTTCTTCGCCGGCGGCAACCTCAAGCTGCTCATCGCCGCGACCCCCGAGGACGCGCCGCAGATGTTCGAGGAGAGCCAGAACCTCAAGAAGCAGCTGCGCCGCCTCGAGACGCTCGGCGTCCCGGTCGTCGCGGCCATCAACGGCGCCGCGCTCGGCGGGGGCCTGGAGATCGCGCTGGCCTGCCACCGCCGCATCGCCGCCGAGGGCTCCTACGAGATCGGCCTGCCCGAGGTCACCCTCGGCCTGCTCCCCGGCGGCGGCGGCGTGATCCGCACCGTGCGCATGCTGGGCCTGCAGACCGCGCTGACCGAGGTCCTGCTCCAGGGACAGCGCCGCAAGCCCGCCGACGCGCAGGCCAAGGGCCTCGTCGACGAGGTCGTCCCGGCCGAGCAGCTGCTCGAGCGCGCCAAGGCGTGGCTGAAGGAGGCCGCCGGGAACGAGGACGCCGCCAAGCAGCCGTGGGACCGCCAGGGCTACAAGATGCCCGGTGGCACCCCGTCGCACCCGTCGCTGGCGCAGATGCTGCCGGTCTTCCCCGCCACCCTGCGCAAGACGCTGAAGGGTGCCGACTACCCGGCGCCGCGCGCCATCATGGCCGCCGCCGTCGAGGGCGCCCAGGTCGACTTCGAGACCGCCGCCCGCATCGAGTCGCGCTACTTCACCGGTCTCGCCACGGGTCAGAACGCCAAGAACATGATCCAGGCGTTCTTCTTCGACCTGCAGGCCATCAACTCCGGCTCGCTGCGCCCGCAGGGCCACGACACCTGGAAGCCGACCAAGGTCGGTGTCCTCGGCGCCGGCATGATGGGCGCCGGCATCGCCTACGTCTGCGCCCGCGCGGGCATGGAGGTCGTGCTCAAGGACGTCTCGCTGGAGGCGGCCGAGCGCGGGAAGAGCTACTCGGCCAAGATCAACGAGAAGGCGATCTCGCGCGGCAAGCTCACCCAGGAGAAGTCCGACGCGCTGCTGGCCCGCATCACCCCGGCCGCCGACCCGCAGGAGCTCGCGGGCTGCGACCTCGTCATCGAGGCCGTCTTCGAGGACCCCTCGCTCAAGGCCAAGGTCTTCGCCGAGGTCCTCCCGGTGGTCAACGCCGACGCGCTGCTGTGCTCGAACACCTCGACGCTGCCGATCACCGAGCTCGCCGGCGGCGTGGACCGCCCCGAGGACTTCATCGGGCTGCACTTCTTCAGCCCCGTCGACAAGATGCCGCTGGTGGAGATCATCCGCGGCGAGAAGACCTCCGAGGCCGCCGTGGCCAAGGCGATCGACGTCGTCCAGGCGATCCGCAAGACCCCGATCGTGGTCAACGACAGCCGCGGCTTCTACACCTCGCGCGTCATCGGCACCCAGATCAACGAGGGCCTCGCGATGCTCGGCGAGGGCGTCGCGCCCATGTCGATCGAGCGGGCGGCGGCCAAGGCCGGCTACCCGGTCGGTCCGCTGCAGATCAGCGACGAGCTCAACATGGAGCTGATGGTCAAGATCCGCAACGCCACCAAGGCGGCCGTGGAGCGCGACGGCGGCACCTACACGCCGCACCCGGCCGAGAAGGTCATCGACGCGATGATCGAGGCGGGTCGCCCCTCCAAGCTCAAGGGCGCCGGCTTCTACGAGTACGACGAGTCCGGCCGTCGCGCTGGTCTCTGGGCCGGCCTGACCGAGCTGTTCCCGACCGCCGAGACCCAGCCCGACTTCGACGACCTCATGGAGCGCATGCTCGTCATCGAGGCCGTCGAGACCGCGCGCTGCTTCGAGGAGGGCGTGATCTCCTCGACCGCGGAGGCCAACATCGGCTCGATCTTCGGCATCGGCTTCCCGGCCAACACCGGCGGCGCGGCGCAGTACGTCAACGGCTACGTCGGGCGCACCGGCACCGGCGTCGCGGGCTTCGTCGCTCGCGCGCAGGAGCTCGCGTCGACGTACGGCGAGCGCTTCCAGCCCCCCGCCCTCCTCGTCGAGAAGGCCGCGAAGGGCGAGCCCCTCTGAGCCACGCCCGGGCGGTGTCGGTTTCACTGGGTACCTAGTGAAACCGGCGCTTCCCGAGCGAAGTTTCGTGCGGGAAGCGCCAGGATCACTAGGTACCCAGTGAAACCGGCAGCCCGGCGAATCGGGTGAAAGGGTCACCCGGCGCGGGGCGGGGTTGCGACACTGGAGCACATGTCGTCGCACGAGCCCGTCGCCGGGGCGCCCCCGCACGCCGCGCAGGCGGACCCCCGCACGGTGGAGCCGGTCCCGCGGACCGGCGAGCCGGTGGTGCTGGTCGAGGGGCTCGTGGTCCGGTTCGGCTCGGTCGAGGCCGTGCGCGGCGTCGGCTTCGAGGTGCACCACGGTGAGGCGACCGCGCTCCTGGGACGTAACGGCGCCGGCAAGTCGACGAGCATGCGCGTCCTGGCCGGCGTCATCCCGCCCTCCGGGGGAGTGGTCCGGGTCGCCGGGTTCGACATCGCGCGTCGCACGACCGACGTCAAGCGCCGCACCGGCTACTGCCCCGACGTCGGGGGGCTCGTGCCCCGCGCCACGCCCTGGGAGCACCTCCAGCTGGCCGCGCGGCTGCGGCGGCTGAGCGACTGGCAGGACCGGGCCCGCGAGCTGCTCGAGCGCTTCGAGCTCGGCGACGCCGCCCACCGGGTGACGGCCGGCTTCAGCCACGGCATGGGGCGGCGGATGTCGGTGGTGCTGGCCGCCTTCCACGAGCCCGAGGTGCTGCTGCTCGACGAGCCCTTCGACGGCGTCGACCCGCTCGGGGTCGAGGCCACCATGGAGGTGATCGCCGACGCCCGCGCGCGCGGCGCCGCAGTGCTCGTGTCCACGCACCTGCGCGAGCTGGCGGTCCAGGCCTGCCAGGAGGCGCTGGTGCTGCGGGGCGGTTCGGCGGTGGCCGCCCTTCCCGCCGCCGAGCTGACCGGTGATCGGGGCGCGGATGTCTACCGCTCTCTCCTCGACTGAGCTGCACCGCGCGCGGCGCGGCTCCGGCGTCCGCTCCGAGCTCGGGCCCCGCGCCTTCGTCCGCGCCGCCGCGGACGTGCGCGCGCTGCTGGGCTTCCGCAGCTCCGGGGTGCGCGGACGCCAGCGCGCGGTCGCGCTGACCGGGCTGGTCCTCGTCGGCACCCTGACCGTGCTGGCCGGCTGGCTGCCGGGCTACCTGCCCGACGGCGACCGACGGACCGACGTGCAGTCGCTGCTGCCCTCGGCGCTCGTCGGGGTGCTGGTGATCGCCATCATCTCGGCCGCAGCCTCGGGCGGGGGCCGCGAGCTGGTGCCGCGCGACCAGGCGGTCGGCTTCCCGGTGAGCCCGGTGACCGACCACCTCGGCGCGCTGCTCATGGCGCCGCTGAACATCGCCTGGCTGCTCCAGGTCTGGACGCTGCTCGGCTCCTTCGCCTTCGTCGCCGGCCCGTCCTGGGGCCTGCTCCTCACCCAGGCGCTGGTGCTGCTCTGGGTGGTGAGCGCGACCGCGGTCGCCCAGGTCGTCGGGTGGGCCGTGGAGTGGCTGCGGCGCGGCGAGCGCGGCGTGTGGGGGGCGCGGGCGCTGCTCACGACCTTGTCGGTGGCCGCCGTCGTCCTGGTCTCGTCGGGGCGGCTGGTCGACGTGCTGCAGGCCTCACCGACCCTGCAGGTTGCGATCGCGGCGCTGCAGGGACGTCAGGGCGTGACCGGCCTCTACCTGCTGACGGCTGGTGAGCTGGTCGTGCTCGCGGTGGTCGCGGTGGTCGTCGGTGCGGTGCTGGCGCGCGCGGTCGCGGGTCGTCCCGCGCGCGACGTGCTGAGCCTCGAGACGTCGTCGTACGCCGCACGGTCGGCGCCCGCCTCGGACCTGCAGGCGATGCTCCGCACCGACCGGGTGGGCATCTGGCGCTCGGTGCCCCTGCGCCGGGGCCTCGCGGTGCTGGCGATCATGCCCGGACTCGTCGCCATCGCCGGCGACCTGCAGTGGGACATGCTGACGATCCTGCCCGGGCTGGTGGCCTCCGGCGGGGCGCTGCTGTTCGGCGTGAACTCGTGGTGCCTGGACGGCCGCGGCGCCCTGTGGCGCGACAGCCTGCCGGTCGAGCCGCGGCTGGTGTTCGTCTCCCGCGCGGTCGTGCTGGTCGAGGTGCTGCTGCTGGCGAGCCTGGTGACGGTGCTGCTGGCGGCGATGCGCGCCGGGCTGCCGACGTGGCCGGAGTTCGTCTCCGTGGCCTGCGCCGCCCTGGTCGTGACCCTGCAGGTGACCTCGGCTTCCCTGCGCTGGTCGGTGCGCCGCCCCTTCGCCGTCGACCTGCGCAGCGCCCGCGCCACCCCGGCGCCGCCGCTGGTGATGGTCGGCTACTCCTCGCGGCTCGCGCTGAGCACGACCCTCGTCGGGATCCTGTTCTCCCTGCTGGCCCGGCTCTCCTGGGAGTGGGCCGTGCTCATGGCGCTGCCGTTCGTGCTGATCTCGCTCTACCGGCTGACCCGCACCTCGAACGCCTGGGTCGACCCGCCGACCCGCTCGCGCGTGGTCGCCACGGTCGCCAGCTGAGCCCGCCGGGTCAGCCGGTCCGCCGGGTCAGCCGGCCGGCTGGCCCACGCACTCGGCGACCTGCTGCTGGACGTCGCCGGGGATGGCCTTGGAGGCGTCCTCGCCCTGGAAGCTCGCGGAGATGACCTCGGCGAAGACCTCCTCGTCGAAGGCCTCGGTGATGCAGGAGGTCTGCTCGTCGGTCATGTTCTCCATCATCGGCCCGAGCTGCTCGGCCAGCAGCTCCTCGACGTCGACGCACCCCACGATGACCTCGGCCATCGCGTCGGCCTCGGTCTCGCCGAGCTGGAGGTCGGGGTCCTCGACGACCTTGTTCTCGTCGTCGATGAGCTCGGCCTCCTTCAGCTTGTCGACGCCGATCTCGTCGACCATGCCGTCCGACACGCAGCCGGCCTCGTCGTCGGTCAGTTCGGTGCCGGCCACGTCGGGGTTGTCGAGCAGGGAGGCCTTGATGCTGTCCTTGGCCTCGGACTCGTCGCTGCCGCAGGCGGTCAGCGTGAGGAGGAGGGCGCACAGGAGGGCGACGATCTTCGACATGGGGCGTTCTCCTCGTCGGGGGGCCGGGGGACCTGCAGCATAGGACGTCGCGCTGTGAGAGCCCCGGGCTAGGGTCGGGGGATGACCTCGGACGGCCTGCGCATCCTGGTGACCGGCGCCGCCTCGGGCCTCGGGGCCGCGCTCAGCGACGCCTTCGCCGCCGACGGGGCGACGGTGCTGCGCACCGACCTCGCCGCCGACCTCGACGCCGATCTCGACGGCGGCGACAGCACCGGGGTGCGCCGCCTCGACATCACCTCCGAGGAGGACTGGAGCGCCACCGCCGAGCACGTACGGCGCACCTGGGGCGGGCTGGACGTGCTGGTCAACAACGCCGGGATCGCCGGCGGTGGACGCATCGAGCTCTGCGACCTCGACGAGTGGCACCGACTGATCGACGTCAACCTGCTCGGGGTCGTGCGCGGCACCCGTGCCTTCCTGCCGACGCTCAAGGAGCGTCCCGGGGCGCGGGTCGTCAACGTGGCGTCGTTGGCCGGGCTGGTCCACCCGGCGGGGATGGGCGCCTACAACGCGGTGAAGGCGGCGGTGGTGGCCTTCACCGAGACCACCGGCCACGAGCTCGCCTCCTCGGGCGGCACCGCGCACGCCGTGTGCCCGTCGTACTTCCGCACCAACCTGACCGAGAGCCTGCGCTCCGGCGACCCGGCGGTCGCCGCAGTGATGCGCCGCCTGGTCGACGACTCACCTGTCTCCGCCGCCGAGATCGCCGCCGCCGTGCTCGCCGGCCTCGCCGCCGGGGAGGAGCTGATCGTCCCCGACGCGGCCGCCCGCGCCGCCTGGGACCTCAAGCGCACCGACCGTCCCGCCTACGACCAGATGATGCGCGCGCAGGCGCGCAAGCTCGAGGAGCGCCTGTGAGCCCCGACCCGTCCGGCCCGTCCGTCGACCGTCCCGCCCCCGAGGGGGCCCGGCCGGTCCGCGAGGAGGACACCTTCGACGTCGGCGCGGTGGCCGCCTGGCTGCGCGAGCACGCCGACCCCGAGGTCCGCGACGAGCTGGCGGCCGAGCCGGAGGTGCTCCAGTTCGCCGGGGGTGCGTCCAACCTGACCTACCTGCTGCGCTACCCCGGGCGTGACCTGATCCTGCGCACGGCACCGCGGGGCACCAAGGCGCGGGGCGCCCACGACATGGCCCGGGAGTACCGCATCCAGGACCGGCTGCGCCCCGTCTTCGGCTACGTCGCGGAGATGATCGCCTTCTGCGACGACCCCGAGGTCATGGGTCGTGACTTCTACGCCATGGAGCGGGTCGAGGGGCTGATCCCGCGCGGCGACCTGCCCGAGGACGCGCTCACCCCGGAGCAGGCGCGGGGGATGAGCCTGGCCATGATCGACGTGCTCGCCGAGCTCCACGGCGTCGACCCCGAGGAGGCCGGCCTGGGGGAGCTGGGCAAGGGCTTCGGCTACGTGCGGCGCCAGATCGAGGGGTGGTCGCGCCGCTACCGCGACGCCCGCACCGAGGACGCGCCGGACTTCGAGCGCGCGATGGCCTGGCTCGACGAGCACCAGCCCGAGGACGTCGCCAACGGCGTGATCCACAACGACTTCAAGCTCGACAACCTGGTCTTCGACCCCGACGACCCGACGTCGGTGGTGGCGGTCCTGGACTGGGAGATGGCCACGCTGGGCGACCCCCTGATGGACCTCGGCGGCAACCTCGCCTTCTGGGTGCAGGCCGACGACCACGACCTGGCGCCGTACCGCCGAGTGCCGACGCACATGCCCGGGATGCTGACCCGCGCCGAGCTGGTCGAGGCCTACTGCGAGCGGACCGGGCGCTCCCTGACCCCGGAGCAGTGGCGCTTCTACGAGATCTACGGGATCTTCCGGCTCGCGGTCATCAGCCAGCAGATCTACTACCGCTGGTTCCACGGCCAGACCAGCAACGAGGTGTTCAAGATCTTCGGGCCCGTGGTCCACGTCGCCGAGCAGCGGGTCGCGAGGATCCTCGGGTGGGCGTGATCCTGCTGGTCCGACACGGCCAGGCGTCCTGGGGCGCCGCCGACTACGACCAGCTCTCCGACCTCGGCGAGCAGCAGGGCGCGGTGCTCGGCTCGTGGCTGGCCGAGGCAGGGGTCCGTCCGACGCGGATCATCGCCGGGTCGCTGCGGCGGCACCGGCAGACCGCCGAGGCGGTGCTGAGCGGGGCCGCCGGGCCCGGGTGGGACCTCGACGACCTGACCACCGACCCCGGCTGGGACGAGTACGACCACGTGCAGCTGCTCGACGTGTACGGCGTGGACCGCGGCGTGCCCGAGGTCCCGACGGGCCGCTCGGAGCTGGACGCCTGGTTCGACGCCGCCGTGGAGCGCTGGGTCTCCGGCGCCCACGACGCCGACTACCCGGTGTCCTTCCCGGACTTCACCGAGCGGGTGGACGGTGCGCTGCGCCGTACGGTCGCCGCGGCGGGGGCGGGCGAGACCGTCGTGGTCCTCACCAGCGGCGGGCCGATCGCGTGGGCGCTGACGTCCCTGCTCGACGCCGCCACCCCGACCTGGCAACGGCTGAACCCGGTGCTCGTCAACACCTCGGTCTCCAAGCTCACCGTGGGAGGACGCGGCGCCACCGCGGTGTCCTTCAACGAGCACGGCCACCTGCCGGCCGACCTCGTCACCTACCGCTGACCGCTGACCGTCCCACGACCCCTGGAGAACCCGTGCCCACCGTCCTCATCACCGGCGCCAGCGCCGGCCTCGGCGCCGAGATGGCCCGCCAGCTCGCCGCGAAGGGCTGGGACCTCGCCCTCTGCGCCCGTCGGACCGAGCGGCTCGAGGAGCTGCGCGCCGAGATCGTCGCCGCCCACCCCGATCGCCGGGTGGCCGTGGCCGCCCTCGACGTCACCGACCACGACCGGGTCTTCGAGGTCTTCCGCGGGTTCCGCGACGAGCTCGGGACCCTCGACACGGTGGTGGTCAACGCCGGTCTGGGCAAGGGCGGCCCGCTCGGCACGGGTCAGTTCCGGGCCAACCTCGAGACCGCGCAGACCAACTTCCTCGGCGCGCTGGCCCAGACCGAGGCAGCCGTGGAGATCTTCCGCGAGCAGGACGCCGGCCAGCTGGTGATGGTCTCGTCGGTCGCGGCGATGCGCGGCATGAAGGGCGCGATGACGACGTACGCCGCCACCAAGGCCGGGGTGGCCCACCTCGCCGAGGGCCTGCGCGCCGACCTGCACGGGACGCCGATCACCGTCACCGTGCTCTACCCCGGCTTCATCGAGTCGGAGATGAGCGCGCGCACCGCGTCGAAGACCCCGCTGATGGCGACCACCGAGGCCGGCGTCCGCTCGATGGTGAGCGCCATCGAGGCCAAGCGCGACTCGGCCCTCGTCCCCGGCTGGCCGTGGGAGGCGTTGGGGCGGGTGCTCAAGCACGCACCCGCCCCGATCGCCCGCCGCCTGACCTGAGCCTCAGTCGCAGACCGTCTCCACCCGGCAGAGCGCCTCGGTCAGGGGTGCCACCACGGTGCGCTCCTGCTCCGCGAGGTAGCTCCCGAGCTCGGTCTCGACGTCGATCGCCGGTCCGTTGGCCACCGGCGCGGGCTCGTCGAAGAGGCTCTCCTTGAGCACCAGCGCCGCGGTCCCGCGCTGGACGAGGTAGGAGATCTCGACGCTCATCGCGGTGCCGCCGCTGGTGTAGACCCGCGTCGCCCGCCACGCGCGGTCACCGACGTCGAGGGGCTCGACCGTCGTGGTGGCAACGGATCCGGCGCCACGCTCGGTCGGGCAGTCGCGCAGCCGCTGGGCCTGCTCCTCGACGGCCCGCAGCGCCTGGCCCGGCTCGGCGTAGACGGCCAGGTCGCGGACGCCCTGGAAGACGACGTTGGTCCCCTCCATCGCAAGCCGGTCGACGGGCGAGCCCGCCAGGGCGTACGTCGTCCCGCACACCGACGGGACGACCTCCGAGAACGGTGCCACCTCGGGTCCGGCGAGGTCGGGGGTGCCGGCCGACATCGGCAGGCCCCGCGACAGCGGGAAGCCGTCCGGCACGAGCCGGTCGGGCTCCGGCGCGACCGCGCGGGTCGGGCTGGGCCCCGGGTCGGGCGCGGCAGGGTCCGGCGCCGTGCGCGGCGTACCGGTGCCGACGGCGAGGGACGCGGCGCCGACAGCGGCCACCACGCAGGTGGCGCCGGCCGCGCGGACGGCGGTACGCCGACGGCGGGCCCGGTCGCCGAGCCGGCGGACCTCGTCGGCGGGGAGACCGACGGCCGGGTCCTCCTGGCGCAGGGAGGTGAAGAGGTCAGACATGAGCGTCTCCCGTCTGGTTCGCAGGGGCCAGGGCGTTCTGGAGGGCGGTGCGGCCGCGGTGCAGCCGGGCCTTGACGGTGCCGACCGGTGCGCCGACCTCGGCGGCGACGTCCTGGACCGACAGGTCGCAGAGGTGGTGCAGCACGAGCGCCCGTCGCTGCTCGAGCGGCAGGGTCGACAGGGCCGCGACGAGGGCCACCCTCGACTCGTCGGGCGGCGCGGAGGTGAGCGGGGCGCCCACGGAACGGTCGACCGGTCGCCGGTCGAGCCGGGTGCGTCGCCAGCGGCTGACCGCCAGCCGGTAGGCCGTGGTCCGCACCCAGGCCTCGGGGGACCCGTCGCCCTCGAGGCGTCGGCGGTGCGACCAGGCGCGGATGAACGCCTCCTGCACGCAGTCCTGCGCCTCGGCGTGGTTCCCGGTCATCGCGTAGAGCTGGTGCACGACCCGGGAGAACGACGCGGCGTAGAAGTCGTCGAACTCGGCTGCCTGCATGGAGCCCACCCCTCTCTCGTCCCTGGTGATCCGCCGGTGGTGACTGCTCTACGCGTGGGCCTCGCGTCAGGTTGCACCGCGGCGCGGAAAAAGGGAACAGCCCCTCGGCGCCGGAGCGCCGAGGGGCCGTCGAGCGGTGCGGAGGTGCGTCCTCAGCGGTCCACGACGTCGTGGTCGTCGTGGTCGTGCAGACCGCCGCCGCCCGCGGTGCCGGTGACGCCGGAGGACTTCCTGGCCGGGTTGACCAGCGGGTCCTTCGCGAAGTTGCGCTTGGCGAAGGTCAGCGTCGTGTGCGCCGCGGCGTCGACCATCTCGTCGATCGCGGAGCGGCTGACGTTGTCGATGGTGTCGCAGGCCAGGTGGTAGCAGGGGTCGTAGGCCAGGCCGGCGGTGCCGCCGAAGACGGCGGCCTGCTCGGCGGTCTTGACGCCCTCGGCGCCGGTGAACAGGCCACCGGCGGGGATGCCCTCGGCGATGAACGGGCCGTAGTCGCTGCGTCCGCTGAACGGCGTCTCGGCCGAAGCGAGCCCCACGCCCTTGAAGTAATCGTGGAAGACGCGCTCGATCTCGCCCGAGCCCTGCGGACCGGCCGCGGCGCCGGCGCCGACGGGGAAGGCGGAGTTGTCGCCGTCGTAGACGAAGCGGACGTAGTTCGGCGAGCCGACCATGTCGAAGTTGAGGTTCAGCTCGATCTCGTCCTTCTCGGCCGCGCTCAGCTCGCCCACGTAGTGCTCCGAGCCGAGCAGGCCGAACTCCTCGGCACCCCAGAGGGCGAAGCGGACGCGGTTGCGCGGTGCGATGTCGCGCGCGGCCATCTGCTCGGCGATCTCGATGATGCCGGCGCTGCCGGAGCCGTTGTCGTTGATGCCGGGACCACGCGGGACGCTGTCGAGGTGGGCGCCGACGACGACGGTGCGGTTCGGGTCGCCGGTCGGGCTGTCGGCGATCACGTTGTACGTCGTGCGGGTCTCCTGGACGCGGTCGACCCGGACCCGCGCGGTCGAGCCGGTGGCGCCGTTCCGGACGTTGTTGCGCAGCTGGTCGCCGACCGCGAAGGTCGTCCCGACCACCGGGATGGTGACGCCCGGGGAGCCGAGCGTGCCGCTCAGGACCGCGGTCCGGCCTGGCTGGCCCTCGTTGAAGATGATGGCCGCCGTCGCGCCGGCGGCCTGGGCGTTCAGCGCCTTGACGCGGAAGTCGCAGGAGCCGCGCTGGAGCAGCGCGACGGTCCCGACCGGGAAGCCGGCGAAGTCGGCGGCCTCGCAGCCGCTGGTGCTGCCGTTCGCAGCCGGGGTGGGTGGGACCACGAGGTCGACCGCGGTCACGGCCCCGGTCACGTCGCCGTTGCCGCTGTAGGTCATCGACGCGTAGTCGACGCCGTCGACCCACGAGCTGCTGCCCGGCGAGACCTGCTGGAGGACGGCCGGCGTGCGGTCGGCGTCGTAGGGGAACGGGAAGGGCTGGACCGTGACGTCGTACCCGGCCGCCTCGAGGCGCTCGACGGCGTAGTCCTTCGAGGCGTCGTAGCCGCCGAAGCCGGATACCCGGTTGCCGCCGTTGGCGTCGCTGATGGCCTGCAGGGCGGCCAGGTGCTCGGTGATGCCGGCGACGGTGACGCCGTTGCGCAGCCCCTGGGTGCTGCGCACCTCGCCGGTGGCGCCGGGGGCGGCGTCGGCGGTGGTGACCGCAGCGAGGGGGGAGGCGAGCAGGCCGAGGACGGCCGCTCCGGCGAGGCCGGACATCGTCCGGCGGGAGGTACGTGGGGGCACAGGAACTCCTGGATCGGGGGCGGGGGGAGACTGCCGCGGAGCCTGGCACGCGCTGTGAACGGAAAGGAAGTGTTGTCACCCGATCGTGACCTTTGGGTGGTTTCAGGACCTGAGTCCCGGGAGAGCGCCTAGCGAGGGCGCGACCGCCAGTTGGCCGCCCCGATGATCGTCAGCCGGATCTGCTGCTCCGCGGTGTGCAGGACCGCGCGCTCGACCTCGGGACGGGGTGCGGTGAGGATCGCCTCGGTGGTGTTGACCATCATCCCGACGATCAGGTTCGACAGCACCCGCAGGTCCTCGCTGGACCAGTCCGCCGGACCGGGCAGGCGCGCGAGGTCGGTGGCCAGCTCGCGCTCGAGCAGGTCGAGCTCGTGGCGGATCGCGGCGCGCACGGACTCGATGCCGCTCATCCGCTCGCGGAACATGAAGGTGAAGTACTCCGGGCGCTGGTGGACGTTGCGGGCCAGGATGCTCACCGACTGGGTGATGACGGCGTCGATGTCGGTCCACTCGCGGCGGGCCTGGCGCATCATCTGGCGCAGCGACGCGAAGGAGGTGTCGACCAGGGCGAGGCCGAGCTGCTCGATCGAGTCGAAGTGGCGGTAGAACGCGGTCGGGACGATGCCGACGCGCTTCGCGATGGCGCGCAGCGACAGCCCTCCGAGCCCCGTCTCCTCGGAGAGCTCCAGGGCTGCATCGAGGATCGCCTGCCGCGTCCGCTCCTTGCGCTCCTGACGAGATTCCGCCACGTCGCTCACCGCGCCACCCTAACCAGACTCCTTCCCGTGCACGTGTGCTCACTGAATCCAAACGTCGAGGCGCCCGTGTCCAGGCTCACGCAGCCACGACCTTGACCCACCGCCGTCCCTTTTTGCACACTTTCAGTGAACGTTTGTACACCCAAGAACCCGTTTCCAGGAGCCGATCCATGAGCCTGACCCAGAGCCTTCTCCGGTCACCCGTCGTGGCCGCCCTGACCGCTCCGCACGGAGTCGACCGCTACCTCGAGCTGGCCAACCCCATGTGGGTCGTCCACGACGTCAAGGCCCAGGTCGTCGCCATCACCCGGGAGACCCGCGCCGGCGAGCCGGTGGCCACCCTCACCCTCAAGCCCTCCCGCGGCTGGAAGGGCCACGAGTCCGGCCAGTACGTCCAGGTCGGCGTCGAGGTCGACGGGGCACGTCGTACGCGCTGCTTCTCAGTCTCCTCGCCCGAGTCCGGCCCCGGCGACCTGATCACCCTGACCGTGCGCGCCAACCCCGAGGGCCAGGTCAGCAAGCACCTGGTGCGCGAGGCCCGCGTCGGCGACGTCATCAACCTCTCGCAGGCCGAGGGCGACTTCACCCTGCCGAACCCGCTCCCGAGCCAGGTCCTGCTGATCTCCGGCGGCTCGGGCATCACCCCGGTCATGTCGCACCTGCGGACGCTGCTGCGCCGCGGGTACGGCGGCCGCATCACGTTCGTGCACTACGCCCAGTCGCCCGACCACCAGATCTACGCCGAGGAGCTCGCCGAGCTCCCGCCGCACGTCAAGGTCCACCTGCTCCACCCCGACTCGGGCACGGACGCGTTCTACAGCACCGAGGAGCTCGCCCGGATCCTCCCGGAGCACGCCGAGGTGGACACCTGGGCGTGCGGGCCCGCCGGCCTCATCGAGAAGGTCCAGGAGACCTACGACGAGAACCCGCGGCTGCGGGTGGAGTACTTCAAGACCTCCAGCCTGCAGCCGCTCGAGGGCGTCGAGGGCCGCACCCGCTTCGCCGACGCCGACCTCGAGTCGGAGAACACCGGCGTCACCCTGCTGGAGCAGGCCGAGGCCCTGGGTCTGACGCCCGAGTACGGCTGCCGCATGGGGATCTGCTTCTCCTGCGTCTCGCGCAAGAGCGAGGGCACCGTGCGCAACGTCCGCACCGGCGAGGAGTCGTCTCAGCCCGACGAGGACGTCCGCATCTGCGTCTCGGCCCCGGTCGGCGACTGCGTCGTCGACCTCTGACCGGCCCCACCCACCACCACCCGCACGTTCCGCTCACTCCGCTCCACCCAGCGAAAGGAAGCGACATGACCACGACCGTCGAGAACCCCGACACCACGACCCCCACCACCGAGGCCGGCACCGAGGCCGACGTCCGCACCATCGGGCACGGCCCCTACCGGCTCAGCCCCGAGCAGCTCGAGGAGTTCGGCCGCGAGCTGGACGAGATCCGCCAGCGCGTGGTCGCCGACCTCGGGCAGGCGGACGCCGACTACATCCGCGGCATCGTCAAGGCCCAGCGGGCCTTCGAGGGCGCGGGCCGCGCGCTGTTCTACCTGCCGCCGGCCTGGCCGCTGGCGGTCGGTGCGCTCAGCGTCTCCAAGATCCTCGACAACATGGAGATCGGCCACAACGTCATGCACGGCCAGTACGACTGGATGGGTGACCCGGGCCTGAACTCGCGCATGTACGAGTGGGACACCGTGTGCCCCAGCGAGCAGTGGAAGTACTCCCACAACTACATCCACCACACCTACACCAACATCCTGGGCAAGGACCGTGACATCGGCTACGGCATCCTGCGCATGGACGAGGACCAGGCGTGGAAGCCCTACTACCTGGGCAACCCGGTCTACGCCTTCCTGCTCATGACCTTCTTCCAGTGGGGCGTGCTCCTGCACGACCTCGAGGTGGAGAACATCGTCGCGGGCAAGCGCAGCTGGAAGGACACCAAGCACCTGCACCGCGGGATGATCCGCAAGGTCCGCAGCCAGACGCTCAAGGACTACCTGCTCTTCCCCGCGCTCACCGGGCCGCTGTTCCCGCTGACGCTGGCCGGCAACGCGACGGCCAACCTGATCCGCAACATCTGGACGTTCAACATCATCTTCTGCGGGCACTTCCCGGCCGGGGTCGAGAGCTTCTCGATCGACGAGACCGAGGAGGAGACCCAGGGCGGGTGGTACTACCGCCAGCTGCTGGGCTCGGCCAACATCACCGGCAGCAAGCTGTTCCACGTGCTGACCGGCAACCTGTCGCACCAGATCGAGCACCACCTGTTCCCCGACATCCCAGCGCGCCGCTACCCCGAGATCGCGCCCGAGGTCCAGGCGCTGTGCGAGAAGTACGGCCTGGACTACAACACCGGGTCGCTGCGCCAGCAGCTCGGCTCGGTGGCGGCCAAGATCTTCAGGCTCGCGCTCCCGCCGCGGGAGAGCCGCCAGAAGCTGGCCTCGGTCACCCCGCTGCGCTTCCTCAACCGCAGCGCTGCGACGACCGACCGGACTGCGGACGCCGGTGCCGGCTCTGTCGCGGTCTGAGAGGCTTGGCCCGATGAACGACCACCTGTCGCGCGCCGAGATCGCCAAGGACGCCCTGCAGCACACCGTCGAGGCGGGAGCCGAGACGGTGGCTGCGGTGTCCGGGATCCTCACGACCGCCGTGCGGGACGTCGCGCGGGCGGTCGGGGAGTTCGCCACCGAGATGTTCGAGATCCGCGAGGCGGCACGGCGTGCCTCGGAGGAGAACCGCCTCGAGGGCTGAGCCCTCCACCGGGCTGCGTGTCAGGCCGGGATGACCGGGACCCGCCACGTCAGGGTCGAGCCGTGACCCGGCGTGGAGTCGAGGTGCATGGTGCCGCCGTGGTTGCGGGCGCGCTTGTCGAGGTTGCCCAGGCCACTGCGCCGGTTGCTGACGATGCCGACGCCGTCGTCGGCCACGCTGAGCTCGAGCTGGCCGAGGTGCACGCTGGCCTTGATGATCACCTGGGTGGCGCCGGCGTGGCGCACGACGTTGCTCAGCGCCTCGCGGACGCAGGCGGCCATGTCGTCGGCGAGCGCTCCCCGCACCGAGCGGAGGCCGGGGTCGAGGGCGAGGATCGGCGCGAAGCCGAGCAAGCGCGCGGCCTCGTCGGCGATGTCGGTGACCATGTCGGTCAGTGACACCGAGTCCCCGCCCGACGATTTGAGCGTCAGGATCGTGTTGCGGATCTGGCGGATGGTCTCGTCGATGGCGAACATCGCGTCGGACACCCGCTGCTGCTGGTCACCCTCGAGCTGGTTGACCACCCCGTGCAGCGAGAGCCCGGTGGCGAACAGGCGCTGCACGACGTGGTCGTGCAGGTCGCGGGCGATGCGGTCGCGCTCCTCGACCAGCAGGAGCTTCTCCTGGACCTGGCGGGCCGACTCGAGCTCGAGCGCCACCGAGGCCTGCGCGGCGAAGGCCGAGGCCAGGTCGAGCTCGGAGTGGCTGAAGGTCTGACCGTCCTGGAGACGGCCGAGCAGCAGCACCCCGGTCAGGCTCTCCGCGCCGATGAGGGGGATGACCAGGGCGGGTCCGAAGGTGCTGGTGTCGACGCCCTCGAACAGCGCCGCGCTCACCTGGGACAGGTCGCCGTAGACCAGGGCGTCGCCGCGGCGCAGGGTCTCCATCTCGGTGCTGTCCGGCAGGGTCACGACCCGGTTGCTCAGGCTGTCGTTGTCGTCGAGCCCGCTGACGTGCTGGACGTGCATGTGGGTGCCCTGGATGAGGGCGACGATCGTGAAGTCGGCCCCCGCGAGGTCCATCGCCCGCTCGGAGACCTCACGCAGCGGCTCGTCGATCTCGTCACCGAGCAGCTGCTGGGTCAGCGTGGTCGCCGCCCGCATCCACCGCCGGGCGTGCAGCACCTCGCGCAGCAGCAGCGCGTTGTCCATCGCCGAGCCCAGCGCCCGTCCGAGCTCGGCGAGCAGCTCGTCCGCCTCCGGTCCCAGGGGGCCGGCACCGGGGCGGTTGGCGAGCACGACGATGCCGACGGTGCGCACGCCGGCCCGCAGCCGGACCGCCATGAGCTCGCCGAAGGTGACCGCCGAGCGTCGACCCGTCTCGCCGGTGCGTGAGGCAGGGACCTCGATCGCCTCCAGCGACAGCCGGACCGTGCCCTCCTGCTCGAGCACCGCCGCGCGGGCCCGCAGCAGTGCCGGGTGCGAGGTCAGCAGCTCCTCGAGCTCCGCAGGCAGGCCGCTGGAGCCGATGGCGGAGAAGCCGCGTTCCTCGTCGAGCAGGGCCGCGAATGCGTAGTCGGACTCGCAGAGCTCACGGGCGGTCGCGGCGATCTCGCGCAGCACGGCGCGCGGAGCGCGGTCGCTGCGCAGGATGCGCGGCAACCGCTGCAGCACGTGGTGCAGCCGTCGGTCGACGCCATGGAGGGTCACGCTGATGACTGCCCCCTGTCGTTTCCCCGGCGCGCCTCCCGAGCGCATGGGGTTCAAGCCATTCTAGGAAAGGCCTGCTCCCCGCGTCGAGTAAAACCCGGACTGGAAACAATCAGTCTTGACTGTTTGTTTGGTGGCGGGCAGAGTGACCGCCATGCCGACGACCGTGCGCGTGCCGCAGGAGCAGCGCACGCGCGCCATGCGGCAGCGCCTCCTCGAGGCCTGCGTCGAGTGCCTGGTCGAGCACGGCTGGAGCGGGACGTCGACCACGCTCGTCTCCCAGCGGGCCGGCGTCAGCCGGGGGGCCCAGCTCCACCACTTCCCGACCAAGAACGACCTGGTGCTGGCGGCGGTCGAGCACCTGACCGCCGTACGGCGTGAGGAGGTGCTGGCGCGGACCGCCGAGCTGCCGACCGGCGGGGGGCGCACCCGCGCCGTCCTCGGGGTCCTGGCCGACCTGTTCACCGGGCCGCTCTTCGTCGCCGCCGCCGAGCTGTGGATGGCCGCCCGCACCGACGTCGCGCTGCGGGAGGCGGTCGCCGACCTCGAGACCCGCGTCGGTCGCGCCACCCACCGCTCGACCGTCGACGCGCTCGCCGTCGACGAGTCGCTGCCCGGCAACCGTGAGCTCGTCCAGGCCACGCTCGACCTCATGCGTGGCCTCGGGCTGGCCACCCTGGTCGCGGACGACCTGGCGCGCCGCGAGCGCATCCTCGACCACTGGGCCGACACCATCGAGGCGACCATCCGCCGCCCCGACCCGACCACTCGACGTGAGGGCACCTCGTGACCGACCCCAAGACCCTGCCGATCCTCGCCGACCTCGCCGTGGAGGGCGACGCCCTCGACGCGCTGGTCGCCGACCTCGACGACGCGGGCTGGCGCACCCCGACCCCGGCCGAGGGGTGGGACGTCGCCACCTCGGTGGCGCACCTGGCCTGGACCGACGAGGTCGCCGTGGCGGCCGCCACCGACAAGGCGGCGTGGGACGGCTACGTGCTGCGGGCGATCGAGGACCCCGACGGCTTCGTCGACGCCGAGGCGCTGCGCCTCGGGCGGCTGCCGTCCGAGGAGCTCCTCACCCGCTGGCGGGCCGGCCGCCAGCGGCTGGCCCAGGTCCTCAGCGACCACCCGTCGGGCGAGAAGATGCCGTGGTTCGGTCCCCCGATGGGAGGGCCGTCCATGGCCAGCGCGCGTTTCATGGAGACCTGGGCCCACGGCCTCGACGTCGCCGAGGCCCTCGGGGTCGCCGTCGAGCCGCACGACCGGGTCCGCCACGTCGTGCACATCGGGGTCCGGACCCGGGGCTTCGCCTTCGCCAACGCCGGGCTCGAGGTGCCGCAGGCGCCGGTCCACGTGAGCCTGACCGCGCCGGGCGGCGAGCGGTGGGAGTACGGCGACGCCGCCGCGGACCAGCACGTCACCGGTCCGGCGTGGGACTTCGCCCTGCTGGTGACCCAGCGCCGGCACCGCGACGACCTCGCCCTGACGGCCGTCGGCCCCGACGCCGACCGCTGGCTCGACGTCGCCCAGGCCTTCGCCGGCCCCTCCGGCAGCGGACGTGCCCCGCAGGGAGCCGCGTGAGCGCGCCTGCCGCCCGCCCGCTGCGGGTCGGCAACTGCTCGGGCTTCTACGGCGACCGGCTCTCGGCCATGCGCGAGATGCTCGAGGGCGGCGAGCTCGACGTGCTCACCGGCGACTACCTCGCCGAGCTCACGATGCTCATCCTCGGCCGCGACCAGATGAAGGACCCCGCCCTCGGCTACGCCCGGACCTTCGTGCGCCAGGCCGAGGACTGCCTCGGGCTCGCCCTCGAGCGCGGCGTCCGCCTCGTCGCCAACGCCGGCGGGCTCAACCCCGCCGGCCTCGCCGCCCGCCTCACCGAGGTCGCCGCCGCCCAGGGCCTCAGCCCGCGCATCGCGTGGGTCGACGGCGACAACCTCATCGACCGGGCCGCCGAGCTCGGCCTCGACGCCGACGGCTCCCCGCTCACCGCCAACGCCTACCTGGGCGCCTTCGGCATCGCCGCCGCCCTCGACCGTGGCGCCGACGTCGTCGTCACCGGCCGTGTCACCGACGCCTCGGTCGTCGTCGGCCCGGCCGTCTCCCACTTCGGCTGGACCCCCACGTCGTACGACGAGCTCGCCGGGGCCGTCGTCGCCGGCCACGTCATCGAGTGCGGTGCCCAGGCCACCGGCGGCAACTTCAGCGGCTTCCACGCCCTCCTCGACACCGGCCGCGCGGAGACCCCCCTCGGCTTCCCGGTCGCCGAGATCGCCGCCGACGGCTCCTCGGTGATCACCAAGCACGACGGCACCGGCGGTCTCGTCACCGTCGACACGGTCACCGCCCAGCTGGTCTACGAGATCCAGTCCACCGCCTACCTCGGCCCCGACGTCACCACCCACCTCGACTCGATCGAGCTCGCCCCCGCCGGCCCCGACCGGGTCGCCGTCAGCGGCGTCCGGGGCTCCGCCCCGCCCGCCACCCTCAAGGTCTGCCTCAACCACCTCGGCGGCTTCCGCAACCAGATGGAGCTGGTCCTCACCGGCCTCGACATCGAGGCCAAGTCCGCCTGGGTGCGCCGCCAGGTCGAGGCCGCCTGGGCCGCCGCCGGCACCACCGTCGCCTCGCTCGACTGGGCCCTCGCCCGCACCGACCACCCGGACGCCGACACCCAGGAGGCCGCCAGCGCCCGCCTCCGCGTCTCCGTCCGCGACCCCGACGCGTCCAACGCCGGCAAGGCCTTCACCGCCCCCCTCGTCGAGCTCGCCCTGGCCTCCTATCCCGGCTTCACCCTCACGACACCCCCGGCGCCGGCCACCCCCTACGGCATCTACAAGCCCGGCTACGTCCCCGCCACGGCCGTCACCCACACCGTCCACCACCACGACGGCTCCACCGAGGTCATCGACCCGGTCGCGTCGGTCGCGTCGGGAGGGTCCCGGTCCGTCCCCGCCGCGGTCGCCGGGACCCCCGGTGCGCCCAACCACCCCTTCCGCTCCTCCGTCGCTCCAGGGGGGCCAGTCCCATCCACGGTCGCCCCGGGGGTCCCGGAGACCCCGTCGGTGCCGGGCGGCTCAGCGCCCACCTCGAGCGAGGCGCGCGACGCGGGCAGGGACGTGCGCGACGGGGCGGCGGAGCCCGCCTCCGGGACCGTGGATGGGCCTGGCCCCCTCGCAGCGACGGAGGAGCGGAGAGGGTGGTTGGGCCCGGAGGCGGACTCCGCCGCCGCGGCGCGCACCCCCCTCCCGACCGTGAAAGTCCCCCTCGGTCGACTCGTTCACGCGCGGAGCGGGGACAAGGGTGGGGACGCGAACCTGGGGCTGTGGGTCAGCCAGGACCACCCGTTGGCGGGACCGAGGACCGAGTGGTTGCTGGGGACGGTGACGCCGGAGTGGGTCCGGGGGCTGCTGCCGGAGGCCGAGGGGCTGGAGGTCGAGGTGTTCGCACTGCCCAACCTGGGCGGGGTGAATGTCGTGGTCCGGGGACTGCTGGGCGAGGGCGTGGCGGCGAGCAGCCGGTTCGACCCGCAGGCGAAGGGACTGGGCGAGTGGGCCCGGTCGAGGCACGTCGACGTACCGGAGGAGCTGCTGTGAGCGTGGGCTACTGGTCGGAGGAGCAGGAGGCGTTGCGGGCCAGCGCCCGGACGTTCGTGGAGCGCGAGGTGATGCCGCACCTGCAGGGCTGGGAGGACGCCGGCGAGCTGCCGAGAGAGCTGCACGTGGCGGCGGCCAAGCAGGGGTTCCTGGGGGTCGGCTTCCCCGAGGAGGTCGGCGGGTCCGGTGGTGGTCTGCTCGACTCCGTGTGCCTGACCGAGGCGATGATGGAGTCCGGGGCGTCCGGCGGTCTGATGGCCTCGCTGATGACGCACGGGATCGCGCTGCCCCACATCGTGGCCAGCGGCAACGCCGACCTGGTCGACCGGTTCGTGCGGCCGACGTTGGCCGGTGAGCTGATCGGGTCGTTGGCGATCACCGAGCCCGGTGGCGGGTCGGACGTGGCGGGCCTGCGGACGCGGGCGGAGCGGGACGGAGACGCGTTCGTGGTGAACGGGTCGAAGACCTACATCACGTCGGGGGTCCGGGCCGACTTCGTGACGACCGCGGTGCGGACCGGCGGCCCGGGGCACCGGGGGATCAGCCTCCTGGTGGTCGAGCGCGGGACGCCCGGTTTCGAGGTTTCTCGTCAGCTCGACAAGATGGGCTGGCGCTCGTCGGACACGGCGGAGCTGTCGTACGTCGACGCGCGCGTGCCGGTCGGCAACCTCGTCGGAAACGCGGACTCCGGGTTCGTCCAGATCGCGCTGGCGTTCGTGACCGAGCGGATCGCGCTGGCGGTCCAGGGCTACGCGACGGCAGCGCGCTGCCTGGAGCTGGCGACGTCGTACGCCCGGGAACGGGAGGCGTTCGGCCAGCGGCTGGTCGACAACCAGGTCGTGCGCCACAAGCTGGTGGAGATGCACCGGCAGGTCGACGCGGCGCGGGTCTACACGCGGGAGGTCGCCCGGCGCTACGACGCCGGTGAGCAGCCGCTCGTGGAGGCGCTGCACGCCAAGCGGCTGGGGGTGGCGGCGGCGACGTACTGCACGGACGAGGCCGTCCAGGTCTTCGGCGGCGCCGGCTACATGCACGGGACCGAGGTGGAGCGTCACTACCGTGACGTGCGCATCCTCGGCATCGGAGGAGGAGCGAACGAAGTGCTGGACGACCTGGCCGCGAAGCTGTTGGGGCTCGCGTCATGACCGAGGTGCTGGAGACCGACCCGGCCGCGGAGGCCGCGGAGCCGACGCGCCGCGAGGCGATGCTCGACAAGCTCGCCGCGCTGGACGCCGAGCACGCCAAGGCCGTCGACGGCGGCGGGGAGCGCTACAACGAGCGGCACCGCAAGCGCGGCAAGCTGCTGGCGCGCGAGCGCATCGAGCTGCTCGTCGACGAGGGCTCGGCGTTCCTGGAGCTGATGCCGCTGGCCGGCTGGGGCTCGGACTTCACCGTCGGCGCCAGCATGGTCTGCGGCATCGGGGTCGTCGAGGGCGTCGAGTGCATGATCGTGGCCAACGACCCGACCGTGAAGGGCGGCGCGAGCAACCCGTGGACGCTGAAGAAGGCGTTCCGGGCGGCGCAGATCGCCCACGAGAACCGGCTGCCCACGGTCAACCTCGTCGAGTCGGGCGGGGCGGACCTGCCGACGCAGAAGGAGATCTTCATCCCGGGCGGCAAGCTGTTCCGCGACATCACGCGGGCCTCGGCCGACAAGCGGCCCACCGTGGCGCTGGTGTTCGGCAACTCCACCGCGGGCGGCGCCTACGTGCCGGGCATGAGCGACTACGTCGTGATGGTCAAGGAGGGCGCCAAGGTCTTCCTCGGCGGTCCTCCGCTGGTCAAGATGGCCACCGGTGAGGAGTCCGACGACGAGTCGCTGGGCGGTGCGGAGATGCACGCCAAGGTCTCGGGGCTCGCCGACTACCTCGCCGTGGACGAGCGCGACGCGATCCGGATCGGGCGGCGCATCATCGCGCGGCTCAACCACCGGAAGGTCTCGACGGGCTCAACCACCGGGGACGGCTCGAGCGCCGGTTTCCGCGAGCCGGACGCCGACCCCGAGGAGCTGCTCGACCTCATCCCGACCGACCTCAAGGAGCCGTTCGACCCCCGTGAGGTGATCGCGCGGCTCTGCGACGGCGTCGGTCCGGGCAACGGGCAGGTCTTCGACGAGTTCAAGCCGCTCTACGGCCCGTCGCTGGTCACCGGGTGGGCGCGCCTGCACGGACGCCAGATCGGCATCCTCGCCAACGCCCAGGGCATCCTGTTCTCCGAGGAGGCCCAGAAGGCGACGCAGTTCATCCAGCTGGCCAACCAGGTCGACGTGCCGCTGCTCTTCCTGCACAACACCACCGGCTACATGGTCGGCAAGGACTACGAGCAGGGCGGGATCATCAAGCACGGCGCGCAGATGATCAACGCGGTCAGCAACTCGACCGTGCCCCACCTGTCGATCGTCATGGGCGCGTCCTACGGCGCCGGCAACTACGGCATGAACGGCCGCGCCTTCGACCCCCGTTTCCTCTTCACCTGGCCGAGCGCCAAGTCGGCGGTCATGGGCCCGGCGCAGCTCGCCGGCGTGCTCTCGATCGTCGCCCGGGCGGCGGCGGAGGCCAAGGGCAAGGCGTACGACGAGGAGGGTGACGCCGGGCTGCGGGCCTTCATCGAGCAGTCGGTGGAGGAGCAGAGCCTGCCCTTCTTCCTCTCCGGGATGGTGTACGACGACGGGGTCATCGACCCGCGCGACACCCGCACCATCCTGGCGATCTGCCTGTCCGTCATCGAGAACCGACCGATCGAGGGCACCGACCGCTTCGGTGTCTTCAGGATGTGAGACATGGCGACAATCAATCGTGTGCTGGTGGCGAACCGGGGCGAGATCGCCCGCCGGGTGTTCGCGACGTGCCGACGGCTGGGGATCCAGACGGTGGCGGTCCACTCCGACGCCGATGCCGGTCTGCCCTTCGTGGGCGAGGCGGACGTCGC